>DASTIG010000053.1:0-44535 GCA_035717785.1 Candidatus Limnocylindrales bacterium
AGCGCCGTCCGCGTCTTGGTCTCCTGCTGACCGGTGAGGTCCACCCCGCTCTCGGAGAGGAAGGCTCGGGTCTCGGCCGCGACCTGGAACGCTTCCCCGGGCTGGCATTTCGTCGAGAGTTCGAGGATGCGTGTCCCGTTCGGGTAGAACCACAGCTCCGCCACCATCCGGCGCGGGAATGCCTTTGGAACGAATCTCAACTTCAGGACGTTGATGGGGCCTAGCGGCGCGAGGTTGTCCAGAGTGTGGCCCTTGGGAGCGTTGGCTGCGAAGAAGTCCCGTTGCTCGCGCGAGAACACCTTGCGGATCGACCGGGCGCCAGCAAGGACGGGCTTGACGGAGCCCGCGCGCCATTGCGCCTTGAGTGATGCCGAGCACACGAACCCACCCGGCATGGCATCGACTTCGACGCCGAAGTTCGGCGACTTGCGAAGCTTCTGGGAGAGCTCGCTGGGAACCACCGGCCGTAGCTTCACGACCGAGTCGTCGCCCTTGCCCTGGACTCGTCGTGCGCGGACGACGAGTCCATTCCGGCTCAGCGCGAGATCCGGGGTGTCGAAGAACACGACCTGGCGGATCTGGGAGTCCAGCACGTCCAGTTCGAGCGAGGCTGCCGCGGAGCGGTGATCGGTTTCGGGGACCGTGAGCTTCAGCTCCACGGTGTCAGCGCCCTTGAGCAGCCCGAGCAGCTCCGAAAGCTGTGCGCCCGACAGGGCGGGCGCTGGGCGTGTTGCCTTGGCCACGGGTCATCCTCCTCGAGGGCGGGACCGGTTTGGACTGAGATGATCCCTGGCGCGTCCCTGTGAAAGGACACGTCGCCGGACCGCCGCTGCCACTCTACGAGGCCCCACGGATGGGGCCATCACCCGAAGTTGATGAGGACGCCTGCACGCCGGCGACGGGCATCATCCCGTGTGGAGCGCTCGTCCCGGCAACGGGGCGGGCCGGGCGCGTGGGATGATTCGATCGTGGCTCGCAGTCACGCCGTCCGCATCGACCCGATGGCTCCCGCCGACTGGCCGGCCGTCCATCGCATCTACGCCGAGGGCATCGCCACGGGCGACGCGACGCTCGAACGCGATGCGCCCGACTGGGATCATTTCGACCGGTCGCATCGGCGCGACTGCAGGCTGGTCGCCCGGGCCGTTCGCGGGGGCCCAGCCGTCGGCTGGGTCGCATTGACAGCGTATTCGGCGCGGCGCGTCTACAGCGGGGTGGCCTGGGAAAGCGTCTACGTCGCCGCCGACCAGCGCGGTCGCGGCGTCGGCCGAATGCTGCTCGAGGCTCTCATCCCAGCTTCGGAGGCAGCCGGATTCTGGACCCTTCTCGCCGGGATCATGGTCGAGAACGAGGCGAGTCTTGTTTTGCACGAGCGCTGCGGGTTCGAACGGGTCGGTGTCATGCGCTCCATGGGCCGCGACGGCACCGGCCGCTGGCGCGACGTGGTCCTGATGCAGCGGCGGAGTCAGGTGATCGGGACCTGACCGGCTCAGTCGACCAGTCCGAGCCGTGCGGCCACCGTCGCCGCCTCCGTTCGCGTCGCCACACCGAGCTTGCCGAGGATGTTCGAGACGTGGACGCCGGCTGTGCTCTCGCTGATGAACAGCTCCTCAGCGATGCGCCGGTTCGTGTGGCCCTCGACGAGCAGCGCGAGGACCTCGCGCTCGCGGGCGGTGAGGCCGTGGTCGTCGTCGGCGGCACCGTGGGCTGACTCCGGCTCCTCGAGCGTCGTCGCCGGACCGATCGCGATGCGCGATCGGCGCGCAAGGGCCTCGATCCAGCCCACCAGCGGAGTCGCGCCCAACCCGGCCGCCTTGATGTGCGCGTCGCCGAGGACCGCCGCTACCTCGCGACGTGGTGTCCGTACCGTCAGGAGCGCCTCGCCCAGGCGAAAGCGGGCATACGCCATCGGCCAGGCCATGCCGACGCGATCGATATCGTCCACGGCTCGGCGCCAGGCATCGGGGTCCGCGATGCCCTCGGCACGCAACGCCTCGGCGGCGCTGAGCGACACGGCGGCCGTGAGCTGCCCTCCATACGTCAACGGCCCCGGCGCTTCCGTGAGCCAGCTTTCGAGTGTCTCGAAATAGCGACGGGCTGCTTCCGCCGCGTTCGTGGCGGTCGAGCTGTCCCGAGCGGCACGCGCGACCTCGGCTCGGTCGGCTTCCGCGCGGGCGGCGATGGTCAGGACGTCCAGGAGATAGTAGCGATCGGCCGTGCGACTGATCATGTCGACACCGTCGGCTGCCGCTGCCGCCGCGAGATCGGCACGTCCGGTCGTCAATGCAAGCTCGACGAGGCCGACGTACACCTGGCCGGTGAACTGGGCCTCGTGCAACGGTGCCACCGTGGCGCGTCCCTCCTCGAGCAGTCGCTCAGCTTCACCCGTGTCACCACGACGTGCGAAGAACACCCCGAGCACGGTGATCATGCCGAGCCGGTTCACCCCGATGACATCACTCACCATGAGCTCGTCGGCGAGCTCCGCGGCCACATCCCAGCGGCCGACCCTGACCGCGGCATCGACGGCGTTGCCGGCGAGGAAGCGCCCGTACCCGTTGCTGGCGCCCACGCCGCGCGCCCAGGCGACCCCATCCATCGATACGCGAAGACTCTCCTCGCCCGATCCGCAGATGAGCAGCGTGGAACTCAGGTTGGAGTAGGACCGGCCACGGTCGTCCACGTCGTTCAGCTCGCTCGTCAGGTCGAAGGCGTCCCGCAGGATGCGCAGGCCCTCGCCGCAATCGCCGAGCAGGGAGGTGCTCGTGCCGAGGGTGTTGAGCGCGTGCGCTTCCGACAGCCGTGCGCCGGTCGCGCGCGCCTCCTCGATCGCGGCCTTTGCCGCCTCGATCGCCTGCGGGTGGTCGCCGCGCAGCATGTGGGAGCCCGCGATGGCGGCCAAGACCCTCGCCCGCACCGGCGAGTGGCCTGTGCGTTCCAATGCCTCCGCTGTCGCCTCGAGCCGTTCGAGGCCCTCTTCCGTCCCGCCCGAGATCCACATCGCTCGGGCGAGGCGCTCATTGGCGTCCGCCCACCGCTCGAGCTGATCCGCGGGATCGAGACGTTCGACCGCGGCGCGCGCGAGGTCGACGGCGCGGTCATTGCTCCCGCTGACCATCGCCGCAAGCGCCCCTTCGTGATAGAGCGCCGCGGCGTCCGTATCGGTCGGTCGATCGTCGGCCGAAACTGCGTCCCACAGGTCGATCGCACGTTCGTATGCCCGAGCCGCCTCGCCGAACGCATGCGTCGCCCCAGCCGCCCGGGCTGCCCTGACCCAGGCGCCGAGCGCCCGCTCGGACTCATGCGCGGCCGTCGCGTGGTGGGCCAACGTGGCGAGGTGACTGGCGCCCTCCGCGCCAGGCGGCACCGGGCGCGCATCAAGTGCGGCCGCATAGGCGGCGTGGAGGCGTCGTCGCTCGCTCGGGAGCAGGTCGTCGTAGACGGCCTCGGCGAGCAGAGCGTGTCGGAACCGATAAGCGCCGCTAGTGGCCTGTGGGTCGACGGTCAGGATCTGCGCCGCGACGGCCTCCCTGAGGGGACCCTCGATGTCGGTCTCGGCGGAACCGGCGACGTCGGCGAGGAGGTCGGCCTCGACCGCGCTGCCCGCCACCGCGGCCACCCCGAGGATCCGTTGGGCATCCTCGGACTGGGATGTCACGCGAGTCATCAGCACGTCGCGCAGGGTCGGCGGCAGGTGGTCGGCGGCCGTATCCGCACCGGACGCCAGGAGTTCCTCGGCGAAGAAGGGATTACCCTCCGCTCGGCGCTCGATCGCGTCGAGCAGATCCGCACCCGGCCGATGGCCGAGGATGGCCGTGATCTGCGCATCCAACTCGGCCCGCCCGAACCGGCCGACGTCGATCCGCACGACCCGCGGCAGGCGGTCCATTTCCGATAACCAGGGTCGGAGCGGATGGCGCCGGTTCAGCTCATCGGTGCGATACGTCCCGATGACGGCCAACCGCTCGGTCCGCGCGTTGCGCGCCAGGAACGACAGGACGTCGCGTGTCGAGCTGTCAGCCCAGTGCAGGTCCTCGACGACGAGGACCACCGGGATCCGATCGCTCAGCGATCGCAGGAGGACGAGCAGGCCCTCGAAGATCCGTCCCTGGACCCAGCCCGGCCGATCGAACGCATCGGGCTCCGAGGTCGCCGCTGGTCCGAGCTCGGGCAGCAAGCGGCCGAGGTCATTCGTCTCGGGCAGTCGCAGCTCGTCGATGTCGCGGATCGTGCCGGCCTCACCGGCTGCGATGATCCCGGGCAGACGGCGCAACGCCTCGACGATCGGAGCGAACGGCAGGCCCTCGCCGCTGCCGAGCGACACGCAGCCACCCTCGAGCACCAGGGATCCGCTCTCGCGTGCCAGACCGGCGGCCTCGGCGACGAGTCGCGTCTTGCCGATGCCGGCATCCCCGCCCACGAGCACGACGACGGCGTCACCGGCGCGCCCGCGCACGAGGGCGTCGCTCAGAGAGCCGAGCTCACGCTCGCGTCCGATGAAGTCAGGGCTCGCGACCCGCGTGGCCACGGCCCCATGGTACGGGGCCTGGCCTGCTGGCCGGGGCCCGACGATGGTCACGCCGTCGCGGGCGTCCCGGCGATTCGCCGCAGAAGGGCCGACAGCGGTCCCTTCTTCGGCTGGTCAACGGTTCGGGCGGGCCGCTCGAGTGTCAGGGCTGCCATCAGCTGGTAGGTCGCCTCGGCTCGGCGGATCGTGGCGCCGTGCTGGTTGAACCTGGTTTCGAAGTCGGCAAGCATCGCGGGTTCCTCTCTGGTCCTGCTATCGCATCGATGGTGTTCCTGTGCGATGTCATCACCGTACGAGGCTGTGCCCGGCTCGCCATCTGGAGACTGACCGATCTTTGGATGGCGGCGGCCTTTATTTCGAGACAGCTTGGTTCGGCCGCCTTTAGGTCCGGCCGCCACTAGACTGGTCTTCTCAGCCGAGGAGGGCAGGCGCTCCATGTACTACGTCCAGCGCGGCACCGTCCCTCGCCAGCGCCACACGCAGCATCGAGCGGCGGATGGCTCGCTCTACGCCGAGGAGCTGTTCGGGGTCGAAGGCTTCACGGGTCGCAGCTCCCTGCTCTACCACCTGAGGCCACCGACGCGCACGCACCGCATCGAGCCCGGTAGCCGCATCCGGCTCGAGCCGGCAGATGACGGCCTCCACAGGCATCGACTGACGAAGACGGGCGCGATCGAACCGTCCGGCGACGCGATCACCGGTCGCATCCCGCTCTACTTCAACCACGACGTCGTATTCGGTGTCGTCCGCCCGGCGCAGTCGATGCCGGAGGGCGCTTTCTACCGCAACGGCATCGCCGACGAGATGCTGTTCGTGCACGAGGGGACGGGCGTCTGCGACACGATCTTCGGGTCGCTGCGCTACGGGCCGGGCGATTACCTCGTGCTGCCGATCGGAACCACGTGGCGGCTCGACCCGGACGCCGGATCCGCCCAACGCATCCTGTACCTCGAAGCGCCGTCGGAGATCGAGCCGCCCAAGCGGTATCGCAACGACTACGGCCAGCTGCTCGAGCACGCTCCCTACTCGCAGCGCGACCTGAATGCCCCCGACGAGGTCGCGCCGCGCGACGACGAGGGCGACTTCGTCATCCAAGTCCGATCGGCCGACCGGGTCACGGCCTACCACTACCGGCACCATCCGTTCGACCTGGTCGGCTGGGATGGCTACCTGTGGCCGTTCCGCTTCAACATCGGCGACTTCCAGCCCATCACCGGACGCGTCCACCAACCGCCGCCGGTCCACCAGACATTCCAGGCGCGGAACTTCGTGGTCTGCTCCTTCGTGCCCCGCAAGTTCGACTACCACCCGCTGGCGATCCCCGCGCCGTACAACCACTCGAACATTAACTCGGACGAGGTCATCTACTACGTCGCCGGCAACTTCATGAGCCGCCGAGGTGTAGAGATCGCGTCGTTCACGCTGCATCCGGCAGGGATCCCGCACGGACCGCATCCCGGCACGGTCGAGGCGTCGATCGGCAAGGAGGCGACCGAGGAGCTGGCGGTGATGGTCGACACGTTCCATCCGCTCCAGGTCACGCAAGCGGCGATGGATCTCGACGACGAGCGCTACCCGTACAGCTGGCTGCCGCCGGAAGACGCGTCCAGCGAGGCCCGTGAGCTCAGCGAGCGCGGCCCGGAGGCGTTCCCTGACTGAACCGGCGCGGCCGGTCCACGCCGAGCGATCGGACCCGGCATCATCTCGTCATGCCCGACCTGCGCACGCGCATCCGCAGTGGCGAGACGCTGATCGGGGTGTTCTCGGATCTGGCGTCGCCGCTGGCGGCAGAGCTGTGTGGCCAGGCCGGCTTCGATTGGGCCGTGCTTGACCTGGAGCATGGGGCGGCCACGGAGGCGGACCTGCTGGCCCTGCTCTACGCGGTCGGTACGACGCCGATGACCCCGCTCGTCCGGCCACAGTCCGCCGAGCGGCTGCGGGTCGGTCGGGCATTGGACCTCGGCGCGGCCGGGGTCGTGCTCCCGCAACTCCAGTCGCTCGACGAGGTCCGGGCCGCGCTGCGTTATCTGCGGTATCCGCCGGTCGGTCAGCGTGGGGTTGCGCTGCGGACCCGTGGCGCCGGCATGGGCACGATCGGCCATGCCGACGTGGCGCGTGTCGTCAACGAGCGGATCGTGGGGATCGTCCAGATCGAGTCGGCCGGGTTGATCGCAGACGCCGACGCGATCGCCGCACTCGAGGAGGTCGACGTCCTGTTCGTCGGCCCGGCCGACCTCTCGCACAGCCTCGGCATCCCCGGCCGCTTCGACGAGCCCGTCTACCAGGACGCGCTGCGCACGGTGGTCGGCGCGTGCCAGGCCCATGGCAAGGCGGCTGGGATCCTGATCTACGATGCCGCCGGACTCCCGCCACTGCTCGACCTCGGCTTCCGGTTCATCGGTCTCGGCTCGGAGGGGTCGTTCGTGTCGGCCGGGGCCCGCGCGATGCTCGCAGCGGCCGGTCGGGGCTGACGACTTCGGGCCCGACGACTCAGGAACGCGGCAGTCCCATCCGAGCCATGGCATCGCTGTAGCTCGTATATGGCGCGCGTGACCTTCGACCATCGACTATGGTCCTGACGAGCCAGTCGCGACGACGACTCGATGGATCGATCAAGGCGAACCCGCGAGACCCCGTTTGCCGGGACTGAGGATCGACCAGAACATCGGCCAGCTCAGCGGCGCGCAACGGGAAAACCAACGCCAGCAGATCTCGGTGCGCGCGCACGGAGTGCTCCACCTCGTCGCTTGCGAGAGCAAGGCACCACGAGACGATGCGTTTCGGCTCGCGGCCAAGGACACGGCCGGCGGCCCATGACGCTCGCTCATACCAGGCAAGTTGCCTCTCCAGACCACCGATGTCCTCAAGGCGGGTCTTGATCTCGATGATCACCATCGTGCCCGTGGGCCGATGGAAGGCGAGGACATCGATCCAACCATGGGATTTGCCGTGGACGATCTCGACTTCGCGTGCCGTCGCCCACCCGAGGCCCCGGAGACGTCGATCAACGTACGCCGAACATCGGGCGTGAACTGCATCATGGGCACGAGTTCCCGCCGGGAAGATCGGTGGGTGGAACGCAAGCTGGAGATCGAGGCCGAGTGCCTCGCCGATCCGATCGACCATGTCGAGCGACGGGTCAGCCTGACCCAGTTCGACCTTTGCGATGTAGGACCGCGACACTCCAACGCGCTTCGCAACCTGCTGCTGCGTCAGGTCGAGGGCGATGCGTGCGTCGAGGCATGCCCGACCAAAACTCATTCGGAGGACAGGCTGCTGCACCACGTCGCCATGGAAGCAGACTGGGCTCACCGGCCACTTACTTGAACGGATGCGTTCCCCTTGGGAAGGAGATCAGCACAGCTCTTCGGGGCTGGGTTCCCGAGAATGCAGATGTCGTCCGGATTCGCCACTGACCACGCTCGTTCATGGCGAGACGGTTCCTGTCAGGAACGCGACGGGCATCAAGGTGGGCTGACAGCCCGAGCTGCGGGCTGGCCAGCCCGGATCGCGGCGCCCCTAGACCTCCGCCTCGAGCGGCGTGGCGGGTTCCGGGGCGCCACGCGGACGCGGCGAGGTCTGCGCCACGACCACGGCGATCACGATCAGCGCGGCTCCGGCCAGCTGGATCGGCGCGAGCGTCTGGCCGAGCACCAGCCACGCCAGCACGACGATGATCGGCGGCTCGACGGTCGCCACCAATGCCGCCTTGGCCGCGCCGATGCGACGAGCCCCGGCATAGAAGGTCTGGATCGCGAGGAACGAGGCGACGAGACCCACCAAGGCGAGCAACGGCCAGGCCTCGCCCGGCACGATCCGCGGATCCAGCGGACGCCCGACCGCCAGCGCGGCGATCCCGTAGACGGCCGCCGTCGCGCTCATCATCAACGCCGTCGTGACCGCCGCGTCGCCGGCCGGCTCGGTCGCGGGCGGCGCGTCGCTCCCGAGCCGATCTCGGCGCTCGCCCGACAGCCGTGCCGACAGGATGATCCACACCGAGTAGATCAGGGCGGACGCCCAGACCAGGACGAGGCCGGACGTGGGAGGCGCCGTGGCGACGTCGATCCCGCCGAGCGCCAGCGCCGATCCCACCACCGCGAGGCCCAGCGCGACCCATGGCCGCCGCCCCGGAAGCCGCGTGGCAAACCGCAACGAGAGCACCGCGACGATGACCGGGTAGGTATAGACGAGCACACCGGCGAGCGCGGCCGGGACCGTCTCCAGGCCTGCGTAGTACGTCCCGGCATTGCCGGTGAACAGAGCTCCCAACCCGAGTGCCACGGCTACCTGGCGACCCGGCATGCGCCGAGCAGCCGCCCGTCGCTCGCTCGAGGCAAGCACCCACAACCACCCGAGCGCAGCACCGAAGAGGAAGCGCCAACCGACGAGCGTCAACCAGTCGATGCCGGTCTCATAGATCGGTTGCGCGAGCACGGATCCCGACCCGTACCCGATGGCCGAGACCACCACCAAACCGATGCCCAGGGCGGTGCGTCGATCCATCGGCGCGAGGCTAACAGCCGGCGGCGTCACGGATGATGTCCGCGGGCCCGCCTCACGCAGGGACGCACTACACTTCGAGCGTGACCGACCTCACCGAGGGCGCGGTTGCGCGTCGCGTCCCTGCCCTGACCGATGCGCGGCTGCGCGTGCTGAGTCGCCGCCAGCCCGTGACCGTCCCACCCGGGACGAGTCTCGCCGAGTGCCTGCGCGCCATCCAGCGGACCGGCACCGGCGATTCGGTCTTCGTGTGCGAGCCCTCGGGGCTGCTCGTCGGCGTGCTGACGGAGCGGGACATCTTCGCCCGCATCGTCGTCGGCCATGTCGACCTCGGCCAGCCGGTCGAGACGCTGATGACGACCGACCCGAAGACCCTCGACCTCGACCAGACGATCCGCGACGCGATCGACCTGATGCAGACCGGCCGCTATCGCAACGTCCCGATCGTCGACGAGCGGCGCCACTTGGTCGGCGTGGTCCGCCAGGTCGACATCATCAAGTACCTCGCCGAGTCGTTCCCGGAGGAGCTGCTCAACCTTCCACCGCGTCCGCACCAGCGTATGAGGCAGCCCGAAGGCGGATGACGACGACCAGGGAGCCGGAGCTCCCGATCCAGGAGCTCGAACGGGTCACGATCCGATTCGCTGGCGATTCCGGCGACGGCATGCAGCTCACCGGGACGCAGTTCACACGCACAGCTGCCGTGTTCGGCAACGACATCAGCACACTGCCCGACTTCCCGGCCGAGATCCGAGCGCCGGCGGGGTCCCTGCCGGGCGTCAGCGGGTTCCAGATCAGCTTCAGCTCGACCGACATCCACACGCCGGGCGATCAGCCGGACGTGCTCGTGGCGATGAACCCTGCGGCACTCAAGACGAACATCGGCGACCTGCCTCCGGGCGGCGCTCTGATCGTCAACAGCGACGCGTTCACGCAGGCCAATCTCAACAAGGCGGCCTATGCCGCGAACCCCTTGACCGACGACTCCCTGAAGGCCTTCACGACCTTCGAGATCCCCATCTCGTCGCTCAACGAGCGGTCGCTCGACGGGCTCGAGATGACCAGCAAGCAGAAGGACCTGACCAAGAACTTCTTCGCCCTGGGCCTGATGTTCTGGCTCTATGAGCGGAGCATGGATGGGACGCTCCACTGGATCGACTCGAAGTTCTCCGCCCGGCCGGTCATCGCCGAAGCCAACAAGCGCGCACTCAAGGCCGGCTACGCGTACGGCGAGACGACCGAGATGTTCCACACGCACTACCGCGTCCGGCCCGCGAAGCTGCCGCCGGGCACGTACCGGAACATCACCGGCAACGAGGCGACCGCTCTCGGTTTCCTGGCCGCCTCGAAGCTGGCCGACCGCCAGCTGTTCTACGGCTCGTATCCGATCACCCCGGCGTCGGACATCCTCCACCAGCTGTCGGGCTACAAATCGTTCGGGGTCAAGACGTTCCAGGCAGAGGACGAGATCGCCGCGATCGGCGCCGCGATCGGCGCGAGCTACGGTGGTGCGCTCGGCATGACGGCGAGCTCGGGCCCCGGCATCGCGCTCAAGAGCGAGGCTCTCGGCCTGGCGGTGATGGTCGAGCTGCCGCTCGTCGTCATCGATGTCCAGCGGGCCGGACCCTCGACCGGGATGCCGACCAAGAACGAGCAGGCGGACCTGCTCCAAGTGATGTTCGGGCGGAACTCCGACTCGCCGCTGCCGGTGGTCGCGCCGGCCACGCCGGGCGAGTGCTTCGACTACGCGATCGAGGCAGTGCGGCTCGCCCTCAAGTACATGACACCGGTCGTCTACCTGTCCGACGCGTTCCTCGCCACGGGATCTGAGCCCTGGCGCATCCCGTCCATCGCCGATCTGCCGTCGATCGCGGTCCCCAACGCCGCCAAGGGCGATGGCCCGTTCCAGCCCTACCTCCGCGACCCGGACACGCTCGCTCGCCCGTGGGCCGTGCCGGGGACAGCCGGGCTCGAGCACCGGATCGGTGGGCTCGAGAAGGCGGACATCACAGGCAACGTCAGCTACGACCCGGACAACCACCACAGGATGCAGCTACTCCGGCAGGCCAAGGTCGCCGGGATCGCGTCGGACATACCGCCGCTCGAGGTGTTCGGCCCGTCCGAGGGCGATCTGCTCATCCTCGGCTGGGGCTCGACGTACGGCGCGATCCGCTCGGCGGTCGAGCGCCTGCAGGCCGATGGGCGCTCCGTGGCCCACGCCCACATCCGCCACCTCAACCCGTTCCCCGCGAACACCGAAGCGGTCCTGCGGAGCTATGGCAAGGTCCTCATCCCGGAGGTGAACCTCGGCCAGCTGCTGCTGCTCGTCCGGGCCCGCTATCTCATCGATGCGATCGGTTACGACCGCGTGCGTGGCAAGCCCTTCCGGATCGCCGAGATCGTGGAGGAGGCGGAGAGGATCATGGGAGTGCCGGCATGACCGAGGAGACCATGAGCACGAACGGCGCCGGCACGAACGGCGCCGCCACGACCGTCGACGGCAACGGCGCACAGCCCGCGCTGAGCCCCGAGAACGCGCAGGTCATCGCGCTGACCCGCAAGGACTTCGTGTCCGACCAGGAGGTCCGCTGGTGCCCCGGCTGCGGGGACTATTCGATCCTTGCCCAGACCCAGAAGGTGATGCCCGACTTCGGCTACGAGAAGGAGGACATCGTCTTCATCTCGGGCATCGGCTGCTCGGGTCGGCTGCCGTACTACATGAACACGTTCGGGTTCCACACGATCCACGGGCGTGCCCCGACGCTCGCGACGGGTCTCAAGGCAGCCCGGCCGGACCTCATGGTCTGGGTAATCACCGGCGACGGCGACGCGCTGTCGATCGGCGGCAACCACGTCATCCATTCGATGCGGCGCAACGTCGATCTCAAGATGGTCATGTTCAACAACCGGATCTACGGGTTGACCAAGGGCCAGGCCTCGCCGACGTCTGAGTTCGGCAAGCGCACGAAGTCGACCCCGGCCGGCACCATCGACACCCCGATCCAGCCGCTGACGCTTGCCCTCGCCGCGGAGGCGTCGTTCGTGGCCCGCTCCGTGGACACACACACCGAGCATCTGCAGCAGACGCTCGAACGCGCCGGCCGCCACAAGGGCAGCGCCTTCATCGAGGTCCTGCAGAACTGCAACATCTTCAACGACGGCGCGTGGCGCGACTTCACCGACCGCGAGGTCCGCGAGGACCGGATGCTCACGCTCGAGCACGGCATGCCGATGATCTTCGGCAAGGACCGCGACAAGGGCATCCGGCTGCGCGGTCTCCACCCGGAGGTCGTGACGATCGGCCACGATGGCGTGACCGAAGCGGACCTGCTCGTGCACGACGAGGCGTCCGACGATCCCTACCTGGCGCTCGTCCTATCGCGCTTGTTCTGGCCGGACTTCCCGGTCCCGGTCGGCGTGCTGCGCGCGACCAGCCGGCCGACGCACGACCGGCTCATCGAGGACCAGCTGGCCGCGGCCGTGGCTCGATCCGGCGAGGGCGACCTGGCCAAGGTCCTCAACGGCGGTGAGACGTGGACGGTCGAGTAGTCACCGGCGGCGACGACGGCATCGTCGCGGGGCAGGAGGGCGGCGACGACGGGATGCGCTGTCCCGTGTGCGGCTTCGTCAATCTTGCCGGCGCCGACATCTGCGACAACTGCGGGGCCGACATCTTCGGCCACGACACACCGACGCAGGCCCCGGCGTTCAAGGGTCAGCTCCTCGGGGAGCACCTCGACGAGCTCGGCGCCCCCCCGCCCATCTCGGTCACCGCGGACACGCCGATCGACGTGGCGATCGCCCGCATGTACGAGGCCGAGACAGATTGCGTCCTGGTCATGGCCGGCGACCGGCTGGTCGGGATCTTCACCGATCGCGACGCGGTCGTGAAGGCCGCCGGCAAACGGCTGTCGTCGTTCCACGTGCGCGATTTCATGACGCCGGATCCGGTGGTGCTCCGGCACGACGACCCGATCGCGGTCGCGATCCACAAGATGGCGGTCGGTGGTTTCCGCCACATCCCGATCGTCGAGGACGGCCGCCCCACCGGCGTGGTGACCGCCCGCGACATCTTCCACCACCTCGCCCAGACCATCGACTGACCGGCTCGTGGCCTCGCGGATCGCGATCCTCGCCCAGGACCTGATCTGGTCGGATCGACTGGGCCGAGCTGTGCAGGCCGCCGGTGGCGTGCCGATCCCGGCGAAGACCGCGCCGGAGTTCGACCAGGCCCTGCTCGACGCGGACTTCGCGATCATCGACATGACTGCACGTGCGTATGACCCGCTGGCGGCTATCGAGCGGGCTCGGTCGGCCGGAGCCCGGGTGGTAGCCGTCGGACAGCACGACGACCACGAGCTGCGCAAGCGAGCCATCGCCCGCGGGGCCGAACGTGTGTACGCCTACCGCAAGCTGTTCGAAGACGGCCCGGCCACGATCGCGGCATTCCTGGAGCGCGGCCAGGTACCCGGGACGAACTCATGACGCTGCCCGTCCGGGTGAGCATCCCCGAGGAGCGCTTCACGGGCCGGCTGGCCAGGGCGGTCGCGGCCACGGAGGCAGCAGGGCTGGACGCGCTGCTCGTCGGGGTCGGGTCCGACCTGCGCTATCTCACGGGGTACGAGGCGATGCCGCTCGAGCGGTTGACGATGCTGATCCTCCGCCCCGGTACGGAGCCCGTCATCGTCGTCCCGCGGCTCGAACGTCGCGCTGCGGAGGAGGGACTGCGGACACCGGTGAGGATCGTGACGTGGGAGGAGACCGACGATCCCTACAGGATCGGTGTCGCCGGCATCCCGGCGGCCGGGCGTGTGGCCGTGTCGGACACGATGCTGGCGATGCACCTCCTCCGCCTCCAGGCGGCCGTCGGCCGGTCGGCGACCTACTCACTGGCGTCGACGGTCCTGCGCGACCTGCGCATGATCAAGGACGCGGATGAGATCGCGCTACTGACCGCCGCCGCCCACGCCGCCGACCGCGTCGTCGAGCGGATCGCGGCCGGCCGGCTCGTTGGCCGCACCGAGGCCGACGTGGCACGCGAGGTCCGTGACGCGCTCATCGAGGAAGGGCACGACACGGCCCAATTCGCGATCGTCGCCTCAGGCCCGAACTCCGCGTCGCCGCACCACGAGGCGTCGGACCGCGCCATCGGCCCCGGGGAGCCCATCGTCCTCGATATCGGCGGCACGCTCGGCGGCTACGGTTCGGACATCACCCGAACGCTGTGGGTCGACGGCGGAGACGCCACGGCGGGTCCGGACGAGCGTTTCCGGGATCTGTTCGAGGTCCTGTACGAGGCGCAGGCCAGCGGGACGCGGGCCGTCCGACCGGGTGTCGCGTGCGAGGAGGTCGACACCGCCGCGCGCTCGGTGATCGACGCGGCCGGCCACGGTGAGGCGTTCTTCCACCGGACAGGCCACGGCATCGGCCTCGACGGACACGAGGATCCGTACCTCGTCGCCGGCAACCACATGCCACTCGCGGCCGGCATGGCATTCAGCGTCGAGCCGGGGATCTACTACGCCGGTGAGTACGGGGCCCGCATCGAGGACATCGTGGTGTGCGGCGAGGATGGCCCGATCGTGCTCAACGAGGCACCGCGCGAACTGGCGGTCGTCCCGGGCTGAGCCGCCGCCCGAGCCGAGCGACGCCGCGGGAGTCGACCGCCGCCCTGGGGTATCATCGGGCCGACGGTCGTATCCGAGCGGCCGCCGCCCAACTGATCGAGATCCGATGCCCACCTTCCGACGGCGACGACCGGTCGCCGAGCATGATCGCCGGGAGACCGGCCGCCATCGGGGCAGCCGATGAGCCGACGCCACCACGGCCGACCGCACCACGGGCGGCACCGCAACGACGGACCACGTCCCGACGCGACCGCGAATCGGCCGGTCGCCCCCGCACCGATCGAGACCGCGCCGACCGATCCGGTCACGTCAGCGCCGCGTCCGCCCGCTCCCGAGCCTGCCGCCGAACGACCGGTCGCCCCAGTCGCACCCCAGCCCATCTCGGGCACGCAGCCAGACCCGCCGCCTGTCTCGCCGCCACCCGCGACCGCTCCGGTCGCGACCAACGGCTCGGGCGGCCACGTGCCCATTCCTGCGATCCACGTCAACGGGAATGGCGCGGCCGAGGCCGGGCCACGCAACGACCGACCGAATGGCTGCACAGCGCCGCAGTTGCGGCGCTTCATCAAGAGCCGCCCGTACGTGCCGATGCACGAGCTCAGGCGCCGTTTCGCGATCGACGGCACGGATGACGACGTGACCCAGGTCGAGCTCGACGGCGGGCACGTGTATGTCGGCCTGCCGAGCCGCGAGGGATCGCTCCTCGGCGAGCTGCTGCGCGGCGGCGAGATCGGCTATGAGCTCTCGTTCGACCCGCTGGCGCCGATCGTCGTCGGCGTCTATCCGATGCGTCCGGTGCCGCGCACCTAGGCCGACGAGACCGCCGAACCGGACGGCGCCACCCCGACGAGCTCCAGGAGGTCGCGTGCTCGCGCGGCCGACACGACGTTGCCCTTCGACTCGAACAGGGCGCGCGCCATGTCGGCGCTCCGCGAGGCTTCATCGAACTTCCCTGCGGCCGTTTGTGCCTCGGCGAGGAACATCAGCGCATTGCCCTGCCCTTCGATGTCGTCGGACGCCCGTGTTTCGGTGACGCCGGACGTCGCGAGTGCGATCCCTTCGTCATGCGCGCCATCGCGGGCCAGCAGCTTGCCGCGGATGCCCCGCCACAGGTACTGCGAGTAAACATCGGACGGTGCTGCGATCTCCTCGCCGAGAGCCGCATAGTGAGCTGCCTCCTCGAAGCGATCCTGGCGGTACAACGCCTCGGCGAGGAGCCCAGCGATCGATGAGATGTAGTTCCGCTCGCCCATCGCATCCAGCGCCTCGTAGTCCTTGCGCAGCTCCGCTTCGGCGGCGGCGGGGTCGCCCGCGAGCAACTCCACCGGGCCCGAGTCGATCGAGATGGTCGAGGCATCGAAACGCAGGCCGAGCTCCTCGAGGATCGCGCGTCCGCGTCGATAGTCGTTGCGTGCCCGCTCGAAGTCGCCGACCATCGCGCGGAGGTGAGCGAGGCCGGCAAGCGTCACGGCCTGCCCACGGCGGTTCCCCTCGCCTATGCGGATCAGCTCCTCGCAGCGCACGATCCCCTCCGGTGCCGGCATCGGCCCCGACAGAAGCGCCTGCGCCGACGAGGCATGGAGTCGCATCTCGAGGACCCGGTCCCCTGCGCGTCTGGCGTACTCGATCGCCTTCGCGTTCGCGTCGCCGGCCGCCTTGTATTGGCCGCTCACTCCGTTCGCCAACTCGAGCAACCGCCAGGCCCGGGCCAGCCCGTTCGCATCGTTGTAGGCCTCGAGATCTCCCACTGCGGCATGGGTCTGACGCATGACGTCGTCGATCGAGGTGGATGCCTCGCTACGAAGGTGGAGCTGGAGCCGGATCAGGTCCGCGGTGATCGCCAGCTGGTGCTCCGCGACGGTCGCGGCGTCCGCTCTTGCCTGGATCAGGATCTCGTCGGCCTTCGAGAACTCGCCGATCTCCAGGTACGCCTCGCCCGCCGAGACGAGCAGTCGAGGTCGCTCGGCGTCTCGCTCGCCGAGGAGACGAGCGGCGCGGTCGAGGAGGTTCGCCGCGGCCGGGAAGTCGCCGCGGGCCAACGCACGTCGTCCGGCCGATGCGAGGCGCGTCGACGCGCGCGTACCGAGCGCGATCGCGTCGTCGTCCAGCGGCCCGAGCTCGCTCCGGTAGCGGTACGCCTGCTCGAGGTGGTACCCGAGGATCTCCTCGAACTCGGTCTCGCGTCCACGCTGCCGGTTGACCTGGTCCGCCCAATCGACGAAGCGCTGGTGCAGGATGACGCGTTCGCGCTTGAGCAGGCTCCCGTACGCGGTGTCGCGGATGAGCTGGTGGCCGAACCGGAACGCCTCTTCGTCGTCGATTCGATCCGGTCGAACGAACTGCTTCCGGGCGAGGGTGCGCAGGTGGACGGGCACGGTCGGCCGGCGCGGGGCCTCGATGAGATGCTCGATGGCATCCTCGGCGAAGACGAGGCCCACGACCGACGCCGGTTCGACCACCTCTCGTTCGTCCTCGGCGAGGTCGTCGAGGCGTGCCGCCAGGAGGGCGTGGATCGTCGGCGGAACGACGTAATCCGCCGCGCGGTCCGTGGCGACCCACCGATCGACTTCGCGTCGAAGAGTACCGTTGTCGATCATCATCGACACCATCTGTTCGACGAACAGGGGATTGCCCTCGGCGGCTGCGACGACGCGGCCGACGATCCCCTCGTCGAGGCCGGCCCGCCCGAGCAGCTCATCGATCATCCGTCCTGTGTCGTCGTCGGAGAGGGGCTGAAGGACGAGCAGGCGCTCACGGTGGGACTCCGACCACTCGGGATGCCGATCGACCAGCTCGTGGCGTGCGGAGCAGATCAGCAGGATGGGTGCGGACTCGACGGTGTCGGCGATATGGTCGAGGAGATCCAGGAGCGTCGGCTCCGCTGCGTGGATGTCGTCGACGATCATGACGAGCGGCTGCTCCAGGGCGAGCGACTCGAGCAGCTTCCGGACACCCCAGAAGAGCTCGGCGACCGGGAATTGACCCTTGGTGAGGCCCAATGCCGATGAGACCCGGTCGATCACGGCCGCCCGATCCTTGTTGGTCATCCCTAGCTCGCCGACGAGCAGGCTGATCTTGGCCATCGCCGTCTCGAGCGCATCGTCGGAGGTGATCCCGGCCACACCGCGGACGATCTCGGCGATCGGCCAGAACGTGATGCCGTCGCCGTACGGAAGACAACGCCCGCGCACGACATGCGCATCACGCGATACCGAGACCGCGAACTCCCGGATCAGCCGCGTCTTGCCCACCCCGGCGTCGCCCACGACGGTCAGCAGCGCCGCGCCGGTCCGACCCCGGACCGCGTCGAACGCCGAGGTCAAGCGGCCCATCTCCGCCTCGCGCCCGACGAACGGCGCGGATTCCGTCTCCGGCCCGGTCGGAGCTGCGCGGAGCCCGACGAACCGATATGCCGGCACGGGTTCCGCCTTCCCCTTCAGGGTCAACGGCGGGATCTCCTCGACGTCGATCTGCTCGCGCGCCAGTCGATAGGTCAGGTCCCCGAGGATGATCTCGCCGGGACCGGCGGCCTGCTCCAGCCGAGCCGCGGTATTGACGGCGTCGCCGGTGACCAGCCGCTGGCCGGTCGAGGCGTCGCCGGCGATCACCTCGCCAGTGTTCACCCCGATGTGATTATGCAGCTCGAGGCCCCATTGTTCGCGGAACGACCGGTTCAGGTCGGGGAGGGCCTCCTGCATTTCGGCGGCCGCGCGGATCGCGCGGATGGCGTCGTCCTCGTGGCGGACCGGCAGGCCATACACGGCCATGACCGCGTCCCCGATGAACTTCTCGACCGTCCCACCGTGGCGGGCGAGCGCTACACGCATGGCGTCGAAGTAGCGCGTCATCACGTCGCGCAGCGCCTCGGCCGACGGAGGTTCGCCCTTCAAGGACGTCGGCTTGGGATCGGCGAAGACGAGCGTGACGGTCTTGCGGCTCTCGCGCGACGTCGAGCGGGTGGCGACGGTGCCGCTCGCTGAGACGGCACCGTTCTCCGCCTGACGCGGATGCACCGCGACGACCCGGTACGCGGGGATGGCAGCGTCCATACCCTTGGGCGTGACCGACGTGACGGCCTCGACCTCGATCTGGTCCTGGACCAGCGCGTAGGTCGCCTCACTGATGAGGATCTCGAGCGGCGGTGCGTTCTGTTCCATGGCCGACGAGATCCGCATCGTGTCGCCGGTCAGGACATGCTGGCCAGCCAGTGCCTCGCCGACCACGACGTCCCCCGTACTCAGGCCGGTCCGTGCGATCAGGCGCACGCCCCAGATCCGCTCGAACTCCTCGTTGAGGTCTGCCAGGGCCGCCAGGCTAGCGGCGGCGGCTTCGACGGCACGGATCGCATCATCGGCGCGCGGTGTCGGCACCCCGAAGACAGCGACGATCGCGTCGCCGATGATCTTCTCGATCGTGCCGCCGTAGGATTCGTAGACGAACCGCATCTCGTCGAAATAGCGGGTTAGCACCTCGCGCAGCGACTCGGCGTCCAGCTTCTCGCCGAGGGCGGTGGAACCCTTGAGGTCAGAATTCACGACGGTTGCGAACCGTCGGACCTCGGTGGCCGTCGGGTCGAGGGCGAGCGGCGTACCGCAATCCGGGCAGAGGCGCGCGTCGTCGGGGCTCTCCGTCCCGCACGCCAGGCAGACCCTCATTGGGAGAGTCTACGGCCGTTCGGTGTCATGAACCCGCTCCTGCTCGCGAGCTACACGCGAAACCGCCCCGGCGGGGCCGGGGCGGTGATCGTCGAGCGGATGCTCAGCTGCTGTGTCAGCGATACGAGGGATCACCCGGCGGCGTCAGGAACGTGCCGATCCGGTCGCCGGCGCTGTTGCCCACGAAGCCAAGGCTGCATGGCAACTCAGGGTTCTTCTTGCTGCCGCAGTCGGGCAGCAGACCCGTGTACCAGGTCTCCCCGAAAAAGGCCGACGGGCCGTTGGTCCACGGATCTGGCTGGGCCCAGTTGCCGGTGCGGTCTCGGAAGCGGACGGGTGACGTGTAGCAGACCCGGTACTTCGAGGCCCCGTTCTCGGGCGTCTCCTGGACGATCAACTTGTCGATGACGATCACGTTCTTCTTCGACGAAGTGCCGCCATCGTCGTATACGTACCAGACCGCATTCGGCTGTCGGAGGTCCGAGTAGTTGAAAGGAGCAAATTCACACGAGATCCTCAGCCCGGGCAGGTTGAGCGTGGTGGCCCAATCTGCGCCCGCGGTCCCGTTCTTCGGGGTCGTCGTGTAACTGTTGAACCCCTGGTTCTCGGTGAAGCTGCAGCCGGGACCAGTGCATTCTTCGACCGTGTCCGACACCATAAACCGGCCGGAGAGTGGCGTGTTCGATGCTGCGGGACTACTGGCCATCAGCTTGTAGGCCCCAGGAACATCGATCTTCAGGGCGGGGAACGTGGCGACGCCGGCCACCGCGTTGACTGGCCCGCCGCCGGTGAGCGTCGCCGTGCTACCGCCCGGCTTGAAGCCCAGCGTCAGTGTGACCGCAGCGTTCCAGTTGACCGTCACGCCCGTCTTCGCGTCGTAGATCTCGACGCGGATGGCGCCACCCGAGCTGTTGAACTCGTCCGTGATGGTGCCATCGGTCACGGTCGTCTTCGGCTGATTCGCGAAACGCAGGAGGCACGGTTTTGGCTCGCACGGGTTCGGGTCGGCCGCGCTCACGGTGATACCCAGTGCGGCCGTGACCACCAGGGCGGAAAGGATCGCGGCGAACGCGGTCCTCATGGGTCGGAAACGTCTACGCGCGCTCAAGAACATGATCACCCCTCACTGCCCCAGCTTGATTTTGATGCGATTCCAAGTCCTATAGCGGGATAGTACCTTCGTACCGTTCGGAGCCTGTGTCAAATTCGCGACGCTTTTCGTATCTGGTGCGGTGACGCACCACAGTCGCAGCGGGTGTTGACGCTGTGCGCCGCGTACGATGGCTGGCATGGTTGGATCGGCCGCTTCGGGAGGCGCCCTGCGTGAGGCTCTGCGAGCCTGCCGCCTGTTCGCGGACATGGACGAGGCGTCGCTCGACATGTGCGCTGCGGCCCTCCGGCCCAGGCGCTTCCGGAAGGGCGAGACGATCTTCCATGCGGGCGATCCCGGTGACGCGCTGTTCATCGTCTCGGACGGTGCGGTCAAGATCACGATCCCGTCCGATGAGGGGTCCGAGCCGGCCATCCTGACCACCATCGGCCCGGGCGGCTTCTTCGGCGAGCTTTCGCTGCTCGATGGCGCTCCACGGTCTGCGACAGCGGTCGCCCTGGACCCGACCGCAACGCACGTCCTGCGGCGTGACGCGTTCGACGCTCTGGTCGACAGCGAGCCTGCCCTGCGCCGAGCCCTTCTGGTCACGCTGGCGGGCGAGATCCGGCGGCTCACCGCACAGGTCGAGGATCTCCATTTCCTCGACCTTCCAGGGCGCCTCGCTCGCCACCTCCTGCGAACCCTCGCGATCGGGGACGGCCGCGATCCCGCCGAAGCCGACACGCTGGTCGGTGAGCATCGTCTGTCGTGGCCGTACACGCAGGCCGAGTTGGCCGGGATGATCGGCGCGTCGCGCCAATCGGTGAACCGGTTGCTGGCGGATCTCGTGGCGGAGGGCCTCGTCCGCTTCGACGGGGACGAGCTGGTGATCCCGGACGCGAGCCGGCTCGCGCTCGCCACGCGACGATGAGCCGCGAGGGCGACACCGTCGAGGCGGTGCTCGCGGCGGTGGGCCGCCGGGTCGCGGCAGCGGACCGCATCGCCCCACGACACGATGACGAGCTGCTGACCGCGGTCGCCATGGCTGTCGTGACCACACTCGAGGCCCAGGCAGCCTCGATCGCGCTCTACGACGCGGCGACCGACCTACTGGTGTTCCGGGCGGCGTCAGGCCCGGCCGCGGGCGGCATCGTGGGGATGGCAATCGAGCCGGAGGTGGGCATCGCCGGCTACGTCTTCACGACCGGGCAGCCCCTCGCCGTCGCCGATGTCGCGGCGGATCCACGGTTCGAACGCTCGGTCGCGGAGGCGACCGGTCATGTCCCATCGACGCTGCTGGCCGTGCCGCTGAACGATGAGACGGGGACGGTCGGTGTGCTCGAGGCGCTCGACAAGAACGACGGGACATTCTCGCTGCGGGACCTCGACATCGCGACGGCGATGGGGGGCGTTGCGACGCTCGCCGTGCGCAACGGGCGTCTGCGCCAGGACGCCGGCGCCATCCTTGCCACGGCGCTGTCGGACCTGCTTGCTGAGCCGACCGAGTCGACCGGCGAGCCGGCGGACCCCGCAGCGATCGATGCCCTCGTCGCCCGCGCCTCAGTCGGGCTTGCCGACGACGACGATCCGACGTGGGCGATCGCCGACCGGATCGCCCGCCTTGGCGACGTCGATGCGGACGCGAAGCGCCTCGCGATCGACTGGCTGGATGCGCTCATCCGCCACGGCGACCGCGCCGACGGCGAGCGCGGACGCCGATCGGAGCGGCCGTGACGATCTCGCTGCCAGCGTGGAGCGAGGCGTTCGCGGCCGGAGCACGCGATGGGCTCGCGCGAACGGATCCACCATTCGGCCGGTTGGATCGCCAAGACGTGTTCGGCGACGCGGATGGGCAGGGCGTCACCGTCGCCATCATCGATTCGGGCGTCGACGGCGATCATCCCGCCGTCCGCGGGCGGGTCGTCCGGCACCTGCGTGTTGACCTCGAAGGAGACGAGGCGATCGTCGTTGACGATCCGGAGGCCCTCGACCTCGTCGGGCACGGGACCGCGTGCGCCGGCATCGTGGCTGGCATCGCCCCAGGGGCGAGCCTCGTGTCGATCCGCATGCTCGGCGCGGACAACCGCGGCAAGGGGCGAGCCCTCGCGGCCGCTGTCGACTGGACGATCGTGGCGGGCATCGCCGTCGTGAATCTCAGCCTGTCATCGCGCAGCGAGGCCATGTTCAGCGCGTTCCACGCGCTTGCCGACCGGTCGTACTTCGCGAACTCGCTGCTCGTGTGTGCCGCGAACAACGTGTCGGGCCCCTCGTATCCGTCGCTGTTCGCATCCGTCCTCTCGGTGGCGGCACACGACGTCGCCGACCCGGAGACCTGGTTCTATAATCCCTCACCTCCGGTCGAGTTCGGCGCGCATGGAGTCGACGTCGATGTCGCGTGGCACGGCGGTGGTCGTATCCGCGCGACGGGCAACTCGTTTGCCGCGCCGCACCTGGCCGGTCAGGCCGCCCGATTGAGGTCGCGCTATCCGACAGCGTCGCCCTTCGAGATCAAGGCGCTCCTCGCCGCGACGGCCACGATCCCCACCTGAATCGAAACCGCCCGGCCGTGCCGGGCGGTGGGTGTCGTGACGGGGCGCGTCGAAATCAGCTGGTCGTGTCCTCATCCTTATCGGTCGGCGTCAGCTCGCCGCCGTGACCTGGTCCCTGTTGCCCGAGGCTCGGTGGCGCGGTGACCGGCAGCCCGTGTCCCTCGACATCCGCTTCGTCGATGAACCCCTCGCTCGGGTCTCGCTTCTCCGGTTCGACCAACGGGTCCTTTGGGAGCTTGTACTTCTTCATCGAACCGCTCCTTCCTGATGTGACGGTTGATGTGCTCCGGCAACCATACGCCCCGTGTGGCGGCACCCCTAGGCCAGAGCCGACCGGGGAGGTGTCACCTGCGAGACATCGTCACGAACCCGAGTCGCCCGTGGACGAGCGGGGGACGGCCTCCACGATCGGGCGCGGTGTGCGCAGGTCGCGCAGCGCTTCCTGATCGGGGCCAGCGAGCCGCGGCAGGTCGGCGGCCTCGGTGGTCGTCAGCCGCGACGTGAGCGTCGAGAACACCAACCGCCGGATCTCGGGCACGAACATGACCGCGCGCAGCGCGTCCGCCGGCACCTCGAGGAGGGTGGTCTCGGTGTCGGCCACGACGTCGGCCGTCCGGGGACTTCCGGTGAGTGCGGCGATCTCGCCGAAGAAGTCGCCGTCGTGCATGGTCGAGAGTCCGCGATAGTCACCATCGACCGGGATGCCGGCCGTGGCCGAGCCTTCCAGGACGAAGTACACGGACGACGCGCTGTGGCCGTGCTCGACGATCCGCGTGCCGGCCGGGACCGTGCGCACCGTCGCGTCGCGGATGAACGCCTCGCGCTGCGCCTGGTCGAGCCGGGCGAACGTCGTGAGGTTGGTCACCAGTCGATCGAAATCGGCGATCGTCGCGGGTCGCGATGGGATCGCCGTGGGCGCCGGCTCCGCCGCCTCCTCCAGGCGCGCTCGCGCGGCGCGCAGCGATCGGATGCCCAGGCCCGGCGCGAACAACGCGTAGAGCGCCGACCCGAACAAAAGGACCGAGGCGAAGGCGATCATCACCCGGACGTTGATGACGTCGGCGAGGCCCGCCCCGGCCATCCCGAACAGGAAGATCACATCGCGCATGACGTAGTACGCGGAGAACACCCTGCCGCGCATGTCGCGCGGCGTGTTCCGCTGGAGCAGCACCGAACGGGCGACCGACGCCGGGGAGTTGAAGAACCCCGAGATCATCACGAGGAGGATCGCGATCGGGATCGACGTCGCGGAGGCATAGGCCAGCCCGCAGACGCCCATGCCGATCAGGCCAACGACAACCCAGATCGACTCGGGCAGGCGGCTGGAGAAGCGCGCCATGAAGAACGAGCCGAGCACGAACCCGACCGACGTCAAGCCCTCCTGCAGTCCGTACTGGAACTCCGTCGCATGGAGCTCGCGCAGTGACATCGGCAGCAGGAGGACGTTCCATAGCCCGAACGAGAAGAACATCAGGGCGCCGACGAAGAACAGCGAGCGCAGCACGTCCGTGCCGAACAGGGTCCCGAGGCCGGACTTGAGGTTCGACACGATGACACCGACGCTCGCCTCGCCTTCCGGTATCGGCATCTTGTAGCGGCCCATCCGCGAGATCAGCACCGCGCAGACGACGAAGGACAGCGCGTCGATGACGAAGGCGATCCGCAGATCGATGCTGGCAAGAAGGCCGGCGCCCGCGAACCCGATCGCCGTCGAGCCGAAGGAGGCGATCGACAGGAACGAGTTGGCGGCTGCGAGCTCCTCGTCGCTCGCCATCTCCGGGATCAAGCTGTCATGGGCCGGGTCGAAGAACTGTCTGACGCCGGCGTTGAGCAGGAGCAGCGCATACAGGCCGACGATCGCGATCGACTCCACGTTGAGCACGAGCGCGATGGACCCGACGATCACCGCCTGGATCAGGCAGGTCCAGATGAGGATGCGTTTGCGATCGTGGCGGTCGACGAAGACCCCGGCCAGCAGGCCCACGACGAGGCTCGGGATGGCTGTGACCATCAAAGTCAGGCCGACAGCCAGAGCCGAGTTGGTCACACGGAACACGAAGATCGCCGCGGCGAGGTCGGTGAGCGCCGAGCCAGCGGTGGAGATCAGCTGGGCGAGCCAAAGCAGCGAGAAGTCGCGCTTGCGGAAGACGGCGAACATCGATGGGGCGGGTACGGACGCTGCCGTCATGCGACCTCCAGGGGCGCCACGGCGGCACCCGATCCCTCGCGGTTGTGGACCCCGGCCCGGCCCCGTGACGAGGCGCCGGTGGGCCGGAGTCTAGCCGCGGCGCCTGGGCACTGTGACGCCTTCGCGCAGCAGCAGCGCCTCCTTGCGCGACAGTTGCTTGTCGCGATCCACCCAGCCCGTTCCGCCGTACCCGCCGAGCGTCCCGTCGCCCGCGATGATCCGGTGGCACGGGATCACGAGCGAGACCGGGTTCCGCCCGAGGGCACCGCCGACCGCGCGCGCCGCTCGCGGCGCTCCGACCCGCTTGGCGATATCGCCATAGCTCGCCGTGCGGCCCCAGCCAATGTCACGCACTGCGCCGAGGACGCGCCGGTCGAAGGTCGGACGGTCGGCGAGGTCGATCGCCACGTCGTCGCCGTCCGTCGGGAGGCCGCGGAGCATCCGTTCGATCGTCGGGATCGCGGCGCGCAGCACCGCGGCGGCCGGATCGTCGGGACGGGCCTTGGCCAGCGCGACGACCGGGACGCGGAGGCGCGACTGTAGCTCGCTCGCGAAGGCGGCCTCGTCCGACTCCCACGCTGCCGCGGCGATCCCGAGGTCGGTCGCCGCGACACGGAATGGCGCACCGTCCCCATCGAGCGTGGCCATGACGACATGCTCGGGCATGGGTCCAGTCTGCGGTATCCCGGACCGGGCCTGGACGGCTGATATACTCCCTAGGAGTATGACGAGCGAGGCGGCGACCGCCGAGATCCAGCTGCCGATCGATGGCATGACATGCGCGTCGTGCGTGAATCGGATCGAGCGATTCCTGCGGGCGACGGACGGGGTGGAGACGGCGAGCGTCAATCTCGCCACGGAGCTCGCGACCATCCGCTACCTCCCGAGCGTGGCTGACCGCGCCCGTTTCGTGGCCGCCGTCGAGGCGGCCGGCTACGACGTCCGCCCCGATGCAGAGTGGGGCCGGGACGAGGCACGGATCTCGCTGACCGCGGAGGCAGCGGAGGCCGATGCCCGTCGGGACGAGGAGTCCAGGACGCTCCTCCGCCAGGCACTCGTGTCGATCGCCGTGGCGGTCGCGATCATGATCGCGATGTTCGTCCCCCAGACGCGCATCCCGATGGAGACGATCAACTGGCTGGCGCTCCTCCCGGCCACGTTCATCCAGGCCTGGGCGGGATCCCGGTTCTATCGAGCGACGTGGCGGGCGGCACGTCACGGGTCGGCCAACATGGACACGCTCATCGCGGTCGGGACGACGGCGGCCTGGCTGTACAGCGTCGGCGTGACCCTCTTCCCGGAGACGATCCATCAGGCAGGCCTGCACCCGGAGACGTACTTCGATGCGTCGACCATCATCCTCGGCCTCGTGCTGCTCGGACGCTGGCTGGAGGGACGCGCGAAAGCGAGCACGGCAGGCGCGATCCGCCGCCTGATCGGCCTGCAGCCGGCGACCGCGCGCCGGGTGGAGGGCGGCCGTGAGGTGGACGTCCCGCTCGAGGGTGTCGCGGTCGGTGACCTGCTCCGCGTGCGGCCGGGCGAACGGGTGCCGGTCGACGGCGTCGTCGTTGAAGGAGCGTCAGCGGTCGATGCCAGCATGCTCACAGGGGAGGCGCTTCCCGTCGAGGTGACCGCCGGCATCGAGGTCGTTGGGGCGACCCTCAACACGACGGGGACGTTCGTGATGCGGGCGACCCGTGTGGGCCGTGAGACTGCGCTCGCGCGCATCGTCGAAGCGGTCCGGCGAGCGCAGGGCAGCAAGCCCCCGATCCAGCACCTCGCGGACCGGATCGCCGAGGTGTTCGTCCCGGTCGTGCTCCTGGTTGCCGTCGCGACGTTCGTCGTGTGGTTCGTCTTCGGCCCGGAGCCGCGGACCACCCTGGCACTCACGGCGTTCATCGGCGTCGTCGTCATCGCCTGTCCGTGCGCGATGGGTCTGGCCACACCGGCCGCGGTCATGGTCGGGACCGGCCGCGGAGCTGAGGCCGGCATCCTGATCCGCGGCGGCGAGGCCCTCGAGACCGCACATCGCGTCGATACCGTCGTGTTCGACAAGACGGGCACACTGACGCTCGGTCGCCCGAGTGTCACCGACGTCGTCCTCGCACCCGGGGTCGCGGCACGGGCCGTCATCGACCTCGCCGGTGCCCTCGAGCGTGCCAGCGAACACCCGCTCGGGGCGGCCATCGTCGCGTACGCCAACGAGCGTGAGCTCGGGTTCGACCGGGTCACGGAATTCGAGGCGACCATCGGCGGCGGTGTCCGTGGCATGGTCGAGACAGCCGCGGGCCGACGGACCGTCGCAGTCGGCAGGCCATCGTGGCTCGTCGCGGAGGGCATCGACTTCTCGCCGTTCGCTTCAGCCCTCGAGACTCTTGCAACGAACGGGCGTACCCCGGTCGGCGTGTCCATCGATGGCCGGGGCGCCGGGCTGATCGCCATCGCCGACCCCGTGAGGTTCGAGGCGGCCGGTGCGGTCCGCGAGCTGGCCGCCGCGGGTATCGAGGTCTGGCTCGTGACGGGCGACGCGCGGTCCACGGCGACCGCGGTCGCCGGCCAGATCGGCATCCCTGCGTATCGCGTGGTGGCCGAGACGCGTCCGACCGACAAGGCGGGGATCGTCGAAAGACTCCAGGGCCGCGGCCGAACGGTCGCGATGGTCGGCGACGGGATCAACGACGCGCCCGCGCTCGCGCGGGCCGATCTCGGGATCGCCATCGGGACCGGGACGGACATCGCCATCGAGGCGGCAGGTGTGACACTCATCGGCGGCGATCCGCGCGGCGTCCCGGCCGCCATCGGCCTCTCACGGGCGACCATGACGGTGATCCGCCAGAACCTCTTTTGGGCCTTCGCCTACAACATCGTCCTCATCCCGGTGGCCATGGGCGCGCTGATCCCGGCATTCGGGATCGCCATCTCGCCGGCACTCGCCGCGGGTGCGATGGCGCTCTCGTCGGTCACGGTGGTCGCCAACGCTCTTCGGCTCCGGTCGTACGACGCCCGACCGCAGGCGTCCCATCGCGTGGGTCGGCCGGGCGTGCTGGGGCGACTGCGCCAGGCGTGGTTCCTCGCGGTGGTCGCGCTGGCGGCGGTCGGGCTGGCTGGCGGTGTCATGGCCGCCGACCGTTGGGTGGACGCCGGGGCCACGCGTGTGGCTGTCACGGCCCGCAACACCGCGTTCACTCCGGCGGACCTGCAGGTGGAGGCGGGACGGACGGTCGTCCTGTCCTTCCGCAACGACGATCCGATCTTCCACGACTGGGAAGTCGAAGGGCTGGCCAACGTCGACGCCGGCGCACGTCCTGGCCAGACCCGCACGATCCGGTTCACGATCGATCAGCCCGGCACGTACCGGATCGTCTGCACCGTGCCAGGCCACGCCGACGCCGGGATGGCCGGCAGGCTCATCGTCGAGTCGCCAGACTGAGTCCTGAGATGGCGACCCGCGCACGCATCGAGACCCGTGCGGATCCGCGTGACCTTGCGGGCGACTTCGCTCACGCGGTCGACATCGAAGTGCGCTTCGCCGACACCGACGCGATGGGCCACGTCAATAACGCGGTCTACCTGACGTACTGCGAGATGGCCCGCATTCGTTACTGGACCGACGTCACCGGCGAGCCGGTCTCGGCCGGCCACGAAGGGGCGGAGAGTCTGATCCTCGCCGAGGCACGGATCACGTACCGTGCGCCGGTCTTCCACAGTGAGACCGTCACGGTCGAGACGCGGGCCACTCACATCGGTCGTTCGTCGTTCACGCTCGAGCATCGGCTGACGGCGTGCGGGCCTGGCGGGAGTCCACGACTCGTCGCGACGAGCGACTCGGTGATGGTCCGCTACGACTACGAGGCCGATCGCTCCGCGCCGCTCGGCCCGGCGTTCATCGACGCGATCGAGACGTTCGAGGGTCGCGCGCTGCGCTGAGGCGTCAGTCGACCACGCGGCGGAAGATCGAAACCGCGTTCTGGCCGCCAAACCCGAATCCGTCTACCGCGACCGTATCGACCCTGGCCGTGCGCGCCGTGAGCGGCACGTAGTCCAGGTCGCACTCGGGATCGGGCGTGCGCAAGTTGGCGGTCGGTGGGATGACTCCGTCGCGGATGGCGCCCAGGCCAGCCAGCGCACTGGCGATGCCTGCCGCGCCGACGAGGTGGCCGATCATCGACTTCGGCGAGCTGATAGCGACCTTGTAGGCGTGCTCCCCGTACGCCGCCTTGATCGCGCGCGTCTCGGTCACGTCGTTGAGCGGCGTCGCCGTGCCATGGGCGACGATGTAGTCGACCTCGTCCGGCGCGATCCCGCTGTTGCGCATGGCATTCGTCATGGACCGCATCTGGCCGCGACCCGTCGGCTCCGGGGCGCTGATATGGAACGCGTCGGCGGTCAGGGCGCCGCCGAGTACCTCGGCGACCGGTGTCGCGCCCCGTTCACGTGCGTGGGCGAGCGACTCGATGATCACGATGCCCGCCCCCTCGCCCAGGACGAACCCATCCCGGGTCAGGTCGAACGGTCGCGACGCGGTCTCGGGCGTGTCGTTCCGCTTCGAGAGCGCCGTCATGTTGGCGAGTGCGGCGACCCCCATCGGCCAGATCGGTGCCTCCGTGCCGCCGGTCACGACCACGTCGCATTCGCCCTCGCGGATCAGACGGAGCGCGTCGTGGAAGGCGATCACGGACGTGGCGCACGCGGCGACCTGGGTGATGACGGGCCCGGTCAGGCCCCACTCCATCGACAGCAAGGCCGCCGCCATGGACCCGGACAGCGCGGGCACGGCGAACGGAGAGACGAACCGGGGGCCTTTCTGGTCGTGGACGTGGGTCCCGTCGATGATCTGCTCGATGCCGCCGCCGCCGGTGTTGACGACGACGCCGACACGGTCGCGCTGCTCTGGCGTCATGGCGGCGAAGTCGATGCCGGAGTCCGCCACGGCCTCCTTGCCGGCGCCCATCGCGAGGTGGATGAAGCGGCTCATGCGGCGGGCCATCTTGGGGTCCATGACCTTGGTCGGATCGAAGTCGAGGACCTCGGCCGCGATCCGAACCTCGTGCTGCGACGCATCGAAGCTCCGGATCGTGCGCGTACCGGTCACGCCAGCCTGGAGGTTCGCCCAATACGTCGGGAAGTCGTTACCTATCGGCATGATCGCGCCTAGGCCGGTGACGACCGCACGGCGCGCGGGATCTCGTTCTGGCATCGGCTCGGATTGTAGGGCGCGACGACCGGTGGCCGGTCAGTCCCCGTCATACCTCTTGAAGATGACCGCGCCGTTGTGCCCACCGAGACCGATGTTGTTGGACAGCGCGTGGCGGATCGGCATCGGGACCGTCTCGGCCGGGACCCACAGGTCGCAGTCCGGGTCGTAGTCGCGGTAGTTGAGGGTGCCCGGCGCGCACTGCTCCGCGACCGACATCACCGTCGCGAACGCCTCGAATGCCCCCGCCGCGCCCATCATGTGTCCGGTCATCGACTTGGTCGCGCTGATCGCGATCGCCTTGGCGTCGCGCGCGGAGCGCGAGCCGAACGTCGTCCAGATCGCCTCCGCCTCACGCTTGTCGCCGAGCGGGGTGGACGTGCCGTGCGGATTGATGAGGTCGACTTCGTCGGCGGGCACGCCGCGACGGTCCAGCGCCATCTGCATCGCCCGTGCAGAGCCGATCCCAGCGTCGATCGGCTGGACCATGTCCCACCCGTCGGCGGCCGAGCCGTACCCCACGACCTCGGCGTAGATCCTCGCGCCACGCGCCTTGGCGATCTCGAGGTCCTCGAGGAACAGGGAGCCGGCGCCCTCGCCGAGGACGAACCCGTCGCGCGTGGCATCGAACGGGCGCGATACCGTCTGCGGCTCCTCGCCGGGGCGGGGGAGACCCATCCCGCGCATGTTCGAGAACCCGGCGTGCGCGACCTCGAGCAGGGGCGCCTCGGTCGAGCCGCTGATCACGGCGACGCAATCGCCGCGACGGATCGTCTCGGCCGCCTCGCCGACATTGTGGGTGCCGGTCGCGCAAGCGGACACCATGCACACGTTGTGACCGATCGCCCCCGTCTCGATCGCGATCATCCCCGAACAGCTGTCGACGAGGGCGTTCGCGATGAACGTCGGCGCGACGGTCCGCGGGCCGCGTTCCTGGAGGGACACGTAGTTGTCGATCATCATCTGCTGACCGCCCGCGCCCGACCCGAACACGACCCCGACGTCGGTGCGGTTCTCGTCCGTCAGCTCGAAGCCGGAATCGGCGAGGGCCTGCTTGGCCGCCGCCACGCCGAAATGCATGCTCGATTCGCTGCGGCGCGCGGCCTTCGGGTCCATCCATTCCTTGGCGTCGAACTCCTGGACCTCGCCGGCGACCTTGGCCTCGTACGGGGACGTGTCGAAATAGGTGATCGGCTTGAGGCCGGAGACGCCGTTGACGAGATTGGACCAGGCCGTGTCCTTGTCGTTCCCGACGGGGCTGATCACCCCGAGTCCGGTGACGACGACGCGGCGGTCGTAGTCGGGTCGACGCATGTTGGGCTATCCCTCCAGGAGTGGGCGATCAGGCCGCGACGGCGGCGAGATCGAGGAGTCGGTCGTGTGTGGCTGGATCGTCCGCGGGGATGGTCTCGACATCCGGGGCGATGCGTTTGATGAGACCGGTCAGGACCCTGCCGGGGCCCACCTCGACGAAGGTCGTGACGCCGGCACCGGTCATCCGCTGGACCGCACCGACCCAGTCGACCCCAGCCGTGAGGTGGTCGACGAGCTCCGTCCGCGCATCCGCAGCCGAGGTGATCGGGCGGCCGTCTTCGTTGGCGAGGAGCGTGGTCGACGGATCGTGAAACTCGATCCCTTCGAGCGTCCTGCGCATGCCATCCGCCGCCTCGGCCATGAGCGGCGAGTGAGCCGCGACGCTCACGGGCAGCACGATCGATCGCTTGGCGCCCAACTCACGGGCGATCTCGGCACCGGCCTCGATCGCGGCACGCTCGCCCGACACGACGACCTGGCCCGGCGCGTTCCGGTTCGCGACGACGAATGTGCCACGCGTCGCGGCCGCCTCCAGCAGCTCTGGGATCTTCGCGTCGTCGAGACCGATGATCGCGGCCATCGCGCCGTCGAGACCCTGGCCCGACGCTTGCATGAGCTCACCGCGACGGCGGACGAGACGAACGCCATCCGCGAGCGACAGCACGCCGCTCGCGACGAGCGCCGAGTACTGACCCATCGAATGACCCGCGGCGAAGGTCGGCGTGGGCGGCTCGAGACCCGCTGCCACCCAGCTATCGCGCATCGCCTCGAGGATCGCGACCGACGCGGCGAGGAGGGCGGGCTGCGCGTTCTCGGTGCGGTCGAGTTGGTCGGCTGGGCCTTCCCAGGCAAGCCTGCTCAATGGCTCGCCGAGTGCGGCGTCCGCCGCGGACCACACCGCCCCGGCGGCGGGCGATGACATGGCGAGGTCCCGGCCCATGCTCACGGATTGCGAGCCCTGGCCCGGAAAGACGAAGGCAAACGGGGACATCGCCGGAAGCGTACGGGCAGGCCTTGCCGGGCACCCGGATTCACGTGCATGCTTGCATGCATGGCTACCCGACCGGCGCCTCGCCGCGCGATCGCCCAACGCTTCGAAGCCGACCTCTCGGCACCGGTCCTGGCTGCGGGGACACGGCTGCCGAACGTCCGTCAGATCAGCGAGCGCGTGGCGATGGGTCGTGCGCTGTGGCGCGAGCTCGTCATCGGCTTCGCGAGCCAACTCGGCGAGCTCCGCCTCGGATTCACGCAGCTTGCCGCGCTGTACGTGCTCGCCGACGGCAGCACGCTGACGATCGGGGAGCTGGCCGAGTCCATCAACCGGTCGCCGTCGGCGACGAGCCGCCTCATCGACGGTCTGGTCAAGCGGCGCCTGGTGGAGCGCCGCGCCGAGGAGGAGGACCGGCGCCAGAAGGTCCTCCGCCTGACCCCACGCGGTCACGCCATCTTGCGCGTCGTCGACCGCGGGCGCGCCGAGCAATTCCTGTCCGCGGTCCGGCCCCTCCCGACCGCGGAGCGATCGATCGTCGCGATGGGCGTCGCGGCACTGGCGACGCACGCGATCAGTCGCCGAGGCCGGTTGATCCGGGCACGGCGTGAACCCGGGACATGACCGGACCCGCGGGAAGGTAGGCTACGGCCAGGAGGTCACGCCGCATGTTCCAATACGGCCAGTTGTCCAACGCGCTGTTCTACGTCCAGCACCAGCATTCAGACGGATCGTGGGGCAACATGGTCCCCGAGCCGGAGCCGGATCCCGAGCACGAGCCGCACGATGCCGCCCAGCTCGACCCGGAACAGGAGTGGCAGCGCGGCCACTTCTACGTCTGCGAATCGTGCGAGGAGCGCGTCCGCGTCATGGTCCCGAAGGAGCAGCGGCCGAACGACTGAGCGGCGGCTGCGTCAGCCGCAGAAGCGTCGCACGACGTCGTACAGCACGGGGAGTCCGAACCGGAGCGCGTCGAGCGAGATCCGTTCGTCGACGCCGTGGAAGCGCTCGAGGAAGCGCTCGTCGGGCTCGAGGCGGAACGGCGAGAAGCCGTAGGTCGGGGTGCCGACCAACGATGTCGCCTTGGCATCCGTGGCGAATGGCGCCATGACCGGGAGGGGGATGCCCTCGGGATCGTGATCGCGCAGCGTCGCGACCAGCGTGTCCCACAGCGGGCCTTCGGCCGGCGCCTCGACCGGGTCGCCCCAGGCCAACCGCTCGATGTGGCACGCGGCGAGCAGGTCCGGGCCGATGCGAGCCTCGACCTCGGCGCGGATGTCGGCCTCGCTCGTCCCGGGCAAGATGCGGCAGTCGACCTCGATGACTGCATCGCCCGGGATCACGTTGTATTTGACGCCGGCCAGGACGATGTCCGGGCTGAGCGTGTCGCGGATCAGGGCCCGCAGAGCGCGCGCATACATCGGGTCGCATAGCCCGTCGATCGCGCGGTCCGTCGCGTCTGGGGCGAGTTCACCGCGCGCGATCGAGCGCAGCGTCGCCCTTGCATCGCCGGGGAGTACCGCGGCTGCCGCTTCGAGGAACCGGACCATCACCGGCGTTATCCGGACCGGCCCGGGCACGGCGAGTCGTACGATGATGTCCGCGGCGAGGACAGCCGCGTTGTCGTCGCGTGGCATCGAGCCGTGGCCCCAGTTACCCGTGACGTGGATGCGGTACGGGACGAAGCCCTTCTCGGCGACCTGGATCGGATAAAGTCTCCGGCCGGCCACCGTCACCGACACGCCGCCACATTCGTTCACCGCTCCCGCAGCCCGCAACCATTCAGGGCGATGCGCGGCGAACCAGCGGGCACCGTCGGTCGAGCCCGCTTCCTCGTCGGCCGCGCAGGTGAACAGCACGTCTCGTCGCAGGCCAGGGATCGGGTCCCTGGCGGGGTCGCGGCCGGCCGCGCGGGCCTCGTCGACCAACCGCTCGATGACGCCGAGCTCGAGGGCGACCATGCCCTTCATATCGACCGCGCCGCGGCCGTAGACGTAGCCGTCGGCGATGTCGGCGGCGAACGGGTCGTGCGACCAGCGATCGGGCGGTGCCGGAACGACGTCGAGGTGCGACAGCAGGAGGAACGGTTCGCCGCCGGTCCCGTCACCCCGCAGGCGGGCGTGGACGGAGCCGCGACCAGGGGCGGGCTCGACGACTTCGGCGTGGAGGCCGAGCGCCCGGAGGCATCCTTCGAGATAGCGCGCGGCGCGCGTCTCCTGTTCAGGAGCCGCGGGGTCGGGCGGGTTGACCGATGGGATCCGGATCAGCTCGCGCAGGGTGGTGACCACCCCCTCGTGAGCCGCCTCCCAGTCGGCGGCCGCGACCGCGGCAGACGGCAAGCTCATTGCGCCGGTCGTCACGGGCCGCGTAGCGGGCCGAGCAGGGCGACAAGAGTCCCGATCACGAAGCCGGACGACACGATGACCACGATCATCACGACAAGCAGCCGCCCGAGCCGCCGCTCCTCGGCCCGACCCGCGGCGGGATCCGGGTCCAGTCCGCCGGCGATGTAGGGGGCTTGGAGACCCTTTTCACGGGCGCGCACGGCCCGCGGCGAGTCGTAGGCGAGGGGGTCCGGCGGAAGTTCCGACGCCGGTGGCGAGGGGGTATCGGTCACCTGGTCATGATGCGCGCTCCGGGCGGATCGGCGCTGGAGACTGCGGGCCGGGTGCGCAGCCCCTGGGGTGCCCTCACCCGAGCGCCCTTCGCAGCGGCTCGGCGACCTGGCGGGCGACGGCGTCGACGCCGTCAGGGCCAAGGCTCGGTCGCAGGGCGAGGATCACGTGGGTCGCCCCGCGCTCGGCCGCCTCATGGGCCTGGTCCAACGCGTGCCGCCGGTCGTCATCGGTCGTGCCCGTCGGGACCTGGGCGCCGAACTCGAAGGTATCGGGGTCGCGGCCGACCTCCTCGAGGGCGCGGACCAGCGCCGCATGCCTGTCGCTGAAGTCCTCGAGGGTTGTCGGCCGTCCCTCGCCGACTGCCACGGCCGGTTGGACCCAGCCGTCGGCAACTGCGGCCGCCAGCGCTATCCCGCGGCGTTTCTGGCCGCCGAGCCACAAGCGTGGCCCACCCGGCGTCAGTGTCGGCGGCTCGTTCGTGGCATCGGTGAGTGGGTAGAACGGGTCCGGACGGGTCACACCGGGCGGGGTCCTCGCGGCGTCGGACCACAGTGCGCGGAGGACGTGGACAGACGACTCGAAGCGGTCGAACCGCTCCGGCATCTGCGGCATCCGGATGCCGAACGGAAGGTGCTCGCCGTCGTGCCAGCCGGCTCCCAGGCCGACGATATACCGGCCGCCGGTGGCGTGGTCCATGACCGTCGCCGCCTTGGCGAGGACGGCGGGGTGCCGGAAGGTCGCCGCCAGGACCGCCGCGCCGAGCCAGCGCCCGGGCACGTGATGGGCGAGCGTTGCCATCGCCGTCATCGATTCGAAGCTCGCACCGTGGCGGTCATGCGCGACATCGATCAGGTGGTCGTTCATCCAGACCGACTCGAAGACGTCGTGCGCGCCGATGCGCTGCCACGTCGCGTCGAGGGTGCTCCAGTCGACTGCCTGCGGCGAGGTCTTGATGCCGATCGGGATCCGACGGCTCATGGAGCGATGCGCGGCCCCGCGAGGTTGGCGGTCATCCGGCCGCCCGTCGTCACCGCCCCGGACGAGGCCGAACCGACCAGCGCCGCGTACTTCGCCAGCACGCCGCCGACGTAGTTCGGCGGCCGGGGTGTCCAGGCGGCCAGCCGACGCGTGATCTCGTCGATCGGGACCTCCAGGTCGAGCGCCTTCCGATCGACGTCGATGACGATCTCGTCACCCTCCTCGACGACCGCGATCGGTCCGCCGAGCGCGGCCTCGGGTGCGATGTGGCCGATCATCAACCCGTGCGTGCCGCCCGAGAAACGGCCGTCGGTGATCAGCGCGACCTCGTCGCCGAGGCCCTCGCCGACCAGCGCGGCGGTCACGCTCAGCATCTCCTGCATCCCAGGTCCGCCGACCGGCCCTTCGTACCGGATCACGACGACATCGCCCGGGACGATGCGGCGGTCTTTGACGGCCTCGAAGCAGGCCGCCTCGGAGTCGAACACGCGTGCCGGCCCGCGGTGCAGCCGGCGCTCGTGCCCTGCCAGCTTCACGACACAGCCATCCGGCGCCAGCGAGCCGCGCAGGATCGCCAGCCCGCCGGTCGGCTTGAGTGGGGTCTCGATCGGGAGGACGACCTTCTGGCCCTCGGTCTCCTTGGCGTCCGCGGCGATCTGCGCGATGGTCCGGCCGTCGACGGTGGGCGCGTCACCCTGCAGCAGGCCCGGGCGCTTGAGCAGTTCGCGCATGACCAGTCCGATGCCGCCCGCGTCGTACATGTCGGCGGCCAGGTAGCGGCCGCCCGGGTGCATATCCGCGACGATCGGGGTCCGATCGGCGATCGCCCCGAAATCGTCGATGTCGAGGTCGATCCCGAACTCGTGCGCGATCGCCAGCAGGTGCAGCACGCCGTTGGTCGAGCCACCGGTCGCAGCCACGCTTGCGATGCCGTTCTCGAGCGACTCTCGGGTGACGAACCTCGACGGCCGGACGTCGCGTCGGACGAGGTCCATCACGAGCTCGCCGGTCTTGCGCGCCGCCTCATCCTTCGCCGGGTCCTCGGCCGGGATGCCGTTCAGACCCGCCGGTGAGAGGCCGATGAACTCCATGACGGTCGACATCGTGTTGGCGGTGTACTGCCCGCCACACGCGCCCGGACCGGGGCACGACACGTTCTCGATCTCGTACAGCTCGTCGAGGCTGATCTTGCCTGCCCGATATGCGCCGATCGCCTCGTAGACGGTGACGATCGTCGCGTTTCGTTGCCCGCGATAGACGCCGGGGTAGATCGTGCCGTTGTAGAGGATCGTGCCCGGGACGTCGAGGCGCCCGAGCGCCATCGCCGCTCCTGGGATCGTCTTGTCACAACCGACGAGACAAACGACCCCATCGAGCAGATGGCCGCGCATGACGAGCTCGATCGAGTCCGCGATGACCTCGCGGCTGACGAGCGACGCCTTCATGCCCTCGGTGCCCATCGCCACGCCGTCGCTCACCGAGACCGTGTTGAACTCCATCGGTGTGCCGCCGGCCGCCCGGATCCCGTCCTTCACGGACTCGGCCAGCCGGCGCTGGTTGTAGTTGCACGGCATCGTCTCGATCCACGTCGTCGCGACGCCGACGAGCGGCTTGGCGAGGTCCTCGTCGGTGAAACCGATCGCCTTGAGCATCGCCCGGGCGCCGGCCCGGTCGGGGCCATCGGTCAGGGCCGCCGAATGGCGCTTGGCGGGGTCGGTCGGCCGGTCGTAGGGGTGTGACGGTGCCGGCGCGGACGGGTCGGGCATGCGCTGCAGTGTAGGGCGACGGCTTCAGGCGCCGCGTGCGCGGTCCGATGCCAGCCGCTCCGCGGCGAGGGTGCGCGCGGCAAGATCGCTCTGTGCGGAACCCGTGACCGCCTCGAGGAACGCGTCCCGATCCATCCGGAATGCCGCCACCGGAGTGACGGCGCGGACCGACGCCGTCCGCGGCACGTCGTTGATCAGCGCGATCTCACCGACGCCGAGCCCGGCGCCGCCCGTCCCGAGTACGCGCTCGCCCTGGCTGATCTCGACCTCTCCGGCGTCGATGAGGAGGTACTCGTCGCCGACGTCGCCCTCCCGGATCAGCCATGTCCCGGTGTCGAACCGGACCGGGGCCAGGGATGCGGCCAGGTGTTCCACGGTGGCCAGCGACAGCGGCGCAAAGAGCGGCTGGCCGCGCAGCAACTCGACGCGCCGAACGGCGGCCGGTCCACCCTCGTCCAGGCCCCGGGCGGCGAGGCCGAGCGCGACGGCGGCGATCGGCAGCAGCGCACCGGTGATCACGAGCGCCCCTTGCACGCCCGCACCCGCGATGAGGAGCGGCGCGACGATCCCACCGATTGCCGGGCCGAGGTTGGCGACGCCGTCGATCAGCCCGAGCACGGCGACGCGGGCCGCATTCGGCGTCGTCCGCTGCACGATGGTGAACCCGGCGACGTCGAGGAATGCGTTGCTGACGCCGACGGCGAGCATGGCCACGATCGCCGCGGTCGGGTTCATGAGCAGGCCGATGAATGCGATCGGCGCACCCCAGCCCGCGAGCGCGACGACGAAGGCTGGAAAGAGTCGTGCGCGACCAGCGAGCCCGATCGACACCCCGGCCCCGACCAGCCCTCCCAGACCCATCGCCGCGTTGAGGGTGCCGACCCCCGGTTCGCCCATCCCGAGAAGCTCGATGGCCGCGACGACCGTCAGCACCGTGAGCAGGCCCCGGACGAACGTCTGCAGCGTGAAACCGATGACCACGAGCCGCGGACCCCGCAGCCGGCCGACGGCTCGGACACCGGCGAGGATCTCGTCCATAACCACGTCCGGACCATCTCGCGCGTCTCGACGACCGACGACCTGGATGTGGGCCCCGGCGAGCGCCAACACCCCGGCGGCATAGAGCCCGCCGACGGCGACGATCGCGCCGATGGGTCCGGTCCAGACCAGCAGCAGGCTCGCGGCGGCAGGTCCGACGAACGTTCCCAGTCCTTCAGCCGCACTGGACGTGACGTTGGCCGCGACGAGCTGCTCGGGAGAGCGGGCACACGCCGGCAGTAGCCCCATGTGGAGCGGCCGCGTGAAGGCGCCGAGGCCTGCCTCTAGTCCGACCACCAGCGCGAGGGCGACGAACGGCGCGTCGGTCGCGACCACAACGGCCACAGCCACGACCGCGATGGTCCGGGCGATGTTGGTCGCGCGCAGCACCGCGAGCGCCGTCCAGCGCGCCGCGGGGACCCCGGCGAACGGCGCCAGGATGGCCGGCGTCAGAAAGCGGACGACACCGAGGACCCCGACCGCGAACGTGCCGCCCTGCCCATAGGCGATGACGAGCGTGATGACCAGCAGGGCCCACTTGCCGGCGATCATCGCGAACCAGGCGATGATGAGCCGACGGACGGCGGCGTCCGCCATCGCGGTCCGGAGGGCGCCGACCGCCGGCGCGAGGCGGCCCGCGAGCCGTTGCGGCATCCCGGAAGGATAGCGAGCCGGGGACCCGCCAGGGGGCTCTTTCGAGTGCAACGCCGAGCGCGTATCCTCCGGGACGGAGATACACGGGCCGACACGGAGGGATCCCAGGACCGATGGACGAGAAGCTGACGATGCTCTCGAAGGTGCCGCTCTTCGCGGGACTCGGCGCCAAGGAGCTGCGCGATGTCGGTCGGCTCGCGGACGAAGTGTCCGTCAAGGCCGGCAAGGTCCTCACCAAGGAGGGCGCCTCAGCGGAGGAGTTCTTCATCGTGCTCGATGGCACGATCGCGATCAGTCGCGGAGGTCGCCACCTCCGGGATCTCGGGCCTGGCGACTTCTTCGGCGAGCTGGCGATGCTTGGCAAGGTCCCGCGCACGGCGACTGCCACCGCCTCGACACCAGCGCTGCTCCTCGTCGTCGGTCACCGGGAGTTCACGACCCTGCTCGCCGAACACCCGAAGGTCCAGGGCAAGATCCTGCGGACCATTGCCGCATGGATCGCGACGCTCACGCCGGATCACACGAACTGACTCAGCGCAGGCAGTGACCTGTGTCGACGGCGCCGGTGCGGCCCAGGCCAGGCGCGATCCTGACGGCCACTGACGTGGGACTCAGCGCGTAGCCGACTTCCTGGTCGGTCCGCGCCTCGGCGAAGACGAGGCCACCGATCGTGCCGTCCCGCAGCACGAACGGGCCGCCGCTGTCGCCACGCTCGATCTCGGCCCGGAGCTCGAGGATGTTGCGATCGACCCGGGCCTCTCCGTAGATATCGCGACCCGTCGCTCGGTACGCGCCGGCCACGGCCGCCGGCACGATCGTGAGGGAACCGCCACCCGGGTAGCCGAGCGCCGCGCCATCTATCCCGCGCCGGGGATCGCCGGTCGCGAAGCGGAGCGGCCGTGCCCGGAGGTCCGGCACGAGAAGGAGTGCCACATCGAGGGCCGGGTCGAACAGGACCACGCGCGCGCCGACCCTGTCGCCGCCGACCGTCGAAACCGTGACGGCCCCATCCCGTGCCCCGGCGACGACATGGGCATTTGTGACGACGTACCCGTCGGCCACGACGACGCCACTCCCCGATGCCTGCGCGCCGCAGACGCCCGCCACGATCCGCACCGTGCTGCCGCCGGCCTGCTCGGCGATCTGCCGCGCCGTCGCGTCGCTCGGCATCTCGACCGGTGGGCGCGGCAGCGGCTCGAAGCCGACGAACACGTCGGGCAGGCCCGAGTCGTCGAGCAGGTTGCCGAGCCCGGTGGCGATCTCCGTGGGCGGCGGCAGGACCGCGTTGAGTGTCCGGATGGCGGTCGACGTCTGGGCGGCCTCGGTCAGACGTGGCACCGGGCCGATCGCCAGCAGGCCGCCGGCGAGCCAGACGATGAGGAGTGCCTGGGCCACGCCGGTGATGCTGCCCGCCAGACGGTCGGCGGCCCCGAGGAACCCGCTTCCCAGGGACCGCGCGGCCGTCCGGCCGATCGCCGAGCCGACCGATTCGCCGATCCCGACCGCCATCAGGAGGCCGGCCAGCACGACGTACGGGCGCACGTTGACGGGAACGTTGTCGAGCGGCCCGACGAGGATGGGCAACGCCAGGACGAGCAGCGCGCCTCCGCCGACGGCGCCGAGCAATCCGCCGACCTGGGGCAGCGCTCCGGAGTTGAACCCGAGAACGACGGCGAGGATGACCAGCAGGATGGCCACGAGGTCGAGCGGGTTCACAGACCGATCGTCGCACAGGGGTCATGAGGATGCCCCGGGCCGGTCGGGTCCGGGGCATTCCTGGGTGGTCGAGGGTGGCCGGCGCGGGGGCCGGAGGGTCAGCCGACCGTCACTTCGACCGGCGGGGCGACCCCGCCCGAGTCGGCGATCGTCCACGTCCCGGCGGCGACATCGGGGATCTCGAATTCGGTCACATGCTGCTCGGCGATCGCGATGCACGCGATCTCCTGCGGGCTGTTGCCCTCGTTCAGGGTGACCGTGTAGGTGCCGTCGCCCTTGGTCGCGACGATCGAGTCGAGGATCGTGCACGGCTCGACCCCACTCGTCCACGTCACCGTGACGATGATCCTGTTGCCATCGACTCGGGCCGCGATGGTGTCCGCGACGACGGGATGGACGTTGATCGCCTGTCCCGGCTTCGGCACGATCGGCTTGGCGCCGATGCCCGGGTCGGGATTGGGGTTAACCCCGGTGCCGTCATTGGGCGGTGCCGAGACGGGCGCATCGGATGGCGGCTGGGTGGGCGCCGCTGAAGGAGCGGCGCCGCCGCTCGCACACGCAGCGAGCAGCGCCATGGCAAGGAGACCGACGCCGAGGCGACCGGTGGATCGGATGACGTTCATGGTCGCGGAGACGGCAGGGGGCGCCGCCCGGTTCCGAGACGCTGCGGCGGGCTGGACCACCGCCACTCGTCCGATGGCCCCGTGTCAGCTCGCCGCGCGGGTCTCGATCCGGGGCGGGTGCGATGACTCCCAGGCGTCGATGTCGCGCGCCTTGGACAAGAGGTACCCGAGCTCGTCGGTGCCGGCCAGCAGCATCCGCTTGGCGAACGGGTCGACCTCGAAGTCGATCGTCGAACCGTCCGGCAGCAACACGCCTCCTTCCGCGAGGTCGATCGTCAGCTCGGCATCCGGGTCGCGCTCGACGATCTCGCGCAACCGGCGGTGGACATCGGGTGTCACGACGATCGGCAGCAGGCCGTTCTTGAGACTGTTGCTGCGGAAGATGTCCGCGTAGCCGGTCGACAGGATGGCGCGCACTCCCCACGCCGTCAGCGCCCAGGGCGCGTGCTCGCGTGACGAGCCCGACCCGAAGTTGTCGCCGACCAGGAGGATCTGACGGCCGGCCATGCCCGGCGTATCCAGGATGAACGGGGGCGTCTTGAGCGAGCCGTCCTCCTCGAACCGCCAGTCACGGAAGAGAGCCTCCGCGAGGCCGGCCTTGTCGGTCACCTTGAGATAGCGGGCCGGGACGATCTGGTCGGTGTCGACGTTCTCGGCGTCGATCGGGACGACCTTGCTCGTGAACATCCGGAACGGCTCGGCCACGGTCAGCGGCCCCCGACGGCGGCCAGCGTTTCGATGCCGGGCAGAGTGCGCGGATCGGTGACGACGCCGGCGATCGCCGATGCGGCAGCGGTCAAAGGTGACGCCAGGAACGTCCGGCCGCCCTTGCCCTGGCGGCCCTCGAAATTGCGGTTGGACGTGCTGACGGCGTATTGGCCCGGTGTCAGTTGGTCGCCGTTCATCGCGATGCACATCGAGCAGCCGGACTCGCGCCAGTCGGCGCCCGCCGCCTTGAACACCTCGGCGAGGCCCTCGCGCTCGGCTTCGCGCTTCACCTCGTCGCTCCCGGGCGTGACCATGAGGCGCACGCCATCGGCCACGCGCCGGTCCTTCAGCGCCGCGGCCGCCAGCCGCAGGTCGCTGATGCGCCCGTTCGTGCACGACCCGACGAACACGACGTCGACCTTCTGGCCGAGGATCGGCTGCCCGGGCTGCAAGTCCATGTAGGCCAGCGCGTGCTCGAGCGCGCGACGCTGCGCCGGATCCGCCTCGTCGGACGGGGAGGGGACGCGGGACGTGATCGGGATGCCCATGCCGGGGTTCGTGCCGTACGTGATCATCGGCTCCAGGCCATCCGCGTCGATCACTATCGACCGGTCGAATGCCGCCCCGTCGTCGGTCGGAAGGTCGCGCCAGCGCTCAAGTGCCGCATCCCACTCGGCGTCCTGCGGCGCGTGCGGCCTCCCATGGACGTATTCGTACGTCGTGTCATCAGGGGCGATCAGGCCTGCGCGCGCACCGCCCTCGATGCTCATGTTGCAGATCGTCATGCGCTGTTCCATGGTCAGCGCCCGGATCGCGTCGCCGCGGTACTCGAAGACGTGGCCGGTCCCCCCGCCGACACCGATCCGTGCGATCAGGGCAAGGATGATGTCCTTCGCCGAGACGCCCGGGGCGAGCCGGCCGTCGACCCGCACCTCGTAACTCTTCGGCTGGCGCTGGAGGACAGTCTGGGTCGCGAGCACCATCTCGACCTCGCTCGTCCCGATCCCGAACGCCAGGGCGCCGAATGCACCGTGGGTCGACGTGTGCGAGTCCCCGCACACGATCGTCATGCCGGGCTGGGTCAGGCCGAGCTGCGGGCCGATGACGTGGACGATGCCCTGCGACGGCGAGCCGATGCCGTGGAGCGGTATCCCGAATTCGGCGCAGTTGCGCTCGAGCTGGCCGATCTGCGCGGCCGCCTGCAGGTCGAGCATCGGCAGGTCGCGCGGCGTCGTCGGGATGGAATGGTCGGCGGTCGCGACGGTCTGCCCGGGCCGGCGGACTGTCAGGCCCCGTTCGCGCAAGCCGGTGAACGCCTGGGGCGAGGTCACCTCGTGGACGAGGTGGAGGTCGACGGCGAGCACGGCCGGGGCGCCGGTGTCCTGGGTCACGACGTGGTCGGCCCAGATCTTGTCGATGATCGTGCGAGGGGCGGTCATTGCGCGGCGCGGGTCTCCGGTGGGCTGGTCGTGCGGTCGGGAGAGGGTAGCAGAGGGACCGGAGGTCCTATGGCGGGCGGTACGACGGTGCCCGTACGCGCCACCTGCCGGCGGCGTATAAGGAGGCGACCGAGCGTGTCCATGTCCGACCGGACGATGTCCCGATCCGGAGGCCCAGACGATCCAGGCCATTCCCCCGACCCACGACGCCCGCGAGCCCGAGGAGACGATCTTCGACGGGTCGACCGATCTGCGCGGCCGCCTGCAGGTCGAGCATCGGCAGGTCGCGCGGCGTCGTCGGGATGGAATGGTCGGCGGTCGCGACGGTCTGCCCGGGCCGGCGGACTGTCAGGCCCCGTTCG
>DASTIG010000054.1:0-11342 GCA_035717785.1 Candidatus Limnocylindrales bacterium
GCAGGCCCCTCCCGAAGCGCCTTGCGGCTTTACTGATGCGATCGAACGCATCACCACATGCGGTATTAGCCACCCTTTCGGGCAGTTATTCCCCACTTCGGGGCAGGTCACCTACGCGTTACTCAGCCGTCCGCCACTAACGCTCAGAGCAAGCCCTGAGTGTCCGTTCGACTTGCATGTCTCATGCACGCCGCCAGCGTTGATCCTGAGCCAGGATCAAACTCTCCGAATAGATCGCGCCGTGTTGCCACGGCGACTTTCATCCGAGGGTTTGATCGCTCGCACATCCTTGTCCAGATGTTTCCTGTCACTCTTCAATTGTTAAGGTGCAGCGTCGAGGCGCAGACAGGCGCATGGCGCAGAACCCCGAGTATGAGGCTCCGCCCCGCGCGACGTCAAACGCATCGATCGGGCTGGACCGAGGATCTCGGCCCGCTCGCGCCGGCCTCCGGGGAGGTGGCACGGCGGCGAATACTGGGGCAGCCAGACCCGCCTGTCAAACGGCCATCCGTACCGTTGTCGTCCGGGTCTTCCGGGACGCCGTCCGCAGTGACGATCGGCGAATGAACCCGCGCGAATCGCCCACCAGGGCGCAGTCTGGGCGAAGGTCCGCGTACCCCTCGCTTGGAGAGCGCCATCCTTGGTGGCGCGCTCGAACCCGGCGTCAGACGGGGCTCGATTCGACGAGCAGAATGAACGCAGCCGCGCTGAGCCAGCACAGCAGGACGAGCTCGACGGATCCCGGCTGACCCAGCGGGCCTGTCACGAGCACGTACAGGATCAGCCCGAGGAGCACCACGACGCCGGCCTTCAACAGGCGGAGCGCGAGGTCGTTCAACAGATTGCTCACGCGCGACCTCCCGACCTAGACCGCTCGACGGCCCTGGAGCGCGCGGATGAGGGTCACCTCGTCGGCGTACTCCAGGTCGCCACCGACCGGCAGCCCACGCGCGATCCTCGTGACCGAGCCGACCACCGACTCCAGCCGCTCGGCAAGGTACATGGCCGTCGCCTCGCCCTCCAGCGTCGGATTGGTCGCGATGATGACCTCCTCGAACGGGACGCCGTCGCGCGACGCCTCGTCGGCACGTTCGAGCAGCTCCCGGATCTTCAGGCGCTCGGGCCCTATCCCGTCGATCGGGGAGATGGCGCCGTGGAGCACGTGGTAGCGCCCCTTGAACTCCCCGGTCCGCTCGAGGGCCAGGACGTCGAGCGGCTCCTCGACGACGCATAGCCGGCGCTGGTCGCGACCGGGGTCGCGGCAGATCGCACAGAGCTCCCCTTCACTGATGTTGAAGCACAGCTCGCAGAAGACGACCTTGTCGCGAACGTCGACGAGCGCGGCCGCCAGGGCACGCGCCTCTGCATCCGGCGCGCGCAGCAGGTGGTACGTCAGACGCTGCGCGGTCTTCGGCCCGATGCCCGGCAGCCGGGCGAAGGATTCGATCAGCCGCGCAACGGGCTCGATGAGCGGGGTCGCCACGCGCCGGTCACATCCCCGGGATGCGCAGGCCGCCGGTCACGGCGGCCATCTTCTGCTCGGCCAGCTCGCGCGACGCGCGGAGGGCATCGTTGACCGCCGCGACGACGAGGTCCTGGAGCATCTCGACGTCCTCTGGGTCGACCGCCGACGGGTCGATCGTGATGCTGACCAGCTCCTGCTTGCCGGTCACGGTCGCGTTGACCACCCCGCCCCCGGCAGAGCCGTCGACCGTGGTGGCCTCCAGCTCCGTCTGGATGCGCAGCATCTCCTGCTGCATCTGCTGCGCCATGCGCTGCAGGTTGCCCATCCCCATCGTGTGCGCTCCTCCTCGTGTCGGTGTCGGCAGTCTGACCGATGCTGCGGCGTCATGTGGCCGGGGCCGCTCAGTCGATCTCCGCGACGTCGACCAGATCCTCCCCGAAGATGCGCCGCGCCTCGGCGACGAGGTCGTCGGCCGCCCCGAGCGGCGCCACCTCGATGTTGGTCGCGACGGTCCGGACGCTGATCGGCCGGCCGAGGAGGCCGCCGACCGCGGTCTCGACATCCTGCCGGCGTCGTTCGGCATGGTCCTTGAGGAAGCCTTTGGCCTCGGGGAAACCGAGCGTGACGACGTTGCCCTCGACAGCGATGGGCCGGCACTCGGTGAGCACGGCCCGTGTCGCGGGGCTGACCGCCTTCACGATCTCCGGCCAACCGTCGAGCAGGCGGTCGAGGTCGTCGCCGACGGCGATCGGGACCGCGACGGACGGGCGATCGGCGTGGCCCGCTGCGGGTTCGACGGCCGGTTCGACGGCTGGTGTCGGCTCGTCCTGGGGCGTCGCGTCCTTGGAAGTCGTAGCCGGATCCGTGGCCCCCACCATCGTCGGCCCTTCCGGTCGATCGGCCCTGGCCGCTCGCGGCTTTTCCGCAGCTTTGAGCGTTGTCGCCGGCTTGGGAGTCGGAAGCTGGTCGGTCGACGCGGTGCTCAGGGCCGACTCGTCGGACACGGTGGCCGCCTCGGTCGGGGGCGTCGGAGCCGGTCCTGTCGCGCGTGCCGCCTCGGCGGCCGTCGCCGAATCGGCCGGAGGCACCGGTGCAGAGGCCGCCGCACCCTCGGGCGCCACCACGATCGTGGGCGCCGCCGCAGGCGCCGACGACCCTCCCGCGAAGAGGGCGAGCTCGAGTTGAAGCCGCAATCCGCCGATGCCGGCCCGGTCGGGGTCGATCGCGACGAGTCGTCGAGCGACGGCCACGAGGCCCGCCTGGTCTGTAGTCGCCTGATCGACCAGCCGGATGCGGATCGCGTCGACCACCTGGTCGAGCAGCGCGCGCGGGTCCCGGCCCCGTTCCTCGAGCCGGTCGAGGATGTCGACGCCGGCCGCCACGTCGCCACGCTGGAGGGCGTCCACGAAACCGTCGACGGCCGCTGCGTCGGCGAGGCCCAACAGGTCGCGGACGGCCGCCTCGGTCACGGTCTCGGTCGTGGTCGACAAGAGCTGATCGAGGATCGACTCCGCGTCGCGCATCCCACCGGCCGCCAGGCGCGCGATGAGTGTCAGCGCGGTCGGCTCGATGGCTCGGCCGTCCGCTTCGAGGATCCGGGTCAGCTTTCCCTCGATCTCGGGGATCGTCAGGCGACGTACGTCGTAGCGCTGCAGCCGCGACAGGATGGCTGGCGGGAAGCCCGATGGTTCGGTCGACGCGAAGATGAAGATCACGAAATCGGGCGGCTCCTCGAGCGACTTGAGCAGCGCGTTCCACGCGTCGCGCGTGATCTGGTGAGCCTCGTCGAGGATGTACACCTTCCGCCGCAGGTGCCCGGGCGGATAGGCGAGTCGGTCACGCAGGTCGCGGACCTCGTTGATCCCGCGGTTCGAGGCCGCGTCGATCTCGAGGACGTCCAGCGTCGTCCCTTCCCGGACGGCCACGCAGGCCTCGCATGTGTCGCACGGATCGCCGTCCTGCAGGTTCGTGCAGTTGACGGCCTTGGCGAGGATCCGCGCCATCGAGGTCTTGCCGGTCCCGCGCGGCCCGACGAAGAGGATCGCGTGCGACACGCGGTCGGTGCGGACCGCGTTGCGGAGCGTCTCGACGACCGCTTCCTGGCCGACGATCTGGCTGAACGTCTGGGCGCGCCAGCGTCGGTACAGCGCCTGGTGCGGTGTCGTCGAGGTCACGACCTCCTCCGGTCGAGAGTGAGCCGAGCGGAAATGCCGTGCACCCTCCGTCGATCATCCGTCGCCCGGGCCCACCACGACGGGCGGCTCGGATCAGGCCGTTCCGCGGCACCCGACGATGGTCGCTTAGTGCTGCTTCCTTCCGGACCTGACACGGTTCGCGGTTCGCCGCTGCGCGGGACCCGATCCTCAACGTCGCACCGACGGGCGGCGACCGAGAACGGAGACCTCGAGAGGGGATTCGGCCCTGCTGGAGCGGATTGCAGGCTACAGGGCACCGCTAGTTCCCCGCCTAGCACGGCCCGGGAAGGATAGCAGGGGTCGACGGTCGGGCGGGGTCGGCGGTCCAGACCGCCCGGTCGTGACCGAAGTGAACGCGAACGGGGTCGAGCTCGCGCAGCCGCTCGATGGACCGGTCGTACGCGGACTTGTCCGGCGCACCGCTCCGACCCTCCATGGCGTCGGGATCGCCGACCCATTCCCCGGCCGTATAGCAGGCCTGGCCGGCGAGGACGACCGTGCCGGCGTCGGTGTCGACGGCGAGCGACTGGTGCCCCGGCGTGTGGCCGGGTGTCGCGATCACCCGGACCGCGGGCGCGATCTCGTGGTCGCCGTCGATGAGGAGGTAAGTCGTCCCGGGTGCCTCGATCCATTCCAGGACCGTGTGGTCGGTGGTGTGAGCAACCTCCCATTCGGCCGATTGCACGTGGATGCGCGCGCCCGGGAAGGCGCCGTTCTGACCAGCGTGGTCCGCGTGGAGGTGACAGTTCACGACGTCCGTGATCTCGTCCTTTTGGACACCCACCTCGCGCAGGATGTCGAGGATCGGTCGGCCGACCGGCGCGTACATCTCGTCGAGCTCCGCGTTGCCGAAGCCGAACCCGGTGTCGAACAGGAGCACCCCGTCGGGATGCCGGACGACATAGCCCATGACGACACCACGCCGGTCGGCCAGCGCCGGATCGGTGAAGCGGAACTCGGACAGCTCGAGCGGCAGGATCTCTATGTCAGTCACGGCTCAGCGGGTCGCCCCCGGCGTTTGGGTCCGCCACCGTTCCACCTGGCGTCGGAAGGAGTCTTCCGCCGCCGATTGGAACCCGCGCAATCTCCATTCGGCGGCTGATCCCCAGATAGTCCTCGTGTCCGCCGTCATCCGGAACCCTGGATGATCCAGCTGGGCACGGCACGGAACCTGGAGCGGCGGAGGGCGCCTTCGCCGGGCACCTCTGGCCAGGAGATCATGAACATCGCGCATGGCAACGACCGTATGTTCGCTAGCCGCAGGACCGGCGACCGTCGACCCTGCATACCGCGCATCGGGACAGGCCGTGCGCGCGTCGATCGCCTCATTTGGGGGCAGGAGCCACCGTGCGCGCGCCATAGGGTCGTCCGTATCCGCGTATTTCATGGTCGGGTGGCACGACGGGCGCGTGGCGCTCGCCGCAATCGTCGTTCGGGCGGCGGGACGTGGTGGCGGAGAGGGCGGGATTCGAACCCGCGACGGGTTGCCCCGAACCGCATTTCCAGTGCGGCGCCATAGTCCACTAGGCGACCTCTCCTCGAGACGACAGGGTAACGGGGTGCTACCGCAGCCGCACCGAGGCCAGAGGCGGAGCCCCGCGACGCCATCGGCCCGAGGTTTTGCCCGGTCCGTGTGATCGGGTGTGCTGGCGGAGAGGGCGGGATTCGAACCCGCGGTGCTTTCGCACACCGCTTTTCGAGAGCGGCACCATCAACCACTCGGACACCTCTCCGCGGGAGAGGATACCAAACGAGCCTTCGACGGCCGCTCGCCGGCATCCCTGGGCGGGCCTATCGGCGACCCGCTAGACGGTCGGGCTGGCGGAGAAGAGCGCCTCGACCTCGTCGCGACGGATGCCGCTCACGACCTTAATCCGGCGCGGCAGGGACGCATGCTGGGCGAGCTGGACGACGGTCCCGGCAGCCCCGTCCCGCGAATTCGGGACCGCGTACACGAGCGCCTCGACATCGCTCTCCAGAAGAGCGCCGACACACATCGCGCAGGGCTCCTCGGTGGTGAAGATCGTGGCGTCGGCAAGCCGTCCCCGACCGAGGCGACGGGCGGCCTCGCGCAGCGCGACGACCACGGCGTGAGCGGTCGGGTCGTCGGTTTGCTCGACCCGATCATGGGCGCGCGCGACCATCGCCTCGTCAACGACCGCGACGGCAGCGATCGGCCGCTCACCGCGCCCGATGGCGAGCTGGGCCTCCGCGAGCGCCTCGCCCATGAACAGCTCGTAGTTCATGCGGCGATGCTAGCAGACGCCCGTTTGCGCCCAACCCCTCGCAACCGAACCGCAACAGCCTCGTCGGGACCAAGACGCTAGGATTCCCCACGGCATGTCGACCCCCAAACGCATCGCGGTCCTCACCGGCGGCGGCGACGTGCCGGGGCTCAACGCGGTCATCAAGAGCGTCGTCTACCGGGGGACCGAAGCCGGCTATGACGTCCTCGGCCTGCGGCGCGGCTGGGAGGGCCTCACCCACGTCCAACCGGATCTGCCCGACGGCGGCGGGACCGGGTATCTGCGACCGCTGGACCGGATCAACACTCGGACGATCGAGCGCACGGGCGGCACCATCCTCCATACCTCGCGCACCAACCCGCGCAAGATGCCATCGAAGGCGCTGCCCGCCTGGCTGCCGGAGGCCGATCGCGAGAGGTTCGCCGTCGACGAGGACATCTACGACCTGACCCCGCTCGTTCTCGACCACATCGCGGCCCTGGGCATCGATGTCCTCGTCACGATCGGGGGCGACGACACGCTGTCCTACTCGCAGGTCCTGGCGGATTCCGGCATCCCGCTCGTGGCCATCCCCAAGACGATGGACAACGACGTCCAGGGGACGGAGTACTGCATCGGGTTCTCGACGGCGATCACGCGCGCCAAGGAGGCTATCAACCGGCAGCGGACGACGCTCGGGTCGCACGAGCGGATCGGCGTGTTCCGAATCTTCGGGCGGGATGCCGGGTTCTCGGCGCTGTACACCGCGTACGTGACGTCGGCGCGGTGCGTCATCCCCGAGGCGCCCTACGACCTCGACGCGCTGGCCTCTCTCCTGGCGGCCGACCACGCCGCCAACCCGAGTCACTATGCCTTCGTCATCACCGCCGAGGGTGCGATCTGGAAGGGCGCCAAGGTGAGCGATGTCGGCGAGGCCGACACCTTCGGGCATCGCCACAAGGCCAACGTCGGTGAGGCCCTCGCGTACGAGCTGCGGGCACGGACCGGCATCGAGACGCTCGCCTCGGAGTTGACCTACGACCTGCGCTCGGGCGAGCCCGACTCGATCGATTCGATGGTCGCGACCACGTTCGCCAATGTGGCGATGGACCTGATCCACAGCGGGATCACGGGGCGGATGGTCGCGATCCAGGACGGCAAGTACGCCCACACCGCCCTGCCCGACCCCGCGCTCGGGCCGCGCCGGGTCGATGTCCCCGTCATGTACAACGCGAAGCGCTTCCGGCCCCGGTATGAGGGCAAGCTCGGGGATCCGATGTTGCTGGTCGGCCTCGACTAGGGCCTGCTGTGTCCGGTCGGGATCAGCCGTCGAGGCCGGACAACCCGCGGATCGCGCGCGCGAGCGCGGACATGTCCTCATCGCCGTGGCCATTGGCGATGAGCCCGTTCTCGACCTGCGCCGCGAGTGCGCTGACCGGGAGGACCGCCCCGAGCTGCCCGGCAAGGTCCAGGGCGATCCCCAGGTCCTTGCGGTGGAGCGACACCTTGAAACCGAGCGGGTAGTCGTTCTCGATCATCCGCTCGCTCCGGTTGGCGAGGACCCAGCTCTGGGCCGCGCCACCGCCGAGTGCCGCCACGACCTGCTCGACGTCGAGGCCGGCCTTGATGGCAAGGACGATGCCCTCGGCGACGCCCAGATAGGTGCCGGCGAGGATGACCTGGTTCACAGCCTTGACAGCCTGGCCGGCACCGATCGGCCCGACGTGCGTGATCGTGCGCCCGAGGGCGTTCAGCACTGGACGGGCAATCTCGACATCCTGTTCGTCGCCGCCGACGAAGATCGTCAGCGTCGCGTTCTTGGCGCCCTCGCTCCCGCCCGACACCGGCGCGTCGACCATCCGCAGGCCGCGTTCGCGCAGCCGCGCGGCGAAGTCCCAGCTCCCCGATGGCGCGATCGTCGAGCAATCGATGACGAGCGTGCCGGACCGCGCGGCGGACGCCACGCCGTTCTCCCCGAACAGGACGGCTTCGACGTCTGGTGTGTCGGACACGCAGATGACGACCAACGGCGTGTCCGCCGTGGCGTCGGCGGGCGACTTCGCGATCTCGACCCCGAGCTCGGCGAGCTCCGGCGCGCGGCCGGGCGTCCGATTCCAGGCTGTGACGGGGAACCCGGCACGCGCGAGGTTGGCGGCCATCGCCGAGCCCATCGTCCCGAGCCCCAGGAAGGCGACCTTCTCCATCGAGGTCATGGTACGGGTCGCGGGTGCGGTCAGTCGGAGCTCGGACGTGATCCGGTGGCGGCATCCCGTAGATCGGCCGCGAGGACGTCCGACGACCGTCCCCGACGCGATTGCTCGGCGATGTCGCGGGCCCACGCCCGGAGCTGGATATCGGTCGCGGCGGCGGCAGATTCCTGCGCACTCGTCGACGGGGACGCGTGGCAGGTTCCCGACCCCGTGTCGGTAAAGGACTGGCCGGCGATCGGGACGAACGCAAAGTCGTAGCTCGTGGGATGGAGCGTCAGCTTGAGGACACCGTAGGTGGCGTTGTTGCGCACGAGGCTGTTGGCCATGACCCCGCCGGAGAACCCGACGAGGGCCGCGCCGCCCGTTCCGACGACGACCTCGCGGATCCCAAACGCGTTGTCCACGGCCCCTGCCGGTGTCTGAAGGGCGAACCGCTCGTAGTTGTGATAGTGGCCACCGATGATTAGCTCCGCCCCGGCATCGTAAAGGGCCTGCCACAACGCGGCGGTCAATCCGTCCGGCGAGCTGCGGCTCGACGAGAACCGTGGGTGGTGCCAGATGGCAAGCGTGCACGAGGCTGGATGGGCGGCCAGGTCGGCACGCAGCCATGTCGCCTGGGCTGAGCTGGCGCCGCACCCACCGACCTGCGAACAGTTGCTGTTCAGCACGATCCCGTGCCATGACCCGATGTCGAAGCTGTAATAGCCCTTCGACGGATCGCCGGCCGCCGAGCCGAAGTAGTTGTAGTAACCCGACGCGCCCGAGGTCTGGTACTCGTGGTTCCCGGCGGTCGGCCGCGTCCTCGCCTTGTGCCGGCCCCAGGTAGGCCCGTAGCAATTCGCAAACTCTGTCGCCGTCCCGTTCTCGTAGACGTTGTCACCTGCGGTGAAGACGGTCCCGGAGATACCGTCGAGGAGGGTGGCGGTCGCCTCGTCCTGGGTCCGCGAGCAGTTGGCGATGTCGCCCGCACCGACAAAGACCGGATCGCCAGAGCCACCACCTGTCGTGACCGTGATCGTGTGTGTGGCGGGCGTGCCGGTCCCGGCGCCATTCGACGGCGTCAGCGTGACGTCGTAGGAACCGGCCGAGGCGAAGGTGTGACTCGGGTTCCGGAGGGTCGAAGTGTTCTGGCTGCCCGAGCCCGGGTCGTCGAAGTTCCACGCCCATGCGGTCGGGCCGTTGGTGGACTGATCCGTGAACGCCACGGTCAGCGGAGCGTTCCCCGAGCTGGGTGACGTCGCGAACGCTCCGACGGGAGTGGTCGGTGGTGGCGACGATCCGCCGTTGATGACGAGCTGCGGTCGATTGGCCGATGCCTCTCGGCTCGCCACGATCAGACTGTCGGTCCCGGCACTCTTGAGGGCGAAGGTATATCGGCCGTTGCCGGTGACCGCACTCGCCGGCAGGTCGATGTCGACGTACGCGTTGAGGGTCCGAGGGGTGACGGTCGCGAGCGGGCTGCCGCCGATCGCCGGGGCGTTCTGATAGGTGATGCCACCCTCAGTCCAGGTCGTGTTGCCGATCGCGTAGACGCCCTGGGCGCTGTTCGTCGCATCGGTCACGTACAGACGCAGACGCACCGATTGCACTGGTCCACTCAACCCGTTCACGTCGAACAGCAGGTAGGCGCGATACGTGGAGTTGGCGGTGTTCGGGTCCTCGCGCGTCCGCAGGGAGGAGAGCGAGCCGTAGTTGGTGCTCGGTGATCGCGAGTGGACCTGTGCGTCGGCGATGGGCGTCACGGTCAGGTTGGTCGGCGACCCGGTCGGGGTGGGTGTCGGGGTCGGGGTCGGTGTGGGACCCGCCGTCGGAGTCGCGGTCGGGCTTGGGGTCGGCGTGGCCGTACCGGTGGCCGTCGGTGTCGGGGTCGGAGTCGGAGCCGGTGTCGGTCCGGCCGCGTCAGTCACGACCACCAGCCGCGGCGGGTTGGCGGCGGTCTCCCGCGAGGCGAAGATCGCCGAGTTGTTGCCGACGCTCTTGATGGCGAACGAGATGCGGCCGTCGCCACCGACCGCTGACACGGGGAGTGACAGGTCGTTGTAGGCACCCTGGGCGGGCACGGGCGCGGTCGCGAGCGCGGACGGATCGAACGCCGGCGGATTTGCGAACGTGATCGCGGATTCCGACCAGGTCGAATCCGGCACGCGATGGATGCCCTGGCCATTCGAGCTGGCGTCGGTCACATAGAGGCGCAAGGTGACCGATGTGATCGATTGACCGCCAACGCCGCTGACGTTGAAGGTGAGAAAGCTGCGGTACGTCGGGTCGGTCGGAGTCCCTGTCGCCTCGCGCGTCCGAATCGTGGCGAGCGAGCCGTAGTTCCCGGTGGGGTTCCCGGAGTTGACCTGCGCGTCGGCGACCGGCACGAAGGTGAGGGTCGTCGCGGCCTCCGTCGAGCGCGGGAAGAGACCAGACAGCACGGCCACGGTGGCTGCCAGCGACGCGTAGACGAATGCGTTGCGTCGGGTCACGGATTCCCCCTCCGGCGACGCCGCTGGGCCTCCCGGCGCGTCACGACGTCATGCGCAGACTAGCAGGGGATTGCGCGCCCGGCGAGTCCCGGACTCACGGCCACCAAATCGGATGACCCTCTGGCGTGGTACTCGGGGGCAGCCGCCTGAACTAGTGCGCGGCGCCCCCGGACGGACTCGAGGCGTCCCCGTCCGACAACGGCACCGGGCTCGAATGGTACGCGGTGGCGTAACGCAGGCGACGCGGGGACGCGGCCGTCCCGTGAGTCACCTCCGCACGCACCCCCTCGATTCGGGGGCAAAAGAGCGCCCGCACCCCTGTACGCTCCCGCTGTTTCTCAGAGAGAGGTCCGGAGGGCCTATGCACAGATACCTGATCGTCGGGGCCTACACGGCTGAAGGCGCAAAAGGGGTGCTCAAGGAAGGCGGGACGGGCCGGGTCGCCGCCGCACAGGCGGCGATCGCCTCGATGGGCGGCACGCTCGTCTCCTTCCACTTCGCGCTAGGAAGCGACGAGTGGTACTCCATCGTCGACCTGCCCGACAACGCCGCAGCGGCGGCAATTGCGCTGGTCGGCACAGCCTCGGGGACGCTGCGTTCGCGTGCCATCGCGCTCATTACCCCCGAGGAGATGGACGCGATCACGGCCAGGGCCCCGGACTTCCGGCCGCCAGGCGAGTGAGGGGCGCGGGGAGCGGGTGGTACTTGGAAGCCCCCCGGACGGACTCGGGGGAACGTCGCCCCACAGCGAGGGCCCGCTCGCATGGTACGCGGGA
>DASTIG010000055.1:0-10017 GCA_035717785.1 Candidatus Limnocylindrales bacterium
CGGCTCGGATTCCTCGTCGACGTCGGGCTGGACTACCTAACGCTGGATCGGACCAGCGTGTCGCTGTCGGGCGGCGAGGCCCAGCGAATCCGGCTCGCGACCCAGATCGGGACGACCCTGATGGGCGTCTTGTACATCCTCGACGAGCCGTCGATCGGGCTCCATCAGCGCGACAACGCCAAGCTCATCGCGACCCTGACCCGGCTCCGCGACCTCGGCAACACGGTCCTCGTGGTCGAGCACGACGAAGAGACGATCCGGACGGCCGATTGGGTCGTCGACATCGGTCCCGGAGCCGGCGAACACGGCGGCGAGATCATCTCGAACGGCACGCTCGAAGCGTTGCTGGCCGAGCCCCGCTCGATCACCGGCGCCTATCTGCGCGGGGAGCGGCAGGTCCCGATCCCGAAGAAGAGGCGCAAGGGCAGCGGCAAGGCACTCAAGGTCACCGGAGCGCGAGAGCACAACCTTCGGTCAGTGGACCTGCGGGTCCCGCTCGGGACGTTCGTGGCGGTCTCCGGGGTGAGCGGCAGCGGCAAGAGCACGCTCATCACGGAGGTCCTGTACCGCGCGCTGGCGCGCGAGCTCAACGGCTCCCGGGAGCCGGTCGGTGCCTTCGATCGGCTGACCGGTTCAGAGCACATCGACAAGATCATCGAGATCGACCAGAGCCCGATCGGCCGGACGCCTCGCTCGAATCCGGCGACGTACACCGGCCTGTTCGGTCCGATCCGTGAACTGTTCGCCGGTGTGCCCGAGGCGCGCCTGCGCGGCTACTCGCCCGGGCGCTTCTCGTTCAACGTCAAGGGCGGTCGCTGCGAGAACTGCAAGGGCGACGGCATCCTCAAGATCGAGATGCAGTTCCTGCCGGACGTCTACGTCCCGTGCGAGGTCTGCAAGGGCAAGCGCTACAACCGCGAAGCGCTGGAGATCCACTACAAGGGCAAGTCGATCTCGGACGTCCTGGAGATGACGATCGCGGAGGCGCTCGACTTCTTCTCGGCCGTGCCGAAGGTCAAGGCCAAGCTGCAGACCCTGTACGACGTGGGGCTGGGCTACGTCCACCTCGGTCAGCCTGCCACCACGCTGTCGGGCGGCGAGGCTCAGCGGGTCAAGCTGTCGACCGAGCTGTCGCGCCGCGCGACCGGCAGGACGCTGTACGTCCTCGACGAGCCGACGACAGGGCTGCACTTTGCCGACGTCGAGAAGCTGCTCGAGGTGCTCCATCGACTCGTCGAGGGCGGGAATACGGTCCTCGTCATCGAACACAACCTCGACGTCATCAAGACGGCCGACTGGATCGTCGACCTCGGGCCGGAGGGCGGCGATCGGGGCGGGCAGATCATCGCCGAGGGCACGCCCGAGAAGATCGCCGCGACTCGCGGCTCGGCGACCGGGGAATACCTGGATCGCGTGCTTCACGGCGAGCCGCTCGTGCCCCTGTCCGACGTCACGTTCGCCGAGGAGGCGGGTCGCGGTCGGACCGATGGGGACCACACGAACGGGCACGGTCCGGCGACCGTGGTCGCTGCCACTCCATCGCGCAAGCGCGCCACCGCCGCTGCCAAGACCCGCTGACCTTTCATCGGGCGCCCGACCATCCCGGCTGTGTTCCCGCGGCAGCCCCAGCGGCTAGGATAGCCACGTGCCAGAGATCGATTTCGCCTTCCTCGCCGACGCCGCGGAGACCATCCCAGGACAGAAGTTCCACGTCCTCGGAGGCGGGATCGCCCGGATCGGCGGGCGGCGTTTTCCGCTGCGCCATCCTCATCTCGCGCTGGTGATCGGGCTCCAGGTCACGGCCCCGGAGACCGAGCGCGAGCACGATATCCGGTTCGTCCTGCTGGATCCTGACGGCGCCGAGGTGGCCGGGGCGACAGGCAGTCTCGTCGCGCGGAGCCAACGCGACGGCCGCGACGCGACCCTCACGTTCTCCATCGACCTGTGGAACCTCACGTTCCCCGCACCGGGTGACTACTCGTTCAGGATCCTTGTCAACGGGTCCGAGCGCAAGCGACTTCCGTTGCTACTCCTCGCGCCGCCCGAGTCCGCCAGCGGCACCGAAGCGGCCACTGCACCGGCGGATGCCTGAGCGGACCCGGTCGCGCGGGCCTGCCCGGCACGAGCTCCCGGTCATCGACGACCTGGCCCTGATCGCGGCCCGTCACGGCGACCGGATGGTGGATGCGGCGCAAGGTCGGGGCGCCGACCGGTGGCTGGCATTTCTCGAGCCATTGCCCGACCGTCTTCGCGACGACGATCCAGGGGCGCTTCGATCGACGGCCCTGCGGGCGCGGGCCGCGTATGGCCCAAAGGACTCGGTCCGCGACGTCCTTCCGGCCGACGTGACGGAGCCGTTCCTCGACGCGATCGACCGGCTGCTGCGCGAGATCAACCGGGCCGCGGCGCGGGGCTGAGCGGTGGTTCATCATCGCGGGCTCACTCGAGCTGAGCGACTGGAACACGGCCCCGACGGGTGCGAGCTGAGCGACCAGCACACGCTCCGACCATGAATGATGATCAGCGCGACCCTATGGCCCGTGCGACGAGAGATCCGGAGCCGTTTCGCGTCGATGATCGACGTATCGCGCGCCCTCGTCCGCGTTGCGCATGGTCGCGGCACCTCGAGACGCCGTGCCCGTGGTCGAGGTGACCATAAGGTCGTACCAATGCGCGCTACGCACGGTCACGAGTCGCGCGAGCGGGCCGCGCTTCGATCGCGTCCGCCGGGCCCGTCCTCAAGCCCGAGCTCGCTCGTACTGAACGCCTCCAGGAGGAATGGGGAGGGGACGGCCGGGTCGTAGCTCAGGGTGAGCGTGCGCCGCGCGCGGGTCCAGGCGACGTACCCGAGCCGCCGTTCCTCCTCGAGCGCACGGCCCACATCCTCCGCGTCGGCGATCGCGCGGCCGCTCGGGAACCGTCCCTCCTCGAGCCCGACGACCGCGACGTGATCGAACTCGGCGCCCTTGGTCGAATGCGCGGTGGCCAGCGACAGGCGTGCATCGTCGCGACGGAGCTCCGCCAGCCTGGCTCGCATCGCGTCGATGGCGGCCCGGAACGTCGCGAAGTCCGGGAACGGGGCTGCCCAGGCGAGTACGGCCGACGCCAGCTCGCGGTCCGTCCATGACCCACCCGCAAGACCTGCCCGGAACCGCCCGAGCAGGACGAGCAGCGGGGCACAAGACGGAGTCTCGATATCCATGCGGTCGAGGAGCGGATCGAGCGCCGGGTCGTCCACCAGCAACTCGACGGATGGCGCCCGGAACGCCTCGCCGAGCCTCAAAGCGGCCACGACCGCCGGTCGGAGCTCGCGGTTGGTGCGGGCCAGGATCGCCCGCGTCCCATCGTCGTCCGGCCACGATCTCATCACTCGCTCCGTGCGCTCCGGCTCGTCGGTCGGATCGGGGGCGAGCACGACCGACCCCGGGGCATTCGCCCTCGGCCGGATCACCTTGTCGAACCGCTCCACGTTGTGGGCGATCAGCCGAACGGCCCGGTCGACCACGGGCGCCGGGCAGCGATGGTTGATCTCGAGATCGACGCGTCGAAGTCCCGGTAGCGACGCGCCGATGGCGAGGACGCGCCGCACGTCCGCGAGACGCCAGCCATAGATCGACTGGTCATCGTCGCCGACGAGGAAGATCCGGTTCGCGGGCTCCGCGAGCAGGAGGGCGAGCCGCAGCTGCGAGCGATCGACGTCCTGGACCTCGTCGACCAGCAGGTGAGCGCACCGGGCTCGCCACCGATCGAGCAGCGCCGTGTCGGTCTCGAGAGCGACGAGAGCGTCGCGGACCAGATCGTCGAAGTCGAGCTCGCCGCGATCGGCGAGCGTCTCCTCGTACGTCACGAACGCGCGCGCGATCGGTCCAGCACCGAGATCGGCGGCGACCTCCGCGGCCGTCACCCCCAGGTCGAGCTTGAGTCTCGAGAACGCGGTGTCCAGGCGGCCCCGCTCGGCCAGGGACGTGCTCGGCCAGAGCTCTGCGACGAGATCCGCCCGATCGATGAGCGGCTCGACGCGGCGCCCGGCGTCGCGCAGGATCTCGCGCCCGAGAGCATGGAACGTTCGGACGCGGACGGGCTCCGCGACCTCCAGCGGCGTCAGCGCCGCCATCGCGCGCTCGCCCAGTTCCTCCGCCGCGCGCTTGTTGAAGGTGATCGCAGTGATGGTCGTCGGGTCGGCCCCGGCATCGACCAGCCATGCGATCCGCGCGACAAGGGTCGTGGTCTTGCCGGAACCGGCTGGGGCAACACACAACACCGGACCGGGGGGCGCCGTCGCGGCGGCGCGCTGGTCAGGTGTCAGTCTGTCGAGCCGATCCTGGACCGCTGGATGCGCCATCGCGGCGCGAGTATCGATGGTGGCGCTTATCCGGCCATCTACCGGTGCCCAGTGGCACCACTAGCTCAGGGTCATCCGGCCCGGGAGTGTTACCAGAACGATCACGCCGCGCTATCGTGGATCGCCAAATCTCTGCGCGTGCTCTTCGCGAACAGCCACCGTCGCAGCGCCGCTCGTTTCGCGCCTAGTGATCGTGTCCGTCACCTGGAGGAGGAACCGGTGAGTCGATCCCGATCGCGCCTGATGGCGCTCCTGAGTGCTACGGTCTTGATCACGGCGCTCGTGCCGGCGGCCTCTGCGGCGCCGACACCGCCACCGGCCCCCACCCGGCCCAAAGCCGACCGAGCGATCTTCTTCGCCTCGGACGGCATGCGTCCCGACCTCATGGAGCAGTTCGCGGCCGCCGGACATATGCCGACCTACCAAGCGGTGATGAACGCGGGGGTCAAGGGCGCCAATGGCCTCCGTCAGGCATTCCCACCGAACACCGGCGTCGGCTGGTACACCCTCGCGACCGGCACCTGGCCGGGCGAGCATGGATCCACGAACAACACCTTCCACCGCACCGGTGAGGCCGACTTCAACAACCGGACCAGCCTCGGCGCGTCGATCCTCCAGGCCGACACGATCCAACAGGCCGCCGAGCGCCAGGGCCTCAAGGTCGCCTCGGTCGAGTGGGTCGGCTCGCGGACGCACAACCTGGCCGGTCCCGTGATCGACTTCCGCAACTTCTTCTCGGGTCGGGGGGTGCTCACGACCCCGGCCGTCCCCGCGGAGCAGGCCGGTGCGGCCGCCTTCGGCGTGTCGTACCAGGTCGCCGCACTCGCGCCGGCCTCGGGCTGGTCGAACACCCCGGCAGGTGACAACGGCGTGGCCCCACCGCAGCAGACCTCGCTGTCCGTCGCCACCACCTTCGTCGCACAGAACCCGAACCGGATCTACGACATCTACATCTACGACAGCGTCGTCGACGGGGCCGCCGCCTACGACAGCATGATCCTGACCCGGACCGGCGTGGCAAAGGATGCGAGCCAGGCCGCCACGAACCTCAACGCCGGGGAATGGGACGAGATCCGGTTGACGGGCGCCGACGGCCTGATCGGCGCTCGCGCGGGCCAGACGGCCGGCTTCTACGTCAAGCTCATCTCGCTGGCCGGGAACCTCAGCTCGTTCAAGCTGTACTTCACGTCAGTCAGCCGCGCGATCGCCACCTGCGCGTGCGACACGAACTTCGAGAGCACCCTCGTCGATCGATTCCCGACCTCGACCGCGGCCGACTTCGCGCCGCTCGAGGCCGGGATCATCGATGAGGACACGTACGTCGAGCAGGGCCTCATGTGGGCCGATTTCCACTGGGCAGCCCTCGACTACATCATGACGACGGTCCAGCCCGACACCGACCTGTTGATGCTGGGCAACCCCGTCACGGACGAGTTCTCGCACCAGTTCCTCGCGCTGACCGTGCCGACCGACATCGACGGCGACCCGAACCCGTACTACGACGACCTCACCAACGACAACGTCCCGGACGACCGCGTCGCGGCCCGCGAGGGTTACATCCGAGACGCCTATCACGAGGCCGACCAGACGCTTGATCGTGCGCTCGACCACATGGGCGGACTGAGCCAGACGGCGGTCTTCGCCAGCTCCGACCACGGTTTCGCCCCACAGTGGTTCGCGGTGAACGCCAGCAAGGCCCTACAGGACCAGGGCTACGGCCCCGAGCAGGGGAACTGCCGCGCGGTGGTCGCGACGCTCGTCAAGGAGTGCCACGCAGGTGGCACGGTCCAGCTCTACATCGACCTCGCCGGTCGCGATCCAGCGAACGCAACGCAGGTCGCCGCCGGCAACTACGAGGCCACGCGCACGGCGCTCGTGAACTACTTCACGAACCTCACCGACCCGGCCAATCCGAGCAAGAAGGTCGTCGAGCGAGTGTTCCTCAAGGAACAGCTCGGCAACGTCGACGGGACCAACGCGTTCCATCCTAACCGGAGCGGCGACGTCGTCGTCGTCTTCCGGCCGCCGTACCAGAGTGACGCGGCGACTCCCGGACAGCTGTTCGCCTTCAGCCAGTTCTTCGGCCAGCACGGCTACCTGCCGGACCTCGTGAACATCGCGCGGTCCGTGAACATGCACGGCACGTTCGTGGCCGCGGGCCCAGGCATCCGCCATACGGGCGCGATCGCGAACGTAAACGCCATCGACCTCGCCCCGACGCTCAGCTACCTCCTCGGGATCGATCGTCCGCAGAACGCGAGCGGCAGGATCCTCCATGAGATCACGACCAAGCCCACGTTCAAGACCATCCAGATCCTCGACATCAGCGACTATCACGGCCAGCTGGTGCCGCTGGCGGAGGCATCCGACACCCTCGCGCCATCACCACCTGCCGCCAATCCGACCGCGGCCATCGGCGGGTCGGCCTTCCTGAAGCCGTGGTTCGATCGCTTCCAGGCGCTCGAGCCCACACGAACGATCACGGTCGCCGCGGGCGACTCGGTCGGAGCCACCCCACCGATCAGTGCGTTCTTCGGCGACACCCCGACGATGGAGCTCATGAATCTCATGGGCGTCGACTTCGACGGGCTTGGCAACCACAACTTCGACAAGGGGTCGGCGTATCTCCGGAACACGCTGATCCCGCTCGCGAACTTCAAGTTCGTCTCCGCCAACGTGGTCTTCCCGGCCACCGGCGAGCCGCCGGCGGAGTGGTCGAAGAGCCGGACCATCAAGCTCGACGGCATCGACGTCGGGATCATCGGGTTCACGAACGACGATGCGACGACGCTCGTCTTCCCCGGTGCCTTCGACCCGTTCGTGATCACGAACTCGACCGACGCCGTCAACAAGCGGGCGGCGCAGCTCGACCAGCAGCAGAAGATGGGCCCGATCGTCGCCATGGGCCACCTCGGTGCCACCGCGGGCACGCTGACGGACCCGACGGGTCCCGCCGTCGCCCTCGCCGACGCCGCCCAGAAGGTCGACGTCGTCATCGGCGATCACACGGATATCCAGGTCCTGAGCCGGCGACCGAACGGGACTTTGCTCGTCGAGAACAGGAGCAAGGGCCTTCGGTTCACGCGGGTGAGCATCGTCGTCGATCCGGCGACCTCGGCGACGATCTATACCAGCGCCGACTTCCACAAGCCGTGGGCCGGCGCTGTCACCGCCGATCCGGCCATCCAGGCGCGCATCAACCAGCTCAACACCCAGCTGCAGCCGATCCTCGGCACAGTCGTCGGGTCGTCGACGAAGGAGATCCTCCGCACCGACCAGTGCGGGAATACGAACGGTCGCCTATGCGAATCGCTCGTCGGCAACGTCGTCACCGACGCGATGCGGACGACGTACGACCCGATCGGTGTCCGGTTCGCGCTCACCAATTCCGGCGGTCTCCGCGACCGGTTGACCTGCGTGACGAGCGGTGGCGGCACGGGCTTCTGCCCGACCTACACGCCGCCGCCGTTCCAGATCACCCGGGGCCAGATCCTTGCGGTCCTACCGTTCGGCAACGTCGTCGCGACGGTGACGATCACCGGTGCGGAACTCAAGGGGTTCCTCGAGAACGGCGTCTCGCGGATGCCCGCCGCCGACGGACGGTTCCCACAGGTCTCCGGCCTGTGCTTCACGTACGACATCGCGGCAACCGCGGGCAGTCGTGTCACGAGCGTGGTCTTTGCCGATCCCGCCACCGGGGCGTGCACGGCGACTCCTGTCGGTTTGACGGCGGGTGACACATACAAGGTCGCCATCAACGACTTCATCGCGAGCGGCGGCGACGGGTACCAGCCCGTCACCTCGAAGCCAACGTACGCGACGCAGAACATCATGGATCAGGTGCTGGCCGACTACGTCACCGCCAACAGCCCGATCAGCCCGAAGGTCCTCGGTCCGACCAACGGCCGGATCAACTGCGTCGGCGCCACCTGTCCGACGCTCACGACATCGCCTTGACCGGGTGACGGTCCGGGTCCGACGGAGGATCCTGTCGAGCGCCGCCGCGATCGCGGCGGCGCTCGTCGTCTTTGCCACGGTCCTCGCCCACGGCGGCGAGACATTCATCAACGCCGAGCCCGCGATCGTGCCACCGGGTGGCGGTGTCGGCGTCCGCGCCGACCTGCTGACATCGGGTCCGGTCCGTCTGATGCTGGCCGGGACCGACGGGTCGCGGCGGGAGGTCGGCGTCGTCGAGGAGACCGTCGAGGGGCACTTCGAAGCGTTCTTCGAGGTACCGACGGACCTGCCTGCCGGTGTTTGGACATTGCTCGCCGAGGCGGACGACACCGTCTATGGGTCGACCACGATCGAGGTCGCCCGCACGGCGGTCGGCGAGGAGGGCGGCGGGCAGGGACCGCGCGACGAGGACGACCCGCTCCTGGTCCCGCTGCCATCGGGCTGGCAGGCCTCTCGCTCGAGCCCGCCCGGCACGACAGTGCCGCCGGCCGCGCCGACGGAGCGTGTCGACCTGGTGCCGATCGTGAGTCTGGCCTTCGCCGTGAGTGCCCTCGGTCTGCTGTTCCTGCGGACCCGCCGGCCGCGCGCGGGCGGTGGTGATCCGCCCTCTCGGTGACGGCAGTCAACGAACCGGTACAGAAGAGGGGCGCAACGACGCACCGGACGGGCCGATAGGGCCATGGCGGCCCGCCGTGAGCGCGCGACGATTCATCCCACGCCGGGCCCGGCGGCGCGTCGACTGGGCCAGGCGCCTTGGAGAAACCGTCCCTATGCATCACCGACCCCTCCGCCGGGCAGCCGCCCTGTCGCTCGGCGCGCTCCTCGCGTTCGCCGGCACGGCTTCGGCGGACCTGCTCTTCCCGGATGGCGATGCCATGACGCCGGTGATCGACGGGACCAGGCACCTGGGCGATGTCAGCCCCGGCGGTACGGTCTCGAGGGACGTCCGCTTCCTGATCGTGTGCGCCGGTCTGCAGCACGTCGACGCGAACCAGTCCGTGGTCCTGACCGGGAACGGCGGCACAGTACCGCCCGGCGGCGAGATCGTCAGCGCCAGTACGGTGACCCTCGCGCCGCTCACGACCGCGTGGGCGCCCGACGGGCAGGGTTGCCCGGACCCGGTCCCGTCACATGAGGGCGGCGTGCTGAGCCATGTCGTGCTCCGGGCGCCCACGACCGCGGGCATGCACTCGTTCACCGTCGCCTGGTCCCGGAGTTTCCAGCCGGAGGGCAACAGAGATGGCAACGCGTTCAACCTGTTGCCGACGTCCGTCACCTTCACGATGCGGGTCCTTGCCAATGCCGCGCCGACGCTGACCGTCCCCACATCGTTGACGAAGGAGGGGAACACGACCGGTGGGTGGAGCGCGGATTGGTCCGATGTCTCGGCGACGGATCCTGAGGACGACCCCGACCCGTCGCCGACCTGCGCGCCGCCCGCTGGCGAGGTCGTGCCGCTCGATACGACCCAGGTCACATGCTCGGTCACCGACTCGGCTGGCGCAAAGGTCAGCAAGTCCTTCAACGTGACGGTCGAGGACACCACGCCGCCCACCCTGCTCGTCCCGGCCGACATCAGCGTCACGACGAGCGACCCGGGCGGCCGCGTCGTGACCTTCGATGATCCATCCGCGAGCGACGTGGTCGACGACTCGCCGGACGTGAGCTGCTCGCATGCGAGTGGCGACACCTTTGCCGTCGGCACCACGTCCGTGACC
>DASTIG010000056.1:0-16943 GCA_035717785.1 Candidatus Limnocylindrales bacterium
AGCGTGTAGCCGATGCCATCCCGCCCGGGCGGCCACTTCCTGTTCCCGCCACGGTCGATGTCGCGGACGATCGCGCCATCGAGATCGATCCCGCCCCTCTCGCATGGCGGATTGACCGGCGTGTATCGCGCCGGATCGCAGGCCCAGCTCGCCGCTCCTTCGACCGGCTGGAACCGATCCCAGGCAGACCGATCCCCGAGGAAGCCCCTCAGGACCCGGGCCGCGCGCTGCACGTCGTCGGTGTCGCCGAGGTACAGACTGGCGGCGATCCGCGATGCGCCCGTGAACGAGCCCCAGTTGTTCGGTGCGTCCTCGTGCGTGGACACCAATGACGTCCAGCGACCGTGACCGCCGAGCTCGCGCGTCCGGATCTCGTCGAGCCAGGATCGGAAGCGCTCGTCGTCCTGACCCGACAGCCCGACGAAGTCGGCTGCGAGCACGTAGGCTCCCAACTGGCGCCCCAGCGACAGGATCGAGTTGGTGGCGCCCGCCCGCTCCGTGCCGATGGCATCCAGGATCTGGGCCGTCGCCCGCTCGCCATAGGCGGGGTCTCCCGTCCGGGCGAATACGAGTGCCGCGGCCAGCGTCATCACGCCGTGGCGGTTGTCCTGATCGCGCAGGTCGGGTTCCCCGGGCGGCTCGTCCGCCCAGGCGACCAACGACTCCCAGGCGAGACCGCTGGTGGGCAAGGCCATGAAGTCGGCCTTCGACATGAGGAGATAGTCCCCGGGAGGCCGAGGCGACGGTGGAGGCGGCAGCGACACGCTGGGCGGGACGGATTCGGTGGCGTCGGGGGTCGCCTCCGCAGAGCCGGTCGGCGTCGGGACGACTGCGCCTGACGGGCTGGCGCTGCTGTCGTCCAACCCCGGCTTCGGCGGCAGCCAGCTCGACGCGATCACGGCTGCGACGAGCAGGACGACCGCCGCGAGCAGGATCTGGAGTCGCCGTCGAGGTTTGCGGGGCGGTGTCGTGGGCGGGCCCGCCGACTCGGTCGGCGGGTCGGAGGGCGGCCCGACTGGGGGCGTCTGGGGCGTCGGGACGCGGATCGTCGGGCTGTCGTCGGCCATGTCCGCGACAGTCTACGGTCGAGCACCGCAGGGCTCATTCCTCGGCCGCGATGTGCGACGCTTGCGTTGCCCGGACGCACCGATTGAAAGCGGTGACTGGCCGCAACGGGGTGACACGGGCGTTGATCCGGTGCAAACTCCACGTTGACATAGGTTGCAGGCCCGACCCTCCTGCGCTCACCGCGGGCCGTCAGCCGCCCCCACCGTCACTCACCGACCGCACGCCCGTCGGTTCGCCATTCGTTCGTCGCATGTCCTGCGACGTCCAGGTAGGAAGGAGCACCATGCGGCCGGTCGGGACCGGCGTCCAATGGACGTCTCGCATGACCCGCAGAGCCAGGCTGGCCGTCACCGCCCTGGCCATCACCGTCCTCCTCCCGAGCACCCTCCCCGCCCCTGCCGCCGCCGCGACCGACTACATCCTCATGTCGCGCTCGGCTCTCCTTGCGAGACCCGCCAGCGGCATCCCGTGGGCCAACATGAAGGCCGTCGCCGACGGCAGCCTCGGGACACCGAACCTGTGCAATCAGGATTCGAAGCACCACCTGCGCACGTTGGCAGCCGCTCTCGTCTTCGCGCGGACCGGTAGCGCGTCGTACGGTCTGAAGGCCCGCCAGGGCGTGATGGCCGCGATCAAGACGCAGCGTGTCGGGTGCGACAATGCGACTCTCGCGCTCGGGCGGCAGCTCATGGCATACGTCCTTGCCGCAGACTTCGCGGAGTTGAACGGCACGCCGGACGCAACGTTCCGCGCCTGGCTCACGACGATCCGGCGAAAGATCATCGGTGGCCACGGGGTCTGGGATTCGCTGTTCCGGACGCACGTCCGATCAGCCACGAACTGGGGGGCCTATGCCGGTGCATCGCGCATCGCGGCAAGCCTCTACCTCGGCGACACGGCCGACGTGGCGGCCGCCAGCAAGATCACCGCGGGCTTCCTCGGGAGCCGGACGTCGTATCGCTTCACGGATCGGATGAGCTGGGCCGCCCTGTCGTGGTCGTGTGCGCCCAGCATCTACACGCCGGTGAACGGCGTGTGCAAGAAGGGTGTCATCAACGTGAGCGGCGCTGTCATCGCCGACATCAGCCGCGGCGGTTCGCTCCGATGGCCGCCTGGCAGCACCGGGGTCCAATACCAGCTCGACTCGATACAGGGCGTCGGCATGCAGGTCGAGCTGCTCTACCAGAACGGTTATCCCACGGCCTGGGGCTGGACCGCCAGCGCGGTCAAACGGATGGCCGATCTCGTGACCCGGTCGAAGTCGGGTGGCGGGACTGGCTGGAACGAAACCACCGCATCCCGGCAGATGCCCTGGCTGCTTAACCTTCGATATGGGATGTCGATCCCGAGGCGAAGCTCTGGCATGGGCCGATCGATCGGGTTCACCGATTGGCTGTGGGGCCCGTGATCCGCTAATCCCCGCGTCCGCGTGACAGCCTGCCCGGACCCCCCTAACGGGCGGGCGTCACGCTGGGCGCACCCGGTGCGCATCCGGCACCAGCTAGACGTCCATGTCCCTATCGAGCTCGGCGCTCGCGTCGGACGGTCATCACCACCCCGAGCAGCGTCACGATCCCGAGCAAGGAGACGGCCAGCAGTCGCTGGGCCAGTGCCGGGTCGTCGGACGCCGGGTCGTCGGACGAGTCCTCATCCATCGGCGCCAGGCCGGCCAGTGGCCTCGCCTCCCGCACGACGTCCAGGTACCGGTATCCATGGCCGACGCTCGGTTCGATGTGGGAATTCTCGCTGAACTCGTTCCAACTGATCAGACCGATGGCATCGGGCCGCGTCTGAGCGATGAGCCCCATCTGTCGACGAAGGTGTTCGCCATCATCGCGCGTGATGACCCGCGTCCCGCCGATGAGGCGTGCGTCGAACCCGGTTGCGACCGGGACGATCCACAGGCCGCCCTGCGAATGCACGACCGCGCTCATGGCCGTCAATTTGTCCACGTAGTTGGGAAAGGTCTCCGGGTCGACGGACGACCAGTAATACGCGTCGCCATCCACGACGCCGGCAAGCCGGTTGATACCGTCGACGTCCTTCTCGGAGGCCAGGACGCGGAGCATCGGGCGGACCACGGACGTCACGCTCTCGATCTCGGATCGGCTGAACTCCCAGGTCCCCGACCACACCACGAGCGGACGATCGCGGATCTGGAACACGGGTTCCGACGCGAACTCGGCCGCGAACGATGCGAGGTCCCGACCGACCTGGGCGACGGGGACCGGGTTCCGGTCGAAGTCGAGCCCCTGGTAGATGATCGCCAGCTTGAAATCTGCATCGCGCGCGACCTCGACGAGTTGACGCAGTCGCGCATCGAGCTTCTCGGTGCTCTTCCAGCTCACGATGAATCCGTCGATCCCCGCGCTCTTTGCCCACTCGATGTGCTCGCGCATCACCTGGCGCGAGCTAGACGAGTAGGCGCCAAGGATCGGCATATCGGTCTTGGCTCGGTCCCACGATCCCCGATCGAACCAGATGTAGTAGTAGGCAAGGACCGGCGCATCGTGAGCGGTCGGCACTGCTGGCCGCGCCGCCACGGCCGCAAGCAGCAGCACCGTGATAAGCAAGCTGGCACCGAAAGTAGCGAGGACCATGAGCACCAGGTGCAGTCTCGAACCAGCGAGCAGGCGTGCCGCGCTCATGACTTCCGGAGCCGCCGACCGCAGGTCCGACACAGGCGGGCTCTCCATGTCACATGGCTGCCGCAGTAGCGGCACGTGACGTATCGGTGGATACGCTCGCTGGGTCCCGAGGCCATGCTCATCGCGGATGTTGCGGGCATGCTGTCGGCGAGCTGGGCGGCACCGCCGAGCGCGATAGCCATCGGATCAGCGGTCGCTGACATCGTCGTGGCTCCGGTCACCGTCGCTGTTGGCGCAAGGGCACGGGAGGGTCCGATCACCAACCGGCGGAGGCGCCTGCCAGCCGTGCGCCCGGCGCGGGCGACTGCGCGAACGAGGTTCACCGGAAGGAGCAGGAGCGTCATGCCCGCATGGACGATCCGCCGCAGCCCGCGTCGACCGGCTCGACCGACGGGACGTCCACCGGCCAGGACCAGGGCGATCGCCACGCTGAGGCCGGTGCCCAGCAAGAACGCGGCGTCGACGTAGCTCACCACCGGCACCCGGACGCTCTGGTCGCGCGACAGGACGAGCGGTGTCGAGACCGGGAACCCGGGGGGATGCTCGACGAGCGCCTGGTAATTGCCGCGCGGTAACGCGCCGATCGTGGCCGACGCCAGCTCGTCAAGTGGGACACTCTCGGACGACCCGTTCGGATGCACGAGCTGGACCGATGTCCCGACCGGATAGCCGAACAACGCGTCCTGCCCCGAGATCGTCAGCGAGTAGAGCAAAAGCGGGACCACCCACGTGTCGATGGCGCCGTCCGGCGAGAAGTGCAGTCGACCACGATCGACGACGTTCGAGCCGCGGACGCCCACCTCCTGGAGCCGGTATTCGATCGGCACCGAGCTCAGCTGACCGCCGACACGCATGATCCGGTTCTCGATCAGCCAGGTCTGCTCCGTCGCACTCGGTTGCATGACCTCCCCACGATCATTCGCGACGAGCAGCGACTCGACGCGCTGCGGGTCGACGGGCGCGCCCGTGGCGTCGACGAACCCGAACTCGACAAGGTGTTGGCGCTCCAGCCCGATGACCAGGTCCGATCTGCCTGGCAACCTGATCGAACGCGTCATGTCACGGCTGCCGTCACCCCAGCGATCGAACGTGAGCTGACGTTTGGGTTCCGCAGGAGGCAGGATGACTTCCAGCTCGTACCGGCGGACCTCCGGGATCGGGATCCTGATCGTACCGTCCGACGCGGTCGACAGTGTCCTGCCGCGGTCTACCCGGAGAAGGGGCAGACCGGCGATCGCGGGCACCGTCCGCACCGTGAACGTGGCCGGTATGACATGGAGTGTCACGACGCTGCTCACGCTCCCAACGAGGTCCGCGGTCCCTCGGAAGACCGCCTGGATCTCGTAGTCGCCAGCCTCCAGGTCTCGCGCCAGCACGGTCGTCGCCTCGCCCTTGACATCGGTGACGACACGCATCGTCTGTCGCCCGTCGAGCTGGACCTGCACGGCCGCACCAGGGACAGGGCCGGCCGGGCCGGTCAGGCGCACCATCACGGTCGGGTGCACACCGACCGTGATGGTCGAGTCCAGATCCATCGTCAGAGATGTGGGCGTGACCGCCTGCACCGACATCGGACCAAAGAGCCAGGCCGTGAGCAGGCACACGCAGGCCGCCAGCCTGATCGACCGCCCGATCATCGTCGACCGACCCGGATGCTGCCGAGGGCCGCCTTGAGGATCGTCGCTGCGGCGATGACGACGGCGAGAGCGTAGGACGCGTAGATGAACTCGCGCCGGACGGGTAGGCGGTCCGGCGTCGCCGCGGCCTGGGGGGCTGCCAAAGAGGCCGGCCCGGCGGGTTGCACCTCGTAGATCTGGATGATGGGTGTTCCGATGGTCGTCCCGGACGCGGCGCCCGACAACGACTGGACGTGCACGAGGCGGCCATCGTAGCGCCGCACGAGCTCCATGAGCTTGTCCGAGAAATGCGACGTACGCGCGGCCGAAAACGCATCCCAGACGAGGTATCGGAACTCGCCCGTGCGGACGCTGAGATCTGCGTTGCGGATGGGCGCGTATGACGGATTCCGCTTCAACGGGTCAGGGCTCACGGACAACGCCCGAGCCGTCCGGTGCCCGTAGAACTGGAGGATGTTGCCCATCGATGGGCCGATCGTCATGAGCTGCGCCGATGGCGGCAAGTTCGTGTCGATCCACTGGCCCGCCTCGCGCCCTCCGGACACGCCACCTCCCCCGGCCAGCACCTGGCCGGCTGGCGGGCCGAGGATCGTGAACGCAGATTGGACGGCGAGTGATACAGCGACGATCAGGACGGCGAGCGAGCGCGGCTGACGGACGACCTTCGGGACCCAGCGAGGCGCCTCGGGCACACGCCGCGGACGCCACTCCACGAGCAGCCGCGCCGCGAGGATGGCCACCACTGGCGCGGCCGGGAGGAGGTACTGGAACCCTTTGGTCGGCCACAGCTCGAAGAACGTGACCGGGACGAAGACCCAGGCGAGCAGGAGCCGCAGGCGCCAGTCCGCGCTCGAGCGGAATACCCACAGGCTGACCAGGGCGACCAGGAGGAGAAGCAGGCCGACGGCCTGCGGGACCACGGTCGGATAGAAGAGGAGATCGTGGTTGGGACGGCGCAGGAGCTGCCACACGAAGTACTGCTGCGCCGTGCTCGCGCCACCTCCACCGGCGAGTGCCAGAGACAAAGGGAAGCACGCGATGACCAGACCCATCGTCAGCATCGCGATCGCGAGATGGCGGAGCCGGACGAAGAGTTCGGGGACCAACGCGAGGAACGCGTAGGTGGCAGCGATGAACACGATGGCCGTCTCCTTCGACAGGAAGGCGAGCCCCAGGACCGCGCCTGCCGCGTACAGCCATGCGTACGAATTCCCCTTCCCGAAGCGCGCAAGGCAATACAACGTCAGCGTCGTCAGGAGGGTCAGGGGTCCGTCGAGCAGGAACTGTCGCGTCACAATGACGTGGTACGGCATCACCGCCATGAACAGCGCGGCCACCAGGCCGACCCGACGCCCGTACAGCAGAGACCCAAGCATGTAGACCAGGACGATCGTCGCGAGCCCGATGATCGTCGCCGTGAGCCGCGCCACCGTGTCGCTGCCGTCGATGTTGAACGCCAGCGCCAGCGTGGTTTGGACCAGCAGCGGGTGCGCCCGAAAGATCGGGAAGAACGGCGTGAGCACGGCGTCCCCGGCGATCGACGCAGCTTGCCCCGAGTAGACGGCTTCGTCGGAGTTCATCCCGACCGCCGTGAGGCCATAGAGCCGCATGGCGGCCGCGACTACGACGATCAGGAACGGAGCGGCCCGACCGATCACGCGACCGCTCTCATGGCGCTGGGGATGGTCTCAGTCGAACGTCACGACGAGCCGTGGACGGTTCGTGGCCGTGGCCTCCCGTGAGGCCACCCCGAGACCGTTGCTGGACTGGGCGACGAGCACGAAGCTGTACGTCCCGTCGCCGTTGACGGCGACGGTCACGGGATACTCGATGAAGGTGTTCTTGGACGCGCTGCCGAGGTCACCGGTGACGGTCCCCGGCGCGGGCTGGTTGTTCCAGGTCAGCCCGGTCTCGGTCCAGGCGCTCGACGTCGTCGCGATCTGCGGCGCGTTCGAGGCGCTGTCGGTCACCCACACCCGGACGACGGCGCTCTGGACCGTGCCGGTGATGCCGCTGGCGACGAACCGGAGGTAGCCGCGCTGGGCGGGCGACGTGTCGGCGAAGACGTTGGTGGCGGTCCCGAAGTTGGCCGCGGCGGCCGTCCCATCGGTATAGCTGTCGGCCTCAGCGACGAAGCTGACCGTCGTGGGACCGCTCGGGGCCGGCGTGGTGACGATGGACGCGACGCTCGGACCGGAGTGGTTGCCGGCGAGGTCCTTGGCCACCACCGTGTAGCTGTAGGTCGTCGACGCGGCGACCGTCGCGTCGGGGTAGGTCAGGGTGGTGCCGGACACCGACGCGATGACGGCGTCGTCGCGCAGGACGTCGTAGCCGGTCACTCCGACGTTGTCGGTCGAGGCCGTCCAGGACACGTTGACGAGCGACGACGAGGCGGCCACCGCGCTGACATCGGTCGGCACGCTCGGCGCCTCGGTGTCCCCGGGCGGTGGTTCGCCGACGTCGTAGGTCTGGACGTCGAAGCTCTGGCCGAGCGAATTGATCGGCTCCACGGTCACCTGGCTGCCGTCGACAGTCACCTTGAGGAAATGGATCACCTCGGCCGACGCGCTCGGCGGCGTCGCCGCGCCGCAGGCGTTGCCGGTGCTCGAGCTGTTGGACCAGCCGATCGCGTACGCGTCGATGGCCAGACACGGCTCCTCGGCGACGGACTGTGTCTTCGCGCCGCCACCGCCGGTGAGGTAGGCGACCGTGCCGCCCGGATCCGCGAAGTTGCGCTGATAGATGTGTGCATGGCCGTTGAAGGCCAGCTTCACGTCGTACTGGTTGAGCAGACCCTGCAGCGAGTCCGGACCGTGCAGGAAGGTGTCCGACGTCTCGTGCTTCTGGTCGGAATACAGCGGGTAGTGGAACGCAGCCATCTTGATCTGGGTCGGGTGGGCAGCGAGGTCCTGCTGGAGCCACTGGTACTGGGCGCTGCTCGGCGTCCATTGGTAGGCGGCGTCGACCTCGTACGGGTCGTCGTTGACGCCACCGTTCGAATCGGACCAGGCGGCCTGGAGGACGTAGATCCGCGTCCGCCCGGCATCGAAGGCATACCACGTGCTCGGGAGCGTCAAGGACGCCGTCCCAAGCAGACAGCAGTACGTATCGCGCTGGTAGCGTCCGTTCGATTCGCTGACGGCGCGGTCCTGCGGCCAGTTCGTGAAATGGGGATGCGCCACGTCGTTGCGCAGGAAGCCGTGGTTGCCCATCGCCGGGTACATCGGGATGGATGAGCCGGCCACGGTCCAGAACTGCGGACCGAAGATCGCACTCAGCTCAGGGCCGACCTCGACGAGGTCGCCGTAGTTGCCCTGGCTGCCCGACGCGTACGCGTTGTCACCCGTGGTCACAGCGAAGCTCACCCCACTCTGGGCGATGCGTTGCATGAGGTTCGCCTGGGCCGGGTTGCTCGACGTCTCGTCGACCTGGCCCCAGTCGCCGAGCACGGCGAACGAGAAGGGGGTCGTGGAACCGGTCGGCAGCAGTGTCCGGAACCTCGGGCTGGGGTCGCTGCCCAGCAGGTCCGCCCCGCCCAACGTGACCCGATAGCAGTACGCCTGATCCGGGAGAAGCGTGAGGTTGGCCTCCCATTGATAGAGGGCGACCGAGTTCACCGTGATCGGTGTCCGCGTGCCCGCGACGGAGGTCGTCGGGGAACACGATCCGTCGCCGGCGACAGCGCCCCACACAGCTGCCGCACTCGTGGATGACCGATCCGTCGCCCAGTTGATCGTCGCGTACCCGATCGTGCTATCGGCCGAGTTCACGACGTCGGTCAGATACGGATAGCGACGCAGGGACGCGGAGAAGGCAGCGGTCGCCAGGGACGACGCCGTCTGCTCCGTCGTGCCGGTCGTGCCGGTCGTCCTGGTGCCGGTGGACGATGCGGTCGCGCCGGCCGTCGTAGTCGTCTCGACCGGAGCTTCGTCCGACCGCCCCGACCGAAGCCCGGTGATGTCGACGGCCTCCACGGTGTAGCTGCCCCGCACCGAATCCTTGCGCGTGTCGATGAATGCGAGGGTGCCCGAGTTGACGGTCGCGACATGCCGGCTCCCGAGCCGGATCACATACGCCGAGATATCGGAATCGTCGTTGGAGCCCTGCCAGTCGACGAGGACGGAGCCGTCGGGCAGTGCCACGGCATGGACATCCTCGGGGACCGTCGGGCGGTTGTGGTCCTGGAGGTCGGGGGGGCTTGGTGTCTTCACTCGGATCGCTGCCGTGGCTGCGGTCCCGCCGGGGCTGACCGCCTCGATGACATAGGTGTAACGACGCCCCGCCAGGACCGTGGAGTCGCTGAAGGTGAGTGTGGCCGGGTTGACGGACGCGAGGACGGCGCCATCCCGGCGAACGGTGTAGGACGTGACGTCAGGGCCGCCGGACTCCCACTCGAGGACGATCTGGGAAGGCGTGACCGCCACTGCTCTGACGATCGGGGGTGGGCTCGGCGGCGTCGCGGCGGCGGCGATCGGGACCGTCACGGCCATGGGCAGGGCAAACAGGAACGTGGCGAGACGACGCCCGGCTGTCATCGGTCGAGAACGCCTGGTGACGGGACCAGACGCTCGGCTGGCCGGCATGTGGCCGGGCACCAGCCGAGAGGGTGCACTAGGCGCGGTCTCCAACCCCCTTTGTGCATCGAGTGTCGTGGGCCATGGGTACTGCGTCAATGGGGTACGGAGGACCCACGGGGCATCAATGCGCCACGCACGCTGGGCGATTGGGAACTTCCGGTGCAGCGGCGCAACGAACCGGCTCGACACCATCAGTCGACGCCGGTATCGGCGGCGGCGGGAACGAGATCCAGCGCCCCATCACCGAGGACGATCTCGGGGATGAAGGCCCGTTCCGCTGCCACCGGAACAGGCGTCGGCGCAAGCGGCTGGTCGGCGATCCCAGGTCCGACCGGGACGAGGACCGGGCGCCGGATGATGGCCGGCAGGCGCTCCGCCCACTCGTGACCAGGGACACTCAGGTGCCAGGTCCGGGCGCCCGCGATAGTCGCCCCGAGAAGCTCGACCTCCCGCTTTCTGAGGGCGGCATAGTCGTCGCCATTGATCCGGATGTGTGGTGCGAACAGGCTGAATGGCGGGAACCCGTAGGCGTCGTCGGTGTTCTCGATCAACCGTCGAACGGTCTCGTCGGCGGACAGCCGATCCTGTCGTTCCTCGCCGTGCTCCATGAGCACGATGGTGCGGATCGGGGCATGTCCTCCGACTTCACATTCGAAGAGCGAATCGATGCGATGCTTTGGCGGTGGGACCAGCGCCTGGACGATGGCGTTCATGGTCATGATCGGCAGGTTCCGCCTCCCGAGCGACTGGCCAGCCCGACGTCCCGACTTCGAGTGGAGCCGGCTCTGGATCGCGAGTGCCGCGCGATCGAAGGTCGTCAGCCGCCCGTCCTTCGCCACCCGCATCGTGTGGAATGAGAGCGTCATCGGCTTCGGGTAGCTGATCGCTTCACCGTCCGGGCCGACGATCGTCATGTCGTCAGACAAGAACCGGTACTCACCGGTTCGCACGAGGGTGATGACCGTACTGGTCTTGCCGGTGTCGGTCTGCGCCGACAGCAGCGTCGATCCGTGCTCGTCGGCGATCGCGGCCGAATGCAGGAGCACGTAGCCCTTGGAGACGAGCAGGAACCGCAGCAGGGCCTCGACGATGTTCGTGTACACCACGTGCGGCGAGATGGCCAGCACGGGGCTCACCTTGATCTCGATCGGGTCGCCCATGCGGAGCGCGAAGTTCGCTGCCAGCGGACCGAGGTGCTCCCGATACACGAGATCGTCGCCGGTGTCCTCGAACTTCACGCGTCGCGTGGGCCGGGGCGAGACGAATCCGATGCGGATCCGGATGTCCGGTCGGCTGACGCTGTCGGTCCGGAAATAGGTGAGCTCACGAAGCACCACCGCGGACTCGATCGAGAGGATCCCGCCGATGTCATACGCGTAGCGGGCCGCGGCCTCCACCGGACGGGCAGGCACAGCGACGGTCCCCTCGGCCGACGCCGCCGCGGCTGGCACTACGCCCCACAGCCATCGGTGCGAGACGGCGAGGCGAACCACGAAGAACGCGACGAGGGTGACCAGGTTCGAGATGGCGTAGCTGACGTGGACGAACTCGGTCAGCATCCAGAGGAGCGGGATCCGGAGCACCAGCAAGGCGCCGTTCAGCCCGATGAAGCCGATGTACCGCTCGCGGAGAGTGCTGGACGGTTTGCGTGAGTCGAAGGCCCACCGCTCGATCCACAGGAAATTCCAGGTCGATGACCCGATCGTGGCGATCGCTGCGGACACGACGTAGTAGACGGCCAGCAGCTCGGTGACCGCGATCAGCAATACCTGATTGATAGCGACGCCCGACGCGCCGACGACCGTGAACCTGACCCATTCACGGAAGTGGGTGCGATCGGCCGACAGGACCCCCCGCCCGCCGGCCCTGCCGGTGCGGGCGTCATCCGTTCTATTCATCGCGCGCTCGTCTTTCTGTCGAAGATCTGGGTCACCTGCGATGAGCCGGTGGGTCAGCGCGAGCGCTCACCACCGGTGCCGTGACTCCACTCGACAGGACCAGCGCGCGGACGACAGCCAGGGAATGACTCGCTCGTCAGGGACGCTCGGAACGAAACCCGACGACGACCCACGCCCACGACGAGAAGTCGGAACGCGCACACCCGCATGGCCGATATCTCCCCCTGGCCTGGGTGGACGCGAGATCCCCGGCCCAGCAGGTCCCTCCCTACTCGGCGCGCGTCAACGACCCAGGTCTAGTCCGTCCCCCCGTGATCGGCACGTCGACGCAGTGACGCGCGACAGAACATCCCCAACCGATCACAGGGCGACGCGAACGCTCACCCCAAAGCCCCCCGGCTTGGCGCGTGGACACAGACCCGGCTGGCCGCGGGGCGGCTCGATGCCGGCGTCTCATCTTGTCAACGTGCGATGCGTCCGAGCGCGCCCCCCGGGCCCCGCCTACGGACTGTCGATATAGCGCCGTTAACCGTACGGAATCAGTACTTAACTAGTCCGCACCACACAAAGCAATACCGGCGACGTAGTGCGCGGGCCAAATCGGAGAATGAGCGGTGCGACGGCGCACCGGAGGGCCTTATCGGCGTTCTGACTCGGCCGATCGGCCTTCCGGATCGGCCCTTGCGGCGGCGCCGGCGAGGCGCTCGTCGTAGCGCTGGTCGCGCCATGCCAGGGCTGCCTTGAGGCCCTCCGACCGGACGATCGCGTCGAATTCGCGGGCGGTCTCGCTCATGTTGATGAACGACTGGAGATCGAGGCCCATCTCGACCGCCGCGGCGAAGCCCGCGGCATCCATCGCCCGATTGAGCATCAGCTTCGTCGGCGCCATGACATCCGGCGGCACCCGGGCTAGCCGGTCGGCAAGGTCGTCGACCTCGGCGTCCAACCGGTCGCGGGCAACGACCCGATTCACCAGACCGATCCGATGCGCTTCGGCCGCATCGATCAGGTCACCTGTCATGAGCAGCTCGCGCGTCTTCTTCTGCCCGATGAGGAACGGCATCAGCAGCGTGACCGGTGCCGAGCCGAACCGGATCTCGGGCTCCCCAAGCTGGGCGTCGTCGGCCGCGACGATGAGGTCGCAGGCCATCGCCAGTTCGAGACCCCCGGCCAGGGCATAGCCATGAACCTGGGCGATCACAGGTTTCGGGCATGACCAGACCGCCAGGGTGGCGGCAACGTCCCGTGCGAGGACGTCGCGCCAGGCCAATGCCGTCGGCGGTGCCGCCTCTGAGAGGTCATAGCCGGCGCAGAACGCCCGACCGGCTCCGGCGATGGCGATGACGCGGACGTGGTCGTCGTCGTTAGCTGCGGCGATCGCCGCTGTCAGGGCGTCTATCAGCTCGGCGGACAGGGCATTGAGCTTCGAGGGGCGATTCAGCGTCAGCCGGACACCCCAGCCGGTCGTCTCCGTGAGCAGAACGGGTTCATCGGCCATCGTTGGGCTCCCTGGACGGTCCTCCGAGGACCACGAGCGCGTCGACGGCCACCGCGCCGTCCGCCGTGGTTATGACCGGGTTGAGGTCGACCTCGAGGAGATCCGGACGCTCGATCGCCAGGGTCGACAGGGCGACGATCAACCCGGCGACCGCCGCTCGATCGACGGCGGGACGGCCGCGTGTTCCGTCGAGGAGCCGGGCTGCGCGCAGCTCGTCGAGCATGGCGTTCGCGGCGTCGGAGGTGACCGGTGCGAGCCGGATCGCGACGTCATCGAGCACCTCGGCGAGCACGCCACCGAGACCGACGACGACGCACGGCCCGAACGACGGGTCGCGCCGAAGACCGACGATCAGCTCGAGCCCGGGGTCGGCCATCGGCTCGAGCAGCAGGCCCCGCGCATCGACGCCGTGGTCGCGGGCGGCCCGCAGCAGGTCGTCGGCAGCCGCCCGGATGTCGTCGTCCGCGGCCAGCCCGAGACGGACGAGGCCGAGGTCGCTCTTGTGCGGCAGGTCGACCGCGTCGATCTTAAGCACGACGGCGTGACCGCCGAGCGGCCGGGCGGCTTCGACCGCTGCCTCCGCGTCGCGCACCGCGAGCGCCGGCGTCACGGACAGGCCGGCAGCCCGCAGGAGGTCGAGGCTTTCGCGCTCGGGCAGGACGCGAGGTTCCGTGAACGACGGGATGGGCGCCGGCTCGAGGCCGAACGCCGTGCGATCGCTCGCGAGGTCCGGCCAGCCCGCGCGCCAGGGGCCCGTGCGTGGGCGCGCTTCCCGGCGGCGCTCCCAACGCGCGAACGAGCCGATCGCCCGGAAGGCCTCGCTCGCCCCGCGCACCAGCGGCGCACCGCTGCCCTGCTCGTCGAGCAGCGCCTTCGTCTCGGGCGGCGGCTCGCCCGACGTGAGCGACACGTACACGGGAAGCAGCCACGGTCGCTCGCGGGTCGCGTCGAGCATCGCGCCCGTGACCTCGTTCGCGGTGGCGACCTCGGCCGGCAGCGAGCGATACGGGAAGTCGTGGACCAGCACGAGCACGTCGTAGGCGTTGGATTCGGCAAGCGCCTCGAAGACGGCACCATAGGCGGTCGCGGAGTCGGCGGCGCCCCACGGATCGATTGGGTTGCCGATGAACCCCATGGTCGGCAGAGTCTCGAGGATCCGGTCGCGGGTGGCATCCGGGAGCGGCGGCAGGTCGAGTCCGGCCGCGGGTGCCAGGTCGGCGATGAGCGACGCCTCGCCGGTGCTGACCGTCACGACGCCGGCGCGGCCACGCCCGATCCCTCGTCCGGTGCGGCGCGTCCCCTCGACGAGCTCGGCCGTCTCGAGCAGCTCGTCGAGGTCGGCGCATCGGATGACACCGGCGGCGTCGAGCGCGGCGTCGGTCACCCGCGCCTCGCCGGCCAGCGACCCGGAATGGGCGATGGCGGCGGCCCGGGCATGCTCGCTCCGCCCGACTTTCACCGCCATGATCGGCTTACCGAGCTCCAGCGCCCGATCGGCGAGGGCCAGGAACCTTTCCGGCCGGCGGAACCCCTCGAGGAACAGGATGACCGAGGTGGTCTCTGGATCGTCCAGGCAATAGGCGAGGTAGTCACAGACGTCGAGTACGACCTCCGAGCCGCAGCTGATGATGCGGCTGAACCCGACGCGCGAGCCCGACTGGACGAATGCATCGGTCACGGACCCGGATTGGGCGATGCCGGCCACGCCGCCGCGCGGCAGATACGGCGATACGTCGCCGATGTACGTGGCGGCGTTCACGGTCAGGTCGATAACGCCCATGCAGTTCGGCCCGACAAGGGCCATCCCGTGCCGACGAGCGATGTCGGCCACTTCGGCCTGCATCGCGGCGGCGGCGGCGCCCCCTTCGACGACACCCCCACCCGGGATGATGACGGCCGGGATCCCGGCGTCGGCCGCCGCCTGGGTGACGATGGCGGCACGCAGCGGGTTGAGGGCGACGAGCGCGATGTCGGGCCGCTCCGGGAGCGCTTCGAGCGATGGATAGCAGGCCTGGCCGAGCAGCTCTTCGTATTTCGGATTGACGAAATGGCAGCGGGTGTCGCTGCCCATGAGCCGCAGGTTGTCGCGGACGGTCTCGGCGATCCAGCTCCGCGCCGACGCGCCCACGACGGCGATCGACGTCGGGGCGAAGACCGGCCGGAGATCGATCGTGCGCGCGGTGGCCTCCACGGAGGGCGGTGCCGAGATATCGGTCATCGGGATCGCCGGGGTTGTGCGCCCGGCGCACGGATCCGCCCGAGGCTTGCGTCGGATGCACGCTCTGTCGCCGAACGCCGCCGCAACGGCTCGAAGATCGCGTCAAACGCAAAGGATTCGACCGAATGGTCGCCCCGCGTGCAGCGGACGCACGAATTCGACCCGTTGGCCCTGCCAGCGGCAGACTCGGCGGTCACAACGTGCATCCTATGCAAGGCCGTCATCCGACGACCCGCCCGACGCCGCGCTTCTCGAGAGCCCTCGCGATGATCAGGCGCTGGATCTCAGAGGTGCCCTCCCAGATCCGGTCGACGCGGAGCTCGCGGAAGAACCGCTCCGCGGCGGTCTCGCGCATGTAGCCGCGGCCACCGAACACCTGCACGACACGATCCGCGCACCGGAAGGCCGCCTCAGATGCGAACAGCTTGGCCAGCGACGCCTTCGCGTGGACGACCTTCGGGTCGGCACCGGCGTCGGCGAGGACGGCGGCTTCGCGCGTCAGCAGGCGCGCGGCCGAGGCGTCGGCAGCCGAATCGGCCAAGGGGAACGACACGCCCTGGAAGTCGAAGATGCGCTCGCCGAACTGGATGCGCCCGATCGCCCACTCGACCGCCTCGGTGAGGAGCCGCTCCATGGCGCCAGTGCACCGGGCCCCGATGTGGATCCGCTCTTCGACGAACCACTCGTTGGTGAGCTCGTCGGCCTTGCCGACGCCGCCGAGGATCGCGGACGTCGGGACGCGGACGTCCTCGAGCACGAACTGCGGATGCCTATCGGCGAACGTGTGCATGTAGTCGGGGTCGTGTTTAAGGGTCACACCGGGCGTGTCGTAATCGACGAGGAACAGCGTCGGGCGCCGGTCGGCTCCGTCGACGACGTGGCAGTGGAAGATCATGAAATCGGTCTCGTCGGGCGGGCCGGTCACGAACCACTTCTCGCCGTTGAGGACGTACTCCCTTGTAGCCGGGTCACGTACCGCGGTCGCCGACAGGGCCCGGGCGTCGGACCCGGCTTCCGGCTCCGTGACCGCGTACGCGCCGAAGCGTTGGCCGCGGAGGCTCGGTTCGAGATAGCGCCGCCGCTGCTCGTCGTCACAGTGCAGCAGGGCGTTGTAAGCGCCCGGGATGAAGGACCACAACCCTCCGGTCGACTGGCCGAGCTGCTCATGAACCAGGACCTGCTCGAGCATCGACCAGCCCTGGCCTCCGACTTGCTTTGGTAGCGATCCGCCGACCAGGCCCGCCTCGATCGACGCGTCCCGGATCCGGGCGCGCTGCTCTGGCGGGAGGCGGCCGCTCGCGCGCTCGCACGCGACCTCGACCGGCTGGAGGAACTCGCGGGTGAAGCGACGCGCGCGTTCCTGGAGCTCGAGTTGCGCGGCGCTGAGGCGCAGGTCCAC
>DASTIG010000057.1:0-5541 GCA_035717785.1 Candidatus Limnocylindrales bacterium
GGCAGCAGCCCACGGGCTGCCTCGGTGGGCAGCGTCTGCTCGGGAACGCACAGGACCGGCCGCAGGTCCGGGTGGACATCGAGGCGAATTGCCCTCGCCCGCTCACCAGGGTTCCAGGCGAGCGTCAACCCGCCGAGCAGGCACGGGGCGACGTTGTCGGGATGACCCTCCAAGCCGGCCGCGACCGCCAGCACTGCCTCATCGTCCACCAGGTCCGGCCCCCCCTCGACGAGGGCACGAGCGCCCAACACCCCGGCGACGATCGCGGCGGCCGAAGACCCGAGACCCCGACCAAGGGGGATCCCGTTCACACAGCGCAGGTGGACTGCCGGCGGCTCCTGACCGGCGAGTTTGAAGATGACGTGCATGGCCTGGACCACGAGATGCGATGCGTCCCGCGGCAGCTCGTCGGCGCCGATCCCCTCGATGGCAACCGTCAGCTTCCCGCCTGGCTCGGCCGGGACGGTGTGGGCCTCGATGACATCATGCAAGTCGAGCGCCAGGCCCAGCGCATCGAAGCCCGGCCCGATGTTGGCACTCGTCGCGGGGACGGTGACACGGACGGCGCGATTCATGTCAAGCCCAACACTGACGCGGCGGCGGCGACGTCGGCAGGTATCACCTCTGGTCGTACGGCGCCGTACGCCGCGCTGGCGATGTCGACGTCTTTGAGGCCATGACCGGTCACCGTCACGACGACGACCTGGCCGGTGTCGACCTTGCCCGACGCGGTAGCCGCGACGAGTCCGGCCACACCCGCGGCAGACGCCGGCTCCACGAACAGTCCCTCATGGCTGGACAGCTCCTGCTGAGCGACGAGGATCTGCTCATCGGTCACCTCGTCGATCATCCCCTTGGACTCGTCGCGGGCGGCGACGGCGAGGTCCCACAGCGCTGGGTTGCCGACCCGGATGGCGCTGGCCACAGTCGCGGGCTTGGCGACCGGTTCGCCCCGCACGATCGGTGCGGCACCGGCGGCCTGGAAACCCCACATCCGGGGGCATCGGGTCGCTGGACCGTTGGCCGCGTACTCCTGATAACCCATCCAGTACGCCGAGATATTCCCGCCGTTTCCCACGGGCAGCACGTGCACCTCGGGCGCATCCCCGAGGTCGTCGACGATTTCGAAGGCAGCGGTCTTCTGACCGGCCAGTCGATGCGGGTTGAGCGAGTTGACCAGGGCCACGGGGAAGTCGCCGGCCAGCGCCCGGGCCAGCCGGAGACAGTCGTCGAACGTCCCGTCCACTGCCACGATCCGGCCGCCGTGAACCACTGCCTGCGCGAGCTTTGGCCCGGCGATCTTGCCATCGGGGATCAGTACGTTAGGGGTCATCCCGGCCCGCACCGCGTACGCCGCCGCCGACGCGCTGGTATTCCCCGTCGACGCGCAGACGACGGCCTTGGCGCCGTCCTCCAGCGCTTTGGAGATCGCGACCGTCATCCCGCGGTCCTTGAACGATCCGGTCGGATTCGACCCCTCGACCTTGAGGTGGACCGAGCAGCCGGTCAGCCCGGTCAACCATGCGCTGGGGACGAGCGGTGTGCCGCCTTCTCGCAACGTCACCACGGGTGTCTCGTCGCTCACCGGCAGCCGGGTGCGGTATTCCTCGATGACACCTCGCCAGAGGTGGGTCATGGCTGGTCTCCCTCCACCCGCATCACCGACAGGACGTCGCGTACGGCGGCCAGCTCGCGCAGACCCTCCACGGTGGCCGTGAGCGCCTCATCGGTCGAGTGATGCGTCACGATGACGAGTTCGGCGTCGTCAGGTCCATGCATCCGTTGCCGGACGGTCTCGATCGAGACACCGTGAGCGGCGAAGACCGCGGCGACGGCGGCCAGGACGCCCGGTCGGTCGTCGACGTCGAGGCTGATGTGGTAGCGGGTTCTGGTCTGGCCCATGGGGTGCACGGGCCGGTCTGCGTACCACGATGCCCCCGGGCCGACGGCGCCGGTCAGCCGGTTTCGCGCGACGGTCACGAGGTCGCCGAGAACAGCACTGGCTGTCGGCGCGCCACCGGCGCCCGGACCGTAGAACATCAGCCGGCCCGCGGCATCGCTCTCGACGAACACGGCGTTGTACGCGCCGCGCACGCTGGCCAGCGGGTGTGAGCGCGGCAGCATCGCCGGGTGCACGCGAACCCCGACGGACCCCTCGTCCTCAGAGAGTTCACAAATGGCGACGAACTTGACGACGGCGTCCATGTCCCGGGCGCTGGCGATGTCGGCGGAGGTGACGTCCGCGATCCCCTCCCGGTGGACATCGGCGGCGACGACTGGCGAGTGGAAGGCTATCGACGCCAGGATGGCGGCCTTTGCCGCAGCGTCGAAACCCTCGATGTCCGCGGTCGGGTCCGCCTCCGCGAAGCCGAGTGCCTGGGCGTCCTCCAGCGCCTCGGCGAACCCGGCGCCGGAGCCGTCCATCTTGTCGAGGACGAAGTTCGTCGTCCCGTTGACGATCCCCAGCACTCGGCGGATGCGGTCGCCGGACAGCGACTCGCGTAGTGGTCTGAGCAGCGGAATGGCGCCGCCGACGGCCGCCTCGTAGTACAGGTCCACGCCATGCTTCTCGGCGGCGGCGTGCAACGTCGCGCTGTCTTCGGCCAGCAGCGCCTTGTTGGCGCTGACGACGGACGCGCCGGACTCCATCGCGGAGAGGACGAGCGAGCGCGCCGGCTCGATGCCGCCGATCAGCTCGACCACCACGTCGACATCGGGGCGAGTCACCAGCCCGACGGCGTCGGTCGTGAACAACAACGGGTCCAGGCCGCTTGCGCTCCGATCGCGGCCGATGCGGCGCACCGCCACACCGATCAGTTCGAGGCGAGCGCCGATCCGGGCTGCCAGGTCGTCGGCGTGATCGGTGAGCAGGCGCGCCACCTCGGAGCCGACGTTGCCGCACCCGAGCAACGCGACGCGCACCGTGCTCATTCGACGCCTCTTTCGCCTGTTTCTGGGCCGTTGGCCAGTTTCGGGCACCGATTCCTGTCCGCCGCCCATCGTCCATGATGCGAGACATGGACTCGGCGCCAGGGCGTGCCAAGCTCAATCGACGTCGAGCCGGAGCAGGTCGTCTTCGGTCTCGCGACGGACGATCACCCGAGCCTGCCCGTCGCGGACCGCCACCACGGGCGGGCGCGGCACGTGGTTGTAGGTGCTCGCCATGCTCCGGGCGTAGGCACCGGTGCCTGGAACGGCCAGCAGATCGCCTGGCCTGACGTCGGCTGGGAGGAACTCGTCCTTCACGACGATGTCGCCGCTTTCGCAGTGCTTGCCGACGACGCGCGCCAGGACCGGCGGAGCGTCGGAGCGGCGGCTGGCCAGGGAGCAGGAATAGTCCGCGCCGTACAGGGCGGTGCGGATGTTGTCGCTCATCCCGCCGTCGACGGCGACATAGGTGCGGGTCGAGCCGGCGTCGAGCTCGACCGGCTTGACGGTGCCTATCTCGTACAGCGTGAGCGTGCTCGGCCCGGCGATCGCGCGGCCGGGCTCCACGCTGACCCGCGGCACGGAAACACCGAGCGTCTGGCAGTCCGTTCCGACGATCGCAGCCATTTCGGCTGCCAACTCGTCGGGCGGCTGCGGATCGTCCTGCGTCGTGTACGCCATGCCGAACCCGCCGCCGAGGCCGAGCTCGGGCAGCTCCACGCCGTGCTCGTCGCGAATCTGGGCGTGCAGCCCAAGCGTGCGGCGGGCGGCGACCTCGAACGCAGCTGTGTCGAAGATCTGCGAGCCGATGTGCGAGTGGAGTCCGAGCAGCTCGAGGGCGGGCTCGGCGAGCACCGCAGAGACAGCGGCACCAGCGGATCCGCCGGCCAGCGAGAACCCGAATTTCTGGTCCTCATGAGCAGTGGCGATGTACTCGTGGGTGTGCGCTTCGACTCCCACGGTGATGCGCACCATCACCTTTGCGCGTGTGGCGAGGTCGCGGGCCAGGCGCGACAATCGGTCGATCTCCACGGCGGAATCCACGACGATCCGGCCAACGCCCGCCGCCAGGGCGCGGGCCAGCTCCGTCTCGGACTTGTTGTTGCCATGCATTCCGATTCGATCCGGCGGGAATCCCGCCCGGAGCGCAACCGCGAGCTCGCCGCCGGTGCACACGTCGAGGCTCAGGCCCTCGTCCGCGATCCACCGAGCGATGGCGAGGTTCATGAATGCCTTACCCGCGTAGAACGTCTCCGCTCCGGTGCCGAAGGTCGCGAAGGCCTTGTCGAAGGCAACCTTGAAATCTCGCGCGCGCGACCTGAGGTCGTTTTCGTCGACCACGTACACCGGCGTCCCGAAGCTTTCTGCGATCACGTCGACGCCGACGCCCCCCACGCACAGCACGCCGCCAGCGGCCCGCTCGACGGTACGCGGCCACAGCCTCGGCACCAGGGCGTTGATGTCGGCGGGCGCACGGAGCCACAGCGGGCCGCGGGAGCCGGCGTCAGCGTGCAGCGCGCCGGCCTCGTGCGAGGCCATCGGTTACATCCGCTCCGGCGCCGTCACGCCGAGCAGACGCAGCCCGTTCGCGATGACGATTCGGGTCGCTTCGACCAGCCAGAGCCGGGCCCGGTGCACGTCCGTCGTCTCCTCGTCACCCATCGGCAGCACGCGGCAGTCGTCGTAGAACTTGTGGAAGGCGGCGGCGAGGTCCTCCAGATAACGGGCAACTCGATGCGGCTCGCGGAGTTCGGCGGCCGTCGTCACGATGCGAGGAAACTCCCCGAGGGCGCCGAGCAGAGCAGACTCCCGCTCGTGATCGAGCAACTCCGGCTTGAGGTCTCCGCGTTCGACCCCGAGCTCGGCGGCGTTGCGAAAGATCGACGCCAGCCGGGCGTGCGCGTACTGGACGTAGTAGACCGGATTGTCGTTGGTGTGTTGCGCCCACAAGTCGAGATCAAGGTCGATCGTGGAATCCGGCGAGTAGCGGGCCAGTGCGTACCGGGCGGCGTCCACGCCGATGGCATCCACAAGATCCTCGAGAGTGATGATCGCGCCCGCGCGCTTGCTCATCTTGACCGGCGTGCCGTCGCGGACGAGGTTGACCATCTGGCCGATGAGGATCTCCAGGTTGCGACCCGGCTCGTCGCCGAATGCCCGGCACATGGCCATCATCCGGCCGACGTAGCCGTGATGATCGGCGCCGAGCATGATGACGATCCGGTCAAAGCCCCGCTCTCGCTTGTTCAAGTAGTACGCGAGGTCGGCAGAAATGTATGCCGGCCGGCCATTGCTGCGGATGACCGGACGATCCTTGTCATCACCGAACGCGGTGGACCGCAGCCACAGTGCGCCGTCCTTCTCGTACAGGTGCCCCAGATCACGCAGCCGATCGACGGCATGCGCCACTGCACCGCTCTGGTGCAGTGAGTCCTCGTGAAAGTAGACGTCGAAGTCGACCCCGAACTCGTGCAGGGACTTCTTGATGTCGGCGAACATCAGCTCGACGCCCTCGCGGCGAAAGACTTCGCGAGCGTCGGATTCCGGCAGGCCGAGTGCCTCCGGGTGCTTCTCGACGATCTCCGCGGCGATCTCACCGATGTAGTCCCCGCC
>DASTIG010000058.1:0-3953 GCA_035717785.1 Candidatus Limnocylindrales bacterium
CATCGAATTCGCCACAGATCCGCACGAGCGTCGCGACCTGGGCGGTCTCGGTCGGCAACGCCACGGCACCCGGCAGACCTGCCGGCAGATAGGCGGTCTCGTCGCGACGATAGGTCTCGCGATCCGCCTCATCGATAAGTAACCGCAGGTCGGGAAGCCGGGCACGGACAGCGTCCAGGAACGCCTCGGTGACGGTGCCGCTTGCCATGCCCGCGCAGTGTAGGGGCGCAGCGGGACCAAGGTCCGGGAGCGCTGATTCGACCGCCGCGGGTAGGATTCGGGCCTGATGCCCCGACGATCGCTGTCGCGGATCGCCGCCCCGGTCGCGCTCGCCGTGCTGCTGGTCCTCGGCATCGCCGCGCCGGCCTTCGCCTGCAGCGAGCGCCTGTCAGTCCTGACGGCGGACGACATCGATGCCGCTGCCACCGGGACCGCGGTCAGCGCGATCACACCGGGGAGCGTCAACCGCACAAGCCTGAACCTGAGCGCGACCTATTCGGTCGGCCTGACGCTGAACTACGCGAGCCGGTCATTCATGGTCAACAGCGTCGCGACGATCACGAACACGTCGGGTGGCCCGATCGACCGGATCGAGCTCAACACGGTCGCCGCGCGGCTCGGCGGCATGTCGCTGCGGGTCGTGCAGGTCGACGGCCGGAACGTGGCCCGCCGCGTGAGCGATCAGACGATCGTCGTGCCCCTCGGCGGCATCCTCGCCGCCGGCGACACGGTGAAGGTCCGTACGCACTACCTCGCGCGGCTGCGGAGCTCGCTGTCGGGCTCGAACTGGCTGTTCACGAAGGTGAACCGGATCGTCGACGCGTCCCGTTGGATCCCGTGGGTGAGCCGTGCCACACCGTTCACCCGGCCGAACCACGGTGACCCGTTCGTGACCCCGGTCAGTCCCGAGGTGGCGGTCACGCTCCGGGCGGATCGCCGGCTCGTCGTCGCATCGACCGCCGATCGGGCCTCTGTGTCGTCCGACGGCCTCACCCAGCGATTCGTTGCGCGCAACGTCCGCGACGTCACGATCACGGCCGCGCCCGACTTCCGGACGGCGACCGTCCTCGTCGGGTCGACGAAGGTGCGTTACTACTACCGCTCGTCGGCCAACAGGGCGCTGGTCGTGGATGCCGCGGCGGATGCCTTCCGGGCGATGCAGTCACGCCTGGGCCCATATCCCTACCCCATCTACAAGGTCGTCCAGTCGGCCGGTGGGTACGGCATGGAATCGCCGGGGATGACCTGGATCCCGTACGGCGTGGGCAGCGCGAACCTGCGCTATCTCGTCGCGCACGAGACCGCTCATCAGTGGTTCTACGGACTGGTCGGCAATGACCAGGCCCGCCAGCCGTTCGCCGACGAGGCGCTGGCCGACTTCGTCGCCCGCGACGTGACCGGGACACGCCGGGCGAGCCGCTGCGCGACCGGGCGGCTCGACCGGTCGATCTACAGCTACACCAGCGGCTGCTACTACGAGATCGTCTACATCCAGGGCGGGAACCTGCTCAACCAGGTGCGCTCGAGGATGGGTTCGACGCTGTTCTGGTCCACCCTCAAGCAGTACGTCGCCGATCGGCGTTACCGGATCTCGAACACCCAGACGCTGCTCAAGACGCTCGACGACGCGACCCCGGCGGACCTGTCGACGCTGTTCCGGCCGAGGTTCCCAAGCTTCTACTAGCGCCCGCCGTTGACCCGGCGATCGGCCGCGAGCGCTTGCGGCATCTGCCGGAACGTCGGCGGCAGGACCGGGTTCCAGGCGCGCCAGCCGGCCACGAGCCAGCGGGACACGCTCCGTTCCAGCGGTCCCCACCGCAGGCCGTAGCCTTCCCGGATCGAGTCCGGCAGGAGGCCGATCGATGGCCACAGCGTCCAGTCGTAGAGGCGCGGGTGGAGCCCGATCCGAGCCAGCACCCCGGGGAGTGGCGGATGCAGGATCGCCTCCGCGAGCTCCCGCGCGGTCGACCCGACCTGGACCGGACCGCCAGGTCCGAGCTCGAGGTCCAGATATGCCTCGAACGCGTCGAGGTCGGATGGGAGGAGCGCGTCGGGCACGCCGAACGCCCGAGCGATCGGCTTCGTCTCGTCGTAGAACCGTGCCGCCTGATCGCGCGTCACGGGACCTGACCATGAGTCGTTGACGACCACGGTCGAATCGACCAGCGTCGCGTGCACCCACAACGACAGTGCTGGGTCGCGCGCGTCGTAGCCGGGACCGTGGATTTCGCGGTGGAGCGTGTTCAGGCGGCGGATCTCGTCGCGCGCCGCGCTCGTCGAGCCATAGATGATCCGCAGATAGCTCCGCAGCGTGCCATCCAACCGCCGCCAGGGATCGGCCCGGAAGTCGGAGTGCTCGGCGACGCCGGCCGCGACACCCGGGTGAGCGAGCTGGAGCAGCAGCGCACGCGGGCCTGCGCCGAGGAGCAACATCGCTTCGCGGTCGAGCGCCCAGGCGGCCGAATCAGGCCCGAACATCCCTGGGTCGCCGCGCTGCGTATCCACGGACGCACGATAGCCGGAGAACGAGGGAGGCACCCTTGAAGGGCGCGGTCAGCGATCCTCCGGACGGCGGCCGATGACCCACCAAGCGAGCGGGAAGAGGCCCGCCGCGACGGCCAGCTTGGCCGCATCCCAGATGAGGAACTTCGTCATCCCGCCGGCGACGGCCGCCTCCCACGAGATACCGCCGACAACTTTCAGCCACGGCACGCCGATCGCGTAGATGACCGCGGTGCCGATGGCCATCGCGGCTAGCGAACCACCGATCCTACGATCCCAGCCGAGCTCGGCCAGGCGGCCGACGATCGCCGCAGCGACCACGAACCCGACCAGGTAGCCACCGGTCTGACTGACGAGCCGGGCGAAACCCTGCGGCCCGCCCGGGGCGAAGACCGACATACCGATCGCCCCCACCGCCAGGTACAGGAGCAGCGCGAGCGCGCCCCGCCGGAAACCGAGGGCCGCACCGACCGTGAGGACGCCGAACGTCTGGAAGGTGAACGGGACCGGCTGTATCGGGATGACGATCTGGGCCGAGATAGTGACGATCGAGGCACCCGCGAAGACGAGGATCACGTGCCTGATCCACGTCGGGGTACGCTCACCGACGCGGATCGGGAAGAGAAAATCCGCCAGGGTGAGACCGCGCTCTTCGGCCGTGGTTCGGTCGAGTCGCGGTATCGCGATCGTCAATCGAGGCTCCTGGGCGGGGTCGTGCTGGGGGCGCGACCGAGGTCAGGAGTCTAGCACCACGATTTCCAGCGGCTTACTCGTACCCGACGGCTCGGACGATCGAGATCCCGCTCGCCAGGCGCGCCGGATAGGCGGCTGCGAGCATGGCCAGGGCGACCCCGAGCACGAACGCAGCGACGACCGCCAGCCACGGGATAGCGACGGCGAGGTCCCATCGGCCGCCCGACAGGGCGACCATCAGGTCGCCGACGACGAACCCGGCAACGACGCCGCAGATCGCCCCGACGAGGCCGGTGATGCCTGCCTCGACCACGACCGACCGCCAGACCTGGCGCCGGGTCATCCCGGCGGCCCGGAGCACGCCGATCTCGCGCACGCGCTCGAGGACATTCATGGTCAGCGTATTGACGATCCCGAGCGAGGCGACGACGACGGCTATGAGCGACAGGACGTCGAACAGCCCGAACACGCGATCGAGCGCTTCGCCGATCGCACCCTGGATCCGGTCGAGCGGTACGGGCTCGAGAGCCAGCGTGCGCGCCCCGTCGGCGAGCGCCGCCTGATCGACCGCGGACGCATCCTCGACGAAACGCACCGCGAATGCGTCCGCGCCGTCGATCCCGAGTCGCCCGGCATCGGCCCAGCCGACCAGCAGCGACTCGCCGGACCGACCGGGCAGCGTCCGCCCCGCGACGCCGACGACGCGCAGACTCATCGCCGACCCATCGGCCGCCGCGACGATGATCCGCGATCCGATC
>DASTIG010000059.1:0-14801 GCA_035717785.1 Candidatus Limnocylindrales bacterium
GGATCGGGGTCGGGCTGGGCGTCGGGGTGGGGGTCGGCGTCGGGCTTGGCGTGGGCGTCGGCGTCGGGATCGGGGTCGGGCTGGGCGTCGGGGTGGGGGTCGGCGTCGGGCTTGGCGTGGGCGTCGGCGTCGGGGTCGGGCTGGGCGTGGCCGTGGGGGTCGGGCTGTGCGTTCCCGGGTTGACGTGCTGGACCGCGTCGACGCGATCGTTGCGCTCGGGATCTCCGACACCCTCGTCGTCGCACTGCGAGCTCGGGCCGCCGATCAGCGCACAGATGATGTCAGTACCTGCGACCGTCGCCGTGTACGAGACCGTACACATGCCGTCGTCCCCGGTCGCGCAGTCGAAATCGGGGCTGTTCCCAGGGCTATCGACGTCGTTGGGGCTGCTCGGGTGAAAGAAGAATCGCACGTGCGTGGACGTGCCTGTTCCCGCATAGAGGTCGCCGTTCTCGTCGTAGACCCTCGCGGTGAGGACGACCACCCCGCCCGTGGCGCCCGTTCCATTCTCAGGCGAGACGTCGACGGTCGTTGCCGATGCGGCGACGGCAACCTGTGATGCGAACGGCGCGGCGGGCGCAAACGCCATCGACAGAAGCGCCACCAGCCACGCGGCAGCGAGTCGATCGGCACGCTGATGTCGCTTCGTTCGGACCACCCCGGCTGTCCTTTCGATCCAAGGGCCCCGCGTCTAGGGACGCGGGGCCCATCCCCCGATGGAGACCGAACGCTAGGTGGTGGACGACGAACGGCTAAGGGAGAAACTGGTACCCGGCGTAGGCCCCTTCGGGTAGGACCGTGCGGGGATGCACCGGTGCGTCGACGCACGTCCCAGATGCGGGGAGGGCCGAAGGTACCGGTCGTGGGGTCGTCCGGGGCGGCACGGAGCGGTCGGTAACCGTCGTCGGCCGCCCGCGATCAGCGAAGCGTGCGGCGTGCGTGCTGCTCCAGACGGTCCAAAGCGAGGGGCAGGTCGGTCCGTCCGAACCCGAGCCGAAAGTGATTGCCGCCGTAGCCGAACTGCGATCCGGGGAGGAGCAGGACGCCCTCCGCCTCGACCAGCCCCGCCGCCCACTCGTCGATCGTGACACCAGGCACGGTCAGCCGCGGGAACCCGACCGACCCAGCTCGCGGGCGGTTCCACGTGAACCGGTCCGCCCAGTCGTCGAAGAACGCATCAAGACGTTCGAGGTTCGCGTGGACGATCTCGCGCGACCGGGCAAGGACCGTGTCACGAGCACGAAGACCGATGAGAGCCAGCACCTCTGACGGCGCCGCGGAGCAGATCGTCGTGTAGTCCTTGAAACGGGCGCACCTCGCCAGCAGGTCGCGATCACGCGTCGCAAGCCAGCCGATCCGCAGGCCGGCCATCGCGAACGACTTCGACATGACGCCAAGGGAGATCCCGCGCGCCGTCGCGTCGGCACCGGCCGGCAGACGATCCACCGCATCGAACTCCAGGAAGCGGTAGACCTCGTCCATGAGGAGGTGGGCGCCGCTCTCCTCGGCAAGCGCCACGATGGCGTCGAACGTCGCGCGATCGGGCAGCATCCCGGTCGGGTTGTGCGGGGCGTTGACGACGATGAGCCGCGTCGCCGGCGTGAGCTGGTGTCGTAGCAGGTCGACGTCGATCGCCCACCCAGCGTCCTCGCGGAGCTCGTGGAGCGTGACGTCCGCACCCGTCGCACGCCCGACCTCGTACAGGCTCTGGTAGCCGGGCCAGGTCACGATCGCGTGGTCTCCTGGACCGAGGGCCACGTTGGCGAGACAGAAGATGCCTTCCTCGGCCCCGGCGAACACGAGGACATCGTCGGGTTCGATCCCGTCGTAGAGCGCCGCGATCTCGCGGCGCAGGAGCGGGTGACCGGTCGATTCGGTGTAGCCGAGAGCCAGCCGATCCCACATCGCACGCGTTTCTGGGTCAGCCAGGGCGAGCAGCTCGGCCAGCGGGTAGCCCTGCAGGTCGGACGCGCAGAGCAGGTGCTCCACGGCGAACTCCCAGCGAGCGAAATAGCGCTCGAGCGCGAAGTCGGCGATCCGCATCACGGTCATCATGGCGAACGTCGATCGCCGCCGCACGGGTATCCTGAGCGATGTGACCGATCCCACGATCGTGATCGCCGGCTCCCCGACCGCGCTGGGTGGCCACTTTGGCGGTATGGAGTGGACCCCGACCGAGCTCCGGCGGCTTGGCCTGCGCGACCGGCTCGCCGCGAAGGCGGCGCTGTCGGGCGTCACGTGGCTCGACCACGGGGACGCTGCCAACGATCCGGGCTGGGTCGCCGACGACGATCCGCGTGCGAAGAACCGCGACCTTATCGTGGCCTATCTCGGTCGCCTCGCGACCCATGTCCAGACCGGACTCGTCCAGGGCGGTGATGACGTGCGCCTGCTCGTCCTCGGGGGCGACTGCACGACGCACGCCGGAGCCATGGCCGGGATCCGTAGGGCCCGGCCGGGGATGCGCCTCGGGCTCGCATGGTTCGACGCCCACGGCGACTTCAACACGCCGGACACGACGCCGTCGGGCAACGTCTGGGGCATGCCGTTCGCGATGGCCTGTGGTCGCGGCGACCCGGCGCTGGTCGCGGCGGCAGAGGGCCCGACCGTGCGGGAGCTCGATGCCGGGCTGTTCGGCGGCCAGGTGCTCGACGAGACCGAATCGCGGCTGCTCGCGGCGAGCGGGGTTGCGCAGTTCGGGCCGGGGATGCTGGCGGACGCCGCCGGTCAGGCCGCCGTCGCGTCGTGGAGCGCCACGGTCGCTAAGCGGATCGACGCCTGGTACATCGGATTCGACATGGATGCGCTCGACGCCGCCGGTGGGTGGGCTGTCGCGACGCCCGAGCCCGAGGGGCTCACGCTCGAGACGGCGATCGCCACGGTGCGGACGATCGCGACGAGCGGTGCGCCCGTCATCGGCTTCGGGGCGACGGCCGTGATGGCAGGCGACGACGCGGACATGGGATCCACGGTCGATGCGGTCGCGGCGCTTGCCGAAGCCGCGCTCGCCGAGGCCGGACCGGCGGAGCCGCGTCCCGGCTGATCAGTCGAGGCGGATGAAGTCGGCGACGAACGCCCGGAACGTGGCTTCGTCAAGGCCCTGGCCGACGACGAGCCAGCTGGGATGCGCGCCGCGATCGACGACGATCGCGTAGCCGCCGCCATCAAGGACGACCAGCGTGCCGGTCTGATCCCCGAAGGGCGCGTCGCCGGAATCGGTCCCGGCCGCGACGCAGCCGTCGCCGTCGTCGCAGAACGCACCCTGGTGCAGGGACAGGCTGGCACCGCCGGGGCCCTTGTAGGAGATGACGAGCCGCCCGACGCCCTGTGTGCTGTAGCTGCCGGTGTTCACCGACCAGCGAGCCGGCAGAACGGCGCAGTAGACCGGCCAGTCGAGGTTGACCGCAGCTTCGGCGAAGAAAGCGCGGTTGTCGTCGGTGCCGCTGCAGCCATCGACCGTATCCGCCGCCGGCGACTCGGACGACGATCCGCTCGGGCTGCCGGTCGGGGTCGGTGGGACGGTGGGCGCTTCGCTGGGTGCCACGGACGGGGCGCTCGGCGCGGCGGTCGAAGGCGACGGGCTGCGCGCACTCGGCGTGGTCGTCGATGCCGACTCGCCACCGATGCAGCCAGCCGCGAGCGTCGCGACAGCGGCAGCCGCGAGGAGGAGGAGGGTCGGCCGATGACGGACGGCGGCAGGACGTCCCGGCGAGAACGGTCGGGGTGGCGTCACGCCCGGGAGGGTAGCACGGTCGCCGACGTTTGCCCCTCGCCGGCGAGTCGCACGCGCACGTACGCCGCCGGTGCCAGGAGGTCGTTGCTCCGGGGTGGCCGCCCTTCCGCGAGGGCGAGGGCGTGCATCAACGGACCGGCATGGGTCACGACGATGACTGGACGATGCCGACCCGTGAGCTCGGTCCACGCGTCGGCGACCCGTCCAGCCAAGGCGAGATGCTTCTCCCCACCTGGCCAGTCGATCTCGAGGGTGCCGCCTGCGAGCGCTTTGGCGAGAGCCGGGGCGTGTTCCGCCACCTCGTCGAACGTCCGTCCTTCGGCGACGCCGACGTCGGCCTCGAGCCAGCGGTCGTCGGTTTCGACGTGGTCGATCCCAGCTGCCGAGGCGATCGCCTTGGCGGTCTCGAGGGCCCGGATCGACGGGCTCGAGATCAGGAGCGTCCCGGTCACGATGAGCGGCGCGAGCTCCGCACCGAGCCGCACTGCCTCGGCCCGGCCGGCGTCCGACAACGGCGGGTCACTCCGCCCGCTATACCGGATGCCCGACCACGTCGTCGCCGCGTGACGGACGAGCACGATCTCGGTCACCGGTCGACGGGCGTGGTGCGTTCGTGGCGGCCGGAGTCCCGGGCGGATCCGAACGTCGCCATACCGTCGCGCAGGGCGATCGCGGCGTCGATGACGGTGATCGCGAGGGCGGCGCCCGTCCCCTCCCCCAGGCGAAGGTCGAGCTCGAGGATTGGCCTCAGCCCGAGTCGCTCCACGACGATCGCGTGGCCCGGCTCCACGCTGCGATGGCCGGCGATGAGGCGAGGTGCGATCCCGGGCGCGAGGGCCGCCGCCAGGAGGGCCGCCGCACCCGTGATGAAGCCGTCGAGCACGACCGGCACGCGGCCCGCGACAGCGCCGATGAGCACCCCGACCAGGGCACCGATCTCGAGCCCGCCGACCGCCGCGAGGACGCCGATCGGATCCGCGGGGTCGGGCCGGTGTCGACCGAGAGCGCGGGTGACGATCTCGACCTTGTGCGCGTGTGTCGCGTCGTCGATCCCGGTGCCGTGGCCCGTCACGCGCTCCGCGGCGAGACCGGTCATGGCGGCTGTGATCGCGCTGGCGGCGGTCGTGTTGCCGATGCCCATCTCGCCGACCGCGATGAGCTCCACGCCGCTCGCCCGCAGCGAGCGACTCGCCGCCAGACCGACGGCGATGGCGCGGAGCGCCTCCGCGCGGGACATGGCCGCACCGACCGTCATATCGGCGGTGCCCGGGCGGACTCGAGCACGGATGAGGCGTGCGCCGGACCCACCCTCGGGAGACGCGTCCAGGATCGACCCCGCAACGCCGACGTCGATCACGGTGAGGCTCGCTCCAACGATGGCCCCGAGCGTATTGATCGCTGCGCCGCCGGCCAGGAAGTTCCCGACCATCTGCGTCGTGACCTCGGCGGGATAGGCCGAAACGCCCCGTCGGGCGACGCCATGATCGGCCGCCGCGACGACGATCGCGCGATCGCGCAGGGTCGGTCGCGGGGTCGCGGTGATCCCGGCGAGCTGGACGACGAGGTCTTCGAGCCGGCCGAGGCTCCCGGGCGGCGTCGTCAGCACCTCGAGGATCGCCGCCGCGTCGGCCATGGCCACCGGGTCGAGGGGGCCCAGCGTCTCGACCGCATCGATGCCGGCCGCGAGCGCCGCTTCGTCCGGACTCATCGCGGTCCTTTCAGGGTGACCGGTAGGCCGGCGACGAAGAGGTACGCCTCGTCGGCCAGCGCGGCCAGCCGCTGGTGGGCGATCCCGACGAGGTCGCGATACGCCCGCGCGTTCGGGTGCATGGGGACGATGCCAAGACCGACCTCGTCGCTCACGACGACCGCCGGTCCGGGTCGAACGGCGAGAGCGTCGAAGGCTGCGGCGACCGGTCCGTCGAGGATCGGATCGATCGCCGGGACGTCGTCGCCGAGCAGGGTGCTGAGCCACAGGGTCAGACCATCGAGGAGGATCGGCTCGGCGGGCACGGTGGACGCGATCGATGCCGCCAGATCGACGCCGACATCGACCGTCGGCCAGTCCGCGGGTCGCTCGAGACGATGACGCCTGATTCGATCGTCGAGCTCGGGGTCGCCACTCCAGGCGGTCCCGAGGAACCAGGCCCGCCCATCGCCGGCCCATCGGCGGGTCGTCGCGAGACCGAACCGGCTCTTGCCGCTGCGGGTCCCGCCGAGCGCGAGGATGAGTGGGGACGCCACGTGCTCAGACCTTCACGATACGACGGCGACGGCGGCGAGGCCTGCGACCATCGAGATCTCGATCGCCGCACCCATCCCATCCCCGTCCAGGCTTCCACGCAGACGGACCAGGGTGGCGACCGTTGCGAGGCCGACGCCGAGCTCGACGATGGCGGCCACGAGGAGCGTCCGGCCCGCGCCGGAGATGGCCATCGCGGCAGCCAGCACCAGGGCTGCCGTCGCGGCCACGACGACCGCATCCGTGCGGGAGACGGTCGCGCCGAACCACGAGCCGAGCCCGGGCGAGGTCGATCGCGCGAGAGCCGTCTGGACGGCAACGACCGGGACCGCCCGCGAGATCGCTGCTACTGCGACGAATGCCGTTGCGGTGAGCACGACTCCAGCGCCACCGGCGATGCTCGCCAGCGCAGCGACCTCCGCGCCGATCGCGAGCACCAGCGCGATGGCGCCGCCCGTCCCGAGGCGCGGGTCCGTCCGTGCCCGCTCGGCCGCCACGGGGTCACGGGCGAGCAGCGCGTCGGCGGTGTCGGCCAGACCGTCGAGGTGGAGAGCACCGGTGATGATCGCAGCGGTCGCGATCGCCGCGATCGCTCCGAGCACGGGCTCACCAACCGGTCCGCCGAGGACGGCCAGCGGCACGGCTCCCACCGCGCCGACGAACGCGCCGACGACGGCGAACGCGGCAGCCCCGGGCCGATCGGTGCCCGCCAACGAGACCGGCAGGCGGGTGAGGAGGCCGATCGCCTCCCGCACGGTGTCCATCGTCAGCCGGCCGGCACGGGCAGGCGGACCAGTGCCGGATCGACCCCGAAGACCGTGCGGATCGTGGTTCCGTCGAGCGTCTCGGCCGGCGGCCCGTCGGCTACGATCCGCCCGCCGTCCAGGACGACGACTCGGGGGAAGAAATGGGCGGCGAGCGCGAGATCGTGGAGGACCGCGACGATCGTCATACCGTCGCGCTCGTTGAGTTCGACGAGCAGCTGCATCACCTCGACCTGGTGGCGGATGTCGAGGTGCGCGGTCGGCTCATCCACGACGAGGATAGGGGCAGACTGGGCGAGCGCCACGGCGATGAAGACCAGCTGCCGTTCGCCCATCGACAGCTCGCGGATGTCCCGCGTGCGGAGATGCTCGATCCCGACTCGTTCGATCGCCCGGTTGATCGCCGCGACGTCGCTGCTCCGAAGCCCGGTGAACGGCGGGTCGTGGGGCAGCCGTCCAAGGGCGACGACCTCGACGACCGGCATCGCGAAGGGAAGGTCGGCGACCTCGGGGACGACCGCGATAGTCCGCGCCAGCGAGGCACGTGCGACGTGCTCGATCGCATCGCCGGCGAGGCGGACCGATCCACTCCGCGGCACCAGCATGCCGGTCATCGCGCGCAACAACGTCGATTTACCGGCGCCGTTGGGCCCGACCATGGCCATCCGCTCTCCGCGAGCGATGGTCAGTGATGCGCGGTCGATGACCGTCCGCGGGCCATACGCGACGGTCAAGTCGGACATCGCGAGGATCGGTCCGTCCTGTGTCATAGCTCGTATCCGGAGCGAGTCCGCTGCAACAGGAACAGGAAGAACGGAGCCCCCAGCAATGCCATCACGACGCCGACAGGCACGTCACCCACGAGTCGCGCGACGAGATCCGCCGCCGACACCAGGGCCGCTCCGACGACCGCGGAGATCGGCAGGACCCGGTTCGCGGCCGGCCCGACGAGCAGACGCACGAGGTGAGGGACTACGAGCCCGACGAACCCGATCAATCCGCTGATCGCTACGGCCGCCGCCGTGGCCATCGATGCCAGCGCGAGCAGGATCCCGCGTTCGCGGCCGACATCGATACCCAGATGACGAGCGGCCGCGTCACCGAGCAGCATCGCGTCGAGGGCGCGACCGCGAGCGATGATCAGGGCGGACGCACCGAAGATCAGCGGTGCGGCGACGAGCAGTCGCACCCAGGACGCTCCCCCGAGGCCCCCGAGTAGGAACGAGAAGATCTGACGCAGTTCCGCGCCCGACACATACATCGCCATCGTCAGCATGGCGGCGAGCACGGAGCCGACCGCGTAGCCGGTGAGCAGCAGGCGAGTGAGGCCTCCGGGCCCACCGGTCCCTCCGAGACGGAAGACCAGCCACGCGGAGATCAGCGCGCCTGCGAAGGCGAAGCCATGAAGGAGTCCGAACTCGATGACCACCACTTGGATCGGCAGGAGCACGGCGATCGCGGCTCCGAGCGCGGCACCTGAGGCCGTCCCGAGCACGTAAGGATCGGCCAGCGGATTGCGGAGCAGGCCCTGGAACGTCGCGCCGGCGATCGCCAGGCCGCAGCCGACGACCATCGACGTGAGGACGCGCGGCAACCGAAGCTCCCAGACGATGGCCTCGGTCGCCGGCGACCAGGTGACGCCGATGTCGAGCCCGAGCGTCTTCGACAGGATCACGCCGACGACCTCGTCGGTTCCGATCTTGACCGAGCCGAGACCGACCCCCAGGACGAGGATCGCCACGAGCGTCACGCCCGCGACGAGCCCCACCGCGATCGGCCGTGCCCGAACCCAGGCGGCGATCCCGCCCGAGTCGAGGTCGCGAGACAGCGCTCCGGCCGACATGTCGCTGGCTACGACGCGGCAGGCAACGTGAGGTCGGGCCAGATGGCGCCGACCAGGTTACGCAGGCCGAGCGGCAACCGCGGCCCCGGACGGGTGATCTCGATGTCGCTGACCGGCCGGACGTCGCCGTTGCGGACGGCGGTCATCGCATCCCAGCCAGGTCGCTTCGCGACCGCGTCCGGCGTCGGCGTGTAGAAGGGATTCGTCCCGAGCACGATGATCTGCGGGTCCTCGGCTATCAGTGTCTCCAACGACATCTCGTAGGTGTTCGGGTCACCGGTCGTGATGGTCTCTGCGCCGGCGAGCGTCACCATCTCGGCGACGAACGACGTGTCTGCGGGCGCATAGATCGCGCCGGTCGTGTCGTCGTAACCGACCTCGTAGAGCACGCGCGGCTTGGTGCCTGCACTCGATGCCGCGGCGCTGATCGAATCGATCTCCGCGCGCATGTCGCCGGTCAGGGTCTTCGCTGTGTCGCTGGTGCCAGTGGCTGTCCCGATGAGCTCGATGTCGTCGTACACGGCGTCGACCGACGTGGCGTATACGACGACCACGGGAATGTCGAGACCCCGCAACCGGGTGATCGCATCGTCCGGGGTGAAACCGAGGCCACCTGCCACGACGAGGTCCGGCTCCAAGGCGACGACCTTCTCCACGTCGACGGTCGCGAATGTCGCCACGTCGGGGAGGGCGACGGCCGCCTCCGGATGATCGCTGCCGTCGTCGGTGGCGACGACTCGATCACCGGCACCGAGTGCGAACAGGATCTCGGTGTTCGCCGGGGTCAGCGAGACGATCGTCACGGGTTCGGACGCGATCTCGATCGCCGTGCCCTCGTCATCGGTCACGGTGACCGGGAAGGCCGCCGCCTGGGTGGGCGAAGCAGCGAGGGTGGGCGAGGGCGGAACAGCCGTGGTCGCCGCCGTCGGGGTGGTCGTTGCCGCCGGCGACGAGCAGGCGGCGACCACGGCGCACAGTGTCAGGGTTCGGACGACGCGTCTGCGTCGGTCCTGGGTCAGCATCGACAGGCCTCCGGGTTTGGGTGGATCACCGGAGGGGCCGCGCGCAAAGCGCGCGAAACCCCTCGCTTCGAGCAGGTCGAAGGAGGGGTCAGGTGATGCGGTGCACGGTCCTGCCTACCTTTCTCTCGAAGGTTCGAGCATGCACCGCGGGGTCGGCGACCGGACTTCCGCCCGAGGGCGGTTCACCGTAGCGGGACTGTGCCGGAATCTCACCGGCTTCGCGACCACGCGGCGTTCGACGAGAACGTCGCCGCGAGCGTAGCACAGGGTCGCGCGCCCCAGATAACTGCCAGTGAAGCGCCCATCCCTACGATGCCCCACCTCGCCCCTCCCCGCCCGCATCCCTGCCCGCTGGAGGAGGCCCTCGAGATGGTGGAGGCACGTTGGTTCCGTCGAGCCGGGCCGGGGATCGCCGCGATCGGAGCGCTGGCTGTCATCGCATCGACCACGACCGGCGCTCCCCCGGCACCCTGGGATCCCCCACCGTGCGCGGGGCCACCCGGACCTGGCTCGGAACAGATCGGGGCGTGGTACCGGCTCGACCCCATCCTGATCGACGGCGTGTGGGCCGGGCAGCGTCTGGTCCTCGGACGAGCCGGTCTCGACCGACCCTTCAGGCTCGACCTGGACGCCGAGTCCTTTGCGAGTGGACCAGCCAGAGGGACGGTCCTCGTCGGCTCCGACGACGATCGGACATCGACGCTGTCCCTGCTTGATCTGGCCGGCACGTGCCGCTGGGCGCTCGCGGTATCGGACGACGTCATCCGCCACGCGACGCTCAGCCCGGACGGGCGATCGATCGCGGAGGCGCGGGTGGATCGCGGCAGCCGGGCGGACCTCGGCGTGTGGAGTCGGCCGCTCGACGGCGGGCCAGCGGCACGCATCTTCCGGCCGATCGATCCGGACGCGCGCTTCGGCCCGACATGGCGCACCGAGCTAGCGTGGTCCGAGGACGGTCGGACCCTCATCGCACAGACGTGCGGAGAGATCGCCTGCCGCTTCCGCCTGCTGGACGAGACAACCGGTGAGCGGCGGACCGTCGCGGACCCGTCGCTCGGCGATCTGGTCGGACTCGTCGAGCAAAGGTTGGTGGTGCACGGCGCGTGCCGCGGGCTGCCGTGTCCGCTCCTGTCGGTCGACCCGGATGGCGATCCGGCCGTGATCCTGCACCACGATGCCGGGCAGGCTGTGATCGCGCGGGACGCGATGCGGCGAGCGGTCGTCATCCTCGAGATCGGCGCCGACGGTCACCTTCTTCGTGCGGTCGGCCCTGATGGCCGTGACCCGCGGGCGATGGATGTCGCAGACGACGGCCGCAGGCTCGTGGCCGGTGCCGCCCGATCCGGCGGAGCCGGTGAGCATGCCGCGGACTGGGTGCTGTTCGGTCCGGATGGCCGGCTACCCATCGATGGCGCCGACCACGCGCTCCTCCGCCACGTCCCGGACGGCCGGACCGTCCCCTTCGACGAGGTCCTTCCATGATCGAGCTGCGTCGTCGCTCGTCCATCCTCAGTGCGGCGATCTTCCTTACCGCGTCGGTGGCGCTCAGCGGCGCCGGACCGACAGCCGCCCACTCACCGGATCCGAGCCTGTCGGGCGGCCTATTCGGCCAGGATCAGCGGCTGCCGTTCCGCTGGCGATCGGGCTCGGAGCCACCTGCCGCGATCAAGACCGCGATCCGCGCTGCGGCGGACGACAGCAATGCGAGCCGCGCCTCACAGGCGGCGACCTTCGTCTACGACTCCGCGGGGTCCAACCTCATCGGCTATGGGACAGGGACCTGCGGCGTGAATGGGATCGGCTGTTTCACACGGACCGCCCCGACCGGGTTCACGATGTGGCTCCGAGAGCATGGCCGCCCGTTCGATTGGGGCACCCTGCGCTGGTGCCAGATGCAGTCGGTGCCGACGAACGGCTGCTACGACGCGGAGACGATCGCCCTCGATGAGTTCGGGCACGTCGAGGTCCTCAACCATCACGTGAACTTCGCAGACGAGAGCGACTACACGGACGCGGTCGTCCAGACCTTCTCCCGTACTCGGCCGAAGACCGGCTGGGACATGCACGTCTACGGCCCCTGCGACTCCGCCACGCTCCAGATCCGGTATGACGTGCCGACCCTGTCGTCGCCGTACTCACCCTGCCTGGACCTGGCGACGGTCCTGACCCTCAGCATCAGTGACACGTCGATCGCATACGGCGCGCTCGTCGATATCACCGCCTACCTGAAGGTGACCACGAATACCGCGTACGGGCGGTTGAGCGCGAACCCGATCGGCAAGAAGACAGTCCGTCTCCAGCGGCGGGCGATCGGTTCCACGACCTGGACGAACCTTGTGACGCTGTCGTCCTCCGCGACCGCCGGCACGTACGTCGCCAGCCTCCGGCTGTATGCAACCGCCGATCTCCGCGCGCTGTTCTCTGCGCCGACCAATGAGGGCCTCCGCGGCGATACGAGCCCGACCGTCCGCGTGACGGTCGCGCCGTGCACCGCGGGTTGCCCGCAACCCTGATGGACCGCCAACGGAGGATCACGATGTCGCACCGCCGCGCTCTCCTTCCCCTCGTCCTGGTGATGGCGGGTTGCTCGTCGACTGGCATGCCGCCGCCTTCGCCGACCGGGCCGGCGCCCGCGACGATGTCTCCCGTCCCACCCATGCCATCCACATCCTTGCCCCCGGCGCCTGTCCCCACCCCGGCTCCCGCTGAGACCGTGCCTGCCGATGGCCCGCCCGCGGCGCAGCTGGCGGCCGAGGGCGGCGATCCTGTCACCGGCCAGCTCGGGACATATGTCTGGGGCGACGGTGGATCCGACAGTCCGTGGCTGCCCGGAGCGTCGCTCGCAGTGGGTGCCGGGGAGCCGCTGACGGTGACGTTCCGGTCGTCGGCCGCCGTAGCGACGTGGCGTGCCCGCTCGGTCCCGTCGACCGCGGACGGTCCCGCCGGAGCGAGCGTCCTGGGCGAGGGCGCAGGCAGTCCGACGTTCGGGGCGCCCGCGGCCGGCTCATGGACCGTCGAGGTCCATGTGGTCTTCGACGGCGGCGTCGGCGACGCGAGCTACTTCTGGCGGCTGGAGGTCACGTGACGGGTCGGGCGCCCGCTGGGGACGCCCGGCGACGCGCGTCGATCAGGTCGAGGCGACCGGTTGACCGGCGGCGAAGATGGAGACCTGCGCGTCCTCGGGCAGCATCACGCCGAAGACCTTCTGCAAGGTCAGGAGGTGGACGCACGACCCCCAACTCTCGAAATAGTGGCAGGTGCAACGCCACTGACCGGCTTCGAGCGCGACATGGTGCGTGTCGTTGTCGCCGCGAAACGTGAGCGAGAGGCGATCGATGGTCATTCGATCGAGCTCTCGCGCATAGCGATTCGCCTTCTCGACCTTGCCGATCAGGGAACTGTGCATCTCGTGCATCCTCCGTCGCCACGTGGGCGCTCTCGAGGCCGCCGTCCGGTCTGCACCTTCGACCGGTGATGGCGGTCGCGTCCCTGAAGCCTACACCGCCGACCCTTCCAGGTCACCCCCGAATCGTCCTTTCGGTCAGGGCGCGTTCGTCCCCTCCCGGCCGAAGTCGTCCTCGAGCCGGATGACGTCGTCCAGCTCGGGCGTGGAGACCTCGATCAGCTCGCACCGTTCGAGTGCCTCGAAGCGATGGACCCGGCCGGTTGGGATCCGGCGGGACTCGCCTGCCTCCAGGTCGTGCGCCTGGAGCGTCCCGTCCTCGTCTTCCAGGAACAGCCGGAGCCGGCCCGAGTGGACGAAGATCGATTCGTCCTTGACCTCGTGGCGCTGGAGCGAGAGGCGCTTGCCGGTCTCGATCACGAGGATCTTCCCGACGTAACGATCGGTGTGAGCCCAGATGAGCTCGTGGCCCCAGGGCTTGTCGACGCGGCGACCGGTCACGAGCCGCGGACCAGCCGCTCGCCGGCTGCGAGCATCGCGTCGCGCGCGTCGGCCGAGGTCGCCTCGGTGTAGACGCGGACGAGTGGCTCGGTGCCGGATGCCCGGATCAGCAGCCATGAGCCATCGTCGAGGAAGAACTTGGACCCATCCCCGGTCTCGAGCGCGACGGTCCGCGCGACCGGGTGCCCGGCCAGCTGGGCGGGACCCTGGACCGCCAGGTCGACCAGCAGACGTCGCTTGACCTCGGGGTATTCCGCACGGTCGACGTGCACGTCGGTGCGGCGATAGAACGACGGGCCGGCGATCGAATGAAAATGCTCCAGCACGCGCGACATCGGCCAGCGCCCAGCCGCTTTCTCGCGCAGGAACAGGTCCAGCAGCAACAGGTCGGCGTAGATCCCGTCGCGCTCTGGGAGGTGCATGCCGAAGCCAAACCCGCCCGACTCCTCGCCGCCCATCATCGCGCCGGTCTCGATCATCTTCGGGCCAATGAACTTGAACCCAACCGGCGTCTCGTATGTGGCGATGCCATAGCGCTCGCCCAGGCGGGCAGCCATAGAAGTGTTGTTGACACTGACGACGACCGGATCGCGCCAGCCGCGGTGCTCGGCGAGGTAGTACATCAGCAGGCCGGTGACCTGGAGCTGGTGGATGAAGGTGCCCATCTCGTCCGCCGCGCCCGCCCGGTCGGCATCCCCGTCGAGCAGCAGCGCCAGGTCGTGGCCACCCTCGACCGTGAGACGCAGCGCCTCGTCGATGTTCGGGCGGATCGGCTCCGGGTTGAGGCCACCGAAGTACGGGTTGCGTTCCTGGTGGATCTCGCGGATCCGGATGCGACCGCCGCCTAGCAACCGGCTGATCCAGCCGGCCCCGGCGCCGTACAGCGGGTCGACCAGGACCGACACGTCCGCCGCGCGGAGCGCATCCAGATCGACCGTCCGCCGCACGAACTGCTCGTAGCCATCGTATGGATCGAACCGCTCCACGAGCCCGGCACTCTCCCCGTCGGAGAGGGGCCGGCGATCGATGGGCTGCCCGCCATTGACCGCCAATCGTGCCTCGATGACGCTCAGGATCTCGGGTCCGGCCGCAGCCCCGGTCGGGGCTTTGACCTTGAACCCGTTGTCGACCCAGGGGTTGTGGCTGGCCGTGATGACGATGCCCGCGGCCGAGCCCCGCGTGACCACCTCGAACGAGCTCATCTGGGTGGGCACCGCGCGCGACGCGAACGCGACCGGGATGTCGTGGGCGAGCAGCACCTCTGCGGCAGCCTGCGCGAAGTGCTCCGAGGCG
>DASTIG010000060.1:0-21044 GCA_035717785.1 Candidatus Limnocylindrales bacterium
TCGGGATGACCGTCTTCTACACCGTCATCCTCCGCTTCATGCCCCTCGAGACCGACTGATGCGACGAGGACGCCCGCTCACGAGGCTCCTGACGGTGATCGGGTTGCTGGCCGTCGGGCTCATCTTCTTCTCTCCGCTCTATGTTCTCGTCGCAACGTCTCTCAAGACCAAGGCCGAGCTGTTCTTGCCCGAGCCCACGGTGATCCCCCAGAACCCGTCGCTGGCGTCATACGAGAACGTGCTGTTCGGCCGGAACATGATCACGCTGCTCGGGAACAGCGTGATCGTGGGCCTTGTCTCGACCATCCTGGCGCTCATCATCGCCATGGCGATCTGCTACCCGATCACCCGCCTACCGACCTCCCGTCGGACCCGGGCGGGCGTCATGAACTGGGCGCTCTCGCTCCGGTTCCTGGCGCCGATCGCGGTGGTCATCCCGTACTTCACGATCGTCCGCACGCTCGGGATCTACAACCAGCTGCCCGCCCTGATCCTCGCCTACACCATCTTCAACCTGCCGCTGTCGATCTGGATGCTCAAGGGGTTTCTGAGGGAGATACCGCTCGAGATCGAGGAGGCGGCACTGGTCGACGGTGGGAGTCGCTGGCAGGCCTTCCGCCACGTGCTCCTCCCGATGAGCCGGATCGGCGTCCTGGCTGCCGGGATCATCGTGTTCGCCTTCGACTGGGCCGAATTTCAGTTCGCCTTCATCCTGACCGCGACACCCCAGGCCCAGACCTTCCCGGTCGGGGTCGCAGGGCTCGTCACGCAATTCGAGATCATCTGGAACGAGATGGCCGCGGCAGCAGTCATCGCGATCACCATCCCGGTCATCGTGATGTTCGCGGCCCGGCGCCACATCACGACCGGGCTGACGTTCGGCGTCATTCGCGAGAAGTAGCCAGAGAAGGGGCGATCGGTGGCAGGGGTCGACGGCCGTTCAGCAACGGGCATCTACCTCAACGGCGCCACCATCATGACCACCCGGACCGCCCATCACATCGAGGTCGCCCGTGCGGCCGGCTTCGATGGCGTGGAGGTACGTGCCGAGCGACTCCTCGACGCGCCCGACGAGGTCCGCGAGGCGGCCGCCATCGTCGAGCCCGGCGAGGTGTGGAGCCTGAACGGGATCCAGCTCCAGCTTGGGCCGGACGGACGGCTCGACCGCGAACGACTCGAGGCCGAGCTGCCGCCACGGCTCGAGATCTGTCGAACCCTCGGTGCGTCCTATCTGCTCGTGGTGCCGCCGCGGGCACCGGGGGCCGAACGGGCCCCGTCGGTGGCCGCGATGCGCGACGGCCTCGCCCGCATCCGGGACGCCGCCGCGATGGTCGGGGCGGGCACGGCATTCGAGTTCCTGGGTTTCGGGGACTGCCCGATCGACACGCCGGAGCTCGCGGCTGAGGTCGTCTCGTCCGTGCCGGGCGTCGAGCTCGTGCTGGACTCGTGCCACTGGCACGCCAGCGGCGCCGGCTCGCTCGACGGATTCCCGGTCGATCGCCTGGCGATGGTCCACCTCAACGATGCACCGGCAAAGCCTCCGCGCGAGATCGAGGATGCCGATCGCGTGCTGCCGGGAGGCGGCGTGATCCCTCTCGTCGTGCTGGTGGCGGACCTCACCGAACGCGGCTACCGTGGACCGTGGAGTCTCGAGACATTCAATCCGGCGTACTGGGCGGACGACCCGATGGAGATCGCCGCGACCGGCCTGCGTCTCATCGGCGACCTGCTTGACTCGCTCGCGGCCGGGAGCAGGACATGAAGGTCGCTGACTAGATCGTCGCGCCCGCCCTGGCGCCCTCGGCTGTGGCGTCGAGGAGCGTCCTCGGCGACAGCGCGTCGCCGACCACCACGACGGGGAGGTCGGGGGCGGCCGCGGCAAGGTCCTCTCGTAGCGTGTTCAGCGCCTTGCGACGGCCGGCGATCACGATCAGGGCGACGCCATCGCGCCGCTCTTCCTGCCCGCTGTAGAGGTGGCGGAGGGTCACCGCGCCGGGCGAGCTGGCCATACCCGTGACGTTCGGCGTGAGGCGCACGCTTTCGCGGGCGAGGCGCTGGAGGATGAACGGTAGCTGCGTCGCGTCGATCAGGTCGGCAACCGCCGCGTGCGTCGTCGCGATCTCGACCTCGAAGCCCGCGTTGACCAGGATCTCAGCCGCTGTCGGGGCGAGCTGATGGCCGTCGTCGTCAAGGATCAGGGCGGAACCCAACGACGGGTCAGGAAGGATGGTCGCGCCGCCCTCGAGCAGCGCGTCGATGTCGAGCACGGGGATCGGGCCCGGCAGCCACGCCTCGATTCGCAGAGTCGATCCCGTCGCGACGATGACGGCGTCGGGTCGCTCTGCGAGCACCGTCGAGGCGTCCGCGTCGACGCCCAGGCGAATGTCGACACCCTCGCCCTCCGCCTCCTCGCGCAGCCAGTCGATGTAGCGATGCCAGCGCTCCCGCCCGGATCGGAGTCCGGCCAGTCGAGCTCGGCCACCGAGCGTCGGGCGCCGCTCGAAGAGCACCACCTCGTGACCACGGAGCGCGGCCGCCCGGGAAGCCTCCAGGCCGGCCACCCCTCCCCCGACCACCACCACGCGCGCCGGCTCCTCGACCGGCTCGACCTGGGTCAACCCCGGATTCCGAACGGCAGGATTGACCGAGCAGTACATCGGCATCCCCGTGTACAGGCGACCGATGCACCCATCGTTGAGCCCGATGCACGGCCGGTGCCGCCGGCCATCCGCGACCTTCAGGGGCAGATCGGGGTCGGCGATGATCGCCCGCGTCATCCCGACGAGCTCGACTCCGGCGGCCACCACGGACTCGGCCATGGCCGGCTCGACGTTCCGCCCCGCGACCAGCGTCGGCACGCCGACCTCGCGTCGGAACCGGATCGCCCGCTCGTTGTAGACGCCCTCGGGCAGCGCGTCACCGGGGACGAAGTAGCCGGTCGACAGACGAGTCGCGCCGGTGCCGCCGCTGACGCTGAAGAGGTCGACCGCACCGGTCGACGCCAGAACGCGCGCGATCTCGATCATCTCGTCCGGACCCAAGCCGCCGGTCAGGCATTGATCGACCGCCATCCGAAAGCCGACGACGAACCGGTCGGAAACCGCCGCCCGGACGGCCAGAAGCACCTCCCGCGCGAACCGGGTCCGGTTCTCGAGTGAGCCGCCGTACTCGTCCGTCCGCGTGTTGACAAGCGGGTCGAAGAACTGCTCGATCAGGTGCCCACCGAACGACGTGACCTCGGCACCATCGAGGCCGCAGCGCTCGAGCCGTCGAGCCACGTCCGCAAAGCGCTCGACGATGGCCGGCAGCTCGTCGGTCGCGAGCGGCACCGGCACCTCCATGTGGACGCCCTCGGGCAGGTCCGACGGCGCGCGCAGCGGGATGCCCGAGATGGCGGACGTGCCGCGGCGGCCCATGTGCGTCATCTGCGACATCACGAGCCCGCGATGCTCGTGGACACCGTCGGCCAGCGCCCGGAGCGCCGGCTCGTTGCGCTCGTCCCACAGCGCGACCGAGCCGTACGACGCCTCCGTCGATGGGTCGACCGAGGCCGACCCGAAGGTCATCACCAGCCCGCAACCGCCGGCGGCCTTGCGCACGTGGTAGTCGACCTCGCTGCGGTCGATCAGCCCGTCGCGGCTCCAGCCGGTCGCGTGCGGCGTCGAGACGATGCGGTTCCGCAGCCGCCGCCCGCGAATCTCGAAGGACGACAGGAGGAGCGGGTAACGGTCGGTGTCCTCCACGGGTTCAACCGTACCTTGACTCCATCGGCACAGGACGCCTCCTTTCGCCGGCGCCGTCAGTCCATCTCATCCGGCAATAGTGGCCATTGTGAATACGAGTAGATCGTCCGGCCGTTCGGACCGACCAAGAACGCATGTCGGACGACTCCGCCGTCGTCCAAACGACCCAAGACTGCCGCCTCGTCGCCTGACATCACCCGCTGGTCGCCGACCCAGGGCTCAGACCAGGGATCGGTCCCTGGCCATGGCCATGCGAGCCTGTCCTCGGCGGGCACGTCGTCCAGGACCCCGACGGCGATCCACGGGCTGATCTCGATCAAGAGTCCCCAGTAGCGGTCGGGAGCCCAGACCGTCGTCGAAAGCCGATCATCGGGGTCGAACTGAAGAAGTTGATCGGCCAAGGCGGCGAACGGCCCACCGGGCCCGAAGACCTCGACCCGCTTGTCGATCCCGCCGGCGCGGATGGTGAACACCGAGTGACTGGGGTCATCGGTGTCCGTCCTGACGTCGTACCGCTCCCGGGCCGCGGCAAGACCCACATCGGAGACTGCCTGCAGGAGCGACTGGATATCCGGTTCGGTCAACTGGCCGATGCGGAACGGCCGATCTCGGCTGATCGGACCTTCTGCCGTTGGCGACTCGCCTCGAAGGTCTCTGAAGATGACCGTCCCGTCACCGTACAGCGTGAACTCCGGTCCCGGCGTGAAGAAGCCCCATCCGCCACAGAGCTCGCAGATCCCGAAATCACCTGGGCCGACGTCGAAGCGGAGTACGACGTCGGTAGGGCCGTCCGCATGCTTGATCAAGGCCACCACGGCTGCGGTGGGCGCACTTGGCGGAATGTTCGGCGGCGACCGATGGACGGCGTCCAGCGATGCGCCAACGGATCCCGAAGGCGCGGATGAAGCCCGCGTCGACCCAGGGTCTCGCATCGCCGCAGGTGTTGATACGCAGGCGGCCGCAAGAATCGCCACGACGAACGTGGCAAAGGCGACAGAAGAGATTGTGCGCATGTCGGAGGCGCTCCCTTGGGACGACTGCGCGGGGTGACGATGTCTGTGACGCGGAGGGACATAGGTTGTTGCCGGCGACTCGGTGACGCGCAGATGAAAGCGGTGCCCCGCCGCGCCGGCCGGTCGACGCGCCATTGCTACCCTCTGCGAGTGAGGGCGATCCAGATCCGCACGCCGTTGTGTCTGCTGGTCGTGGCATGTCTCGCGATGGCCTGCGGCCCGACGACGGGTTCGCCTAGCGCCACCGCTCTGCTCCCCACCGACCGTTCTGTCGAATCGGCGTCGCCCCCTAGCTCGCCGCCAGCCGAAACGGCATTAGCGAGCGCAGTCGCATCCGCCTCGACACCGGTCGCCACGCCGACCGCCGCGCCCGAGCTATCGGCCGCCGAGTCCCAGCTTCTCGAGGAACTGCGCGCCGACAGTCGGATAGGATGTGCGCCGCGCCGGGCCGACCTTCCACCCGAATCGAGTGTCGGCGTCGAGTGCCGCCTCGACACCGCTCTGGTCGAACGCGTGGGTGTCTATGGCTTTCCTGCCATCGACGGCTTGGGCGGCTTCGCGATCGGCGCGTACCTGGCCCGACTCGAGGAAAGAGGCATCCCCTTGCGCTCCGGCGATTGCCAGGCGGGCGAACCTGGGGACGCGAGCTGGCCCGAGTACCTGCCCGACGAGGGACCCGAGGGCGCCGGCCCGAGCGAGACTCGGATCGGGTGCTTCCGTGACGAAAACGGAACCGCCAACGTTCGGCTCACATGCTACGGCGACGTCTACATCGGCATCCTCGGCAAAGGTCGCGACATCGCGCCGCTGTACAGGTGGGCGATGCGGGTGGCGGCGGGTGAGAGCACGCAACGCGACCCGCCAGGCATCTGTGCTCGGCCCGATTGAGCACCATTCGGTCCACGACGAGCGGCGCCCGTCGAGTCGCGGCCGCCGGGGTCGTCTGCTAGACCCGCCCGCTCTGTCTTATGGTTCCAGCGTGGAACGGACCTCGGCGATCCCGGCGAGCCTGGCGCTCGTCGCCATCGTCGCGCTCTCGGGCTGCACGGGCTGGGGCATTGCCACGCCGTCATCGACGTCCGATTCGACGGCGCGGGCGACGCCGGCCGCGTCCGCATCTCCGACGACACCTGCCGATCTCCAGGCGATCCTCGACCACCGCCGGGAAACATACGGGGCGCCAGGCGCCATCGTCGCCATGGACGTCGGAGACGAGCGATCGATCCTGGTCTCGGGCGACGCCGACGACGCCGGCACGCCGCTGAAACCGGCCGACCGCTTCCGTATCGCGAGCATCACCAAGCCGATCGTTGCAGCCCTCGTCCTCGACGCAGTCGCGAAGGAAGAACTATCACTTGACGATGTCGTCGCGACTCACCTGCCCGGGCTGGTCCGCGCCGAACCGCCCATCACGATCCGCCAAGTCCTCGACCACACGAGCGGCGTCTTCGATGAGGGCAACGAGGGCGACTTGGTCGCGGACATCGACCGGCTCAAGGACCCGCTGAAACGGGAGGCGCGCGACGTTCTGAAGCGGTGGACGGCCGGGGAGCGGGTCATCGCGCCGGACCGCGTCCTCGTCGCCCTCGCCGAGACGCACGAGCGGTACTCGCAGCCCGGGCTCGAATACCACTACTCGAATCCGAACTATCAGATCGCCGCGATGATCCTCGAGAAGGTCACGGGGCGGTCGCTCGCCGACCTGCTCGAGAGTCGGATCGCGAAGCCGCTCGGGCTAGACCGTACGACAGTCGCGCCACCGGACACGTCGTCGCCCGAGATGCGCGGCTACGAGAGGAACCCTGACGGCGCCCTACGCGACATGACAGACGACCTGGTTGCGTTCGGCAATGGCGGTAACGGCGGGATCATCTCGACCCCGGACGAGCTACTCACTGTGATGCAGGCCATCGTGTCGGGCCGTTTCCTCCCCAAGGACCTGGTCACCGAGATGAAGACGCCGACGATCGGCTCCTACGGGCTCGGTCTGGCGAGCTACGACTTCACGTGCGGGAAGTTCTACGGTCACGAGGGGCTCTTGAATGGCACGAGATCGGTGGCCGTCGTCAATGACGATGGGAGTGCGGGTGTGGTGATCGCGCTGAATCTCCACACCGACAACGAACCCGGCCTCCCGATGGTCGCCGAACGGATGATCTGCCCGAGCCTTAAGGGCGGGTGAGCGCTCGGCCGGGGCCGTCACAGGTCAGATGGCGGCCCATGTGCGACATCTGCGACATCACGAGCCCGCAGCTGCCGGCCGCCTTGCGTACGTGGTAGTCGACTTCGCTGCGGTCGATCAGCCCGTCGCGGCTCCAGCCGGTCGCGTGCGGCGTCGACGCGATGCGGTTCCGCAGCCGTCGCCCGCGGATCTCGAGGGGCGACAGGAGGAGCGGGTAGCGGTTGGCGCCCTCCACGATGACCTTCGCCGTTACTCGTCGATCGCGTCAAACACGAACAAGCGAGCCCAGAAGTCGCCTCGGGCTGCGGCCTCCTCGCGGTCCGAGTCGAGGATCAACCCCGCGCTCATGAGCTCGTCACCGCCCCGCACCAGGGCGTTGGCCCGCGCGATCCCGTCGTCGACCGCCGGCCAGACCGACACCCGGTACCTGAGCGCCGGATCGAGAGCGCGGAGCCGCAGGCGGTCCGGTCCGGGTGCCGGCCGGTTGAGGACCTGATAGAAGCCCGCGACGGCCCGCCGTCGATCGTCCGACACGCTGAGCCACGCGGTCGCGTTGCCGTCGTCCTCGAACGGGCTCCGAAGGCGCACGAATCGCCCGCGCTGGAAGACGTCGCGGTGGGCCACGTAGAACGCGATCTGCTCGGCGACCTCGCTCCGTTCGTCCCCCGTCAGGGCCGTCGTGTCGAGCTCGTAGCCGAGCACGCCATAGAACGCGACCGCGGCGCGCGTCGCGAGCGGGGTGATCCGGCCCACCTGGTGGTTCGGCACTGCGGACACGTGGGCACCCATCGAACTGATGGGATACGCCAGCGAGGAGCCCCACTGGATCCGCAGCCGCTCGATCGCATCGGTATCGTCGCTCGTCCACGCCTGGGGGGCGTATGCGAGCAGCCCCGCGTCGAACCGCCCGCCGCCCCCGGCGCACGACTCGAAGAGGACCTCCGGGAATGCCCCCGTCACGCGCCGGTACAGCTCGTAGACGCCGAGGATGTAGCGATGGAAGAACTCGCCCTGGCGCCCCGGCGGCAACGCCAGGCTGAACGGTTCCGTCATGCTCCGGTTCATGTCCCATTTGACATAGGAGATCGGCGCGCTGCCGAGGACGTCCGACAGCACCCCGAAGAGGTGATCGACGACCTCCGATCGACCGAGATCCAGGACGTGCTGCTGGCGGCCCTCGGTCTGCCGTCGCCCAGGTATGCCGATCACCCAGTCGGGATGCGCCTCGAACAACCGGCTGCGGCGGCTCACCATCTCCGGCTCGATCCACAAGCCGAACCGGAGGCCGAGCGCCTCGATCGACCGCGCGAGGCCGTCGAGGCCGTGGGGCAGCTTGCGCCGATCGACGAACCAGTCACCTAGTGAGGTGGTGTCGTCGTCGCGCTCGCCGAACCAGCCGTCGTCGAGCACGAACAGCTCGATCCCGAGGTCTCGGGCGACCGACGCCATCTCGAGCAGCCGGCCGGCGTCGAAATCGAAGTAGGTGCCCTCCCAGCTGTTGACCAGCACCGGTCGCGGCCGGTCTCGCCACGAGCCACGCGCGAGCCGCTCGCGGAACAGTCGATGCAGGGCGTCGCTGAGCGCGCCCATGCCCGCGTCGGAGTAGACGATCACCGCCTCCGGGGTCACGAACTCGGCGCCTGGCTCGAGGCGCCAGCCGAACGTCTCGGGATCGATCCCGATGCGGATGCGAGTCGTCCCGAACGGCTCGACCTCGACCTCAGCGACGAAATTGCCGGAGTACACCAGCGCGGCGCCGATCGCCTCGCCGTGTTCCTCGCTCGTCGAGGACCGTCGCAGCGCGACGAACGGGTTGTGTTCGTGGGACGAGGCGCCGCGGGAGCTCGAGATCGACTGCCGCCCGAGCTCGAGCGGACGAATCCGCACGTGGCGCTCGCGGGCCCACGTGCCGCCGAGGTGGACGAGCTGCCACCGGGCATCCGGCAGGTCGAGCACGAGGCTCATGGCACATCGCAGTTGCAGAGCCTCCGGACCCGCGTTCCTGATCCGGACGCTGCGGGCGACGATCGGCACGTCCCTGAAGATGGTGTAGAGGAGCGTGACGACGGCGCCGCTCGGCCCGTCGGCCAAGTCGATCTCGAGCGTGTCGGCCTCTTCGTCGGCCTCGACGTACGTCGCCGGGAGGCCCGTGATCGCGGGCTTGCCGGGCGTGATCCGGTGGCCGACGTAGGCGAGCTCGAGGACCGTCGAGCCGTCCGGCTGGCCCACGACGATGGCGGGTACGCGATAGTCGCCCGACCCGCTCGTCGGGTACTCGAGCGCGACCGGCGCGCCGAGGCGGTTGTTGAAGCCGTGGAACGGCACGGGCACGAGGTGTCGGTACGACCGTCCGGCCGAGAGGGCTGGCCCGAAGTACAGCTGTCCCAGCGCGCCGTTGTCGTGGACGCCGACGATGTAGCTGATCCGGCCGTTGTGCAGGTGAAACTCGCGACCCCCCGCGTCGACGTCGATCGGCACCGTCAGCGCTCGCCGACCGGGTGCATCGACCACGACCAGCGGTACTCGCCCGGTCCGACGATGTACTCCGATAGGGTGTCGGGGCCGCAGCTGGCGGTGCCCAGGCCGCGGTGCGCGGCGTCGAGGTGGATCACCGTCTCTGGCCGGGGCGTCACGTCCACGTCGTGGTTCGCCGCCGCCAGGTCGGCCGCCCGGAAGTGGGTCGCCGACACCTGGCGCGGTCGGTCGAGCGCGATCCGCAATCCCCGACTCGCGCCGTCGTGCAACTCCAGCCAGCGGACGTCGGCGTGGCCACCGTTCTCCTGCGGGCGGACGTACGGGACGTACTGCTCGCTGACGCTGGACCGCCACCGACCGACGGCACCACCGCGACGCCGATCAGGGTAGGTCTCATGCGGACCGCGGCCGAACCAGTCGAGTCGCTCGAGGCCGGGCACGACCTCCAGCAACGTGCCGACCCTGGCGAGATCCACCAGCTCGTCCGGGATCCAGGCCGTCTCCTCGACCAGGACTCCGCCGTATGTCAGACCGCTCAGCCGCTGCTCGTGGCGGATCACGATCCCGGACGCGGTGTGGACCTCACCACGCACGAGCGTGGACGCACCGTCCCGCTCGATCGCGCGTATCGTCCTCGTCAGGTCCGCGACGCCCCACGCGGACCATCGCTCGCCCAGACCAGCGATGCGGTCGTTGTCGGTGGGTGCTCGCCACAGGGCCAGCGCGGGAGGCGCGGCCAGCAGCTCGTGGACGAGATTGCCGCCACCGTCGAGCTCGACCGGCCCAGCGGCATCCTCCTTGCCGAGCGAGCGTCCAGCGACGGCCAGCAATACCTGGCCCCAGCAGACTTCGAAGCCGGCGTCGGCCCAGCCCTGTGCTTCGCGGGCGAGGAAGCGGATGGTGCACCACACCTCGCCGTCGCCCATCGTCGTCGTCGCGACGGGCAGTTCGACCAAGGCCCGTTCCCCCGGTCCCAGCGCCGGCAGCTCGAGCTCGCCGGCGTCGACGGTCTCGCCGTCCCGGATCAGCTCGTAGCGCGCCTGCAGCCAAGTCAGATCGCGGACGTCCTGGCGGTTCTCGATCTCGAGACGGCCCGGTCGCCCGTCGTCGCCCGGTGCCAGGCCGACGCCGACCGGCGCGGCGAGCTGCTTGTGCTCCCACAGCGCCGGCTTGGGACGGCGGTCCGGCCAGACCAGCCCATCGATGCAGAAGTTGCCGTCGTTCGGGTGGTCGTCGAAGTCGCCGCCATAGGCCCAGCGCTGTCGGCCGTCGGGGAGGCGCTGGACGAGCCCATGGTCCCACCACTCCCAGATGAACCCGCCCTGGAGGCCTGGCGTCGACTCGATCGCGTCCCAGTACTCGGCCAGCGTCCCGTTGCTGTTGCCCATCGCGTGGGAGTACTCGCACATGATCAGCGGGTGGCGCTGCCGACCCGATCGCGCGTGGGCGACGATCGACTCGATCGTGGGGTACATCGGGCAGGTCACGTCGCTGACGGTCTGGTCGCTCGTCCAGTCGAAACGGATGGCGCCCTCGTAGTGGAGGGGCCTGGTCGGGTCGTAGCGACGGACCCAGCCGGCCGCCGCGTCGTGGTTCGGCCCGTAGCCCGACTCGTTGCCCAGCGACCAGGCGATGACGGAGGGATGGTTCTTGTCGCGCTCGACCATCCGCGATACCCGGGTCACCCAGGCGTTCAGATAGCGCGGGTCGTCGCAGAGCGTGCTCTGGAACGCGTGGGATTCGATGTCCGCCTCGTCGATGACGTACAGGCCGAGCTCGTCCGCCAGGTCGAGGAGCGCGGGGTCGTTCGGATAGTGCGATGTCCGGACGGCATTGAACCCGAACTGCCGCATCTGAACGAGGTCGGCCCGCATCGATTCGGGCGACACGACCCGACCGGTGTGCTGGTCGAAGTCGTGACGGTTGACCCCGCGGATCAGCACGCGCCGCCCGTTGATGAGGAGGTCAAGTCCGCGGACCTCGACCCGCCGGAAGCCGATCCTTTGCACGGCCTCCTCGACGACCCGTCCCGTCGGGTCGAGGAGCCGCACGGTGAGCGGATACAGGGTCGGGACCTCGGACGACCAGGGCTCGATGTCCGCGACATCGATCCGCCACCCGACAGAGCCCTCGGCCGGTGGCTGAAGGCGTGGCCAAAGCTCGGCCCAGCGGTCGATGTCGTCGGCAACCGCTGCGTCGCCTCCGACGACGTGACCGAACATGAGGTCCGCTTCCGGCCCGGTCCAGAACCACTCGAGCACGCTCGAGGCCGGTGCCTCGGCCCGCAGCTCTACGCCGGCCCCGTTGCCGATCGATGCCTCGACCCGCCACCCGGGCGCCGGGTCGCCAGCGAAGCCGACGCGGACCTGCAGGTCGAGCGTGCCGGTCCGGAGGTCGTCGGCGAGACCGCCGATCGCCCGGACGTCGGCGAGGTAGACCGACTCCGTCGCGTACAGGTAGACCGACCGGGTGATCCCGCCATGCCACCACTGGTCCTGGTCCTCGATGTACGTGGCGTCCGACCATTTGATGACGCGGAGGGTGATCGTATTCGGCCCCGGGCGGACGACGGAGCTGACGTCGAACTCGGCGGCGAGGTGGGAGTCCTTGCTGAGGCCGACCTCGGCATCGTTGACTCGGACGATGAGGACGCTCTCGGCGCCCCCGACGTGGAGGACGATCCGCCGGTCCGCCCACGAGCTCGGGACGTCGACCGTCCGCTCATAGAGGCCGGTCGGGTTGTCGGCCGGGACCTCCGGGGGGCGTCCGGTGAACGGCATCTGGATGTTCGTGTACTGCGGCCGGTCATCGAAGCCCTGCATCGTCCAGCAGCCCGGGACCGTCGCGGTGCTCCAGTCCGGCCCGGGCGCCGCGTCCGGCTCGCGGAGGAGCTGGAAGCGCCACGAGCCGTCGAGCTCGATCCGGTCGGCGTGCGGGACCGAGTGCATCGGCTGGCGGTGGATCGACGTCAGCTCCGGGGCCAGCCACGGGCGGACGAGGCTCGAAACGCTGCCCAGGAGGCTCGTCGCACTCACGCCCCGGCTAGCCCTTGGTCGAGCCGAGGGAGATCCCGCTGACGAAGTGACGCTGCAGGGCGAAGAACACGAGGATCGATGGGATGGCGGCTAGCAGCGCGCCGGCCGCAAGGAGGTTCGTGTCGGTGAAGAACTGGCCCTGGAGGTTGTTGAGGGCGGACGTGATCGGCCGCTTGTCGCCGCTCTTCATGAGCACCAGCGCCCAGAAGAAGTCGTTGTAGATGAACGTGAACTCGAGGGTCGCCAGGGCGGCCAGCGCCGGCCGGCAGATCGGAAGGATGACGCTCCAGTAGATCCGCCACACCGGAGCGCCATCGGCGAGCGCTGCCTCGGTCAGCTCCCGCGAGATCGTCCGCATGTAGTTGCTGAGGACGAACACGCAGAACCCGAGCTGGAAGACGACGTTGATGAGGATGATGCCCAGGAACTGGTCGTACAGGAGCTTGCCGTTGTCGGCCGGCGCGAACGGGACGAGCTGGTATAGCTGGTACAGGGGAACGATGAGGACCTGCGGGGGCAGGAGGTTGCCGGCGGTGAAGACCATCAAGCAGAAGAGGTTGAACCGCCAGCTGAAGCGCGAGACGGCGAACGCCACCATCGACGCGACGAACAGGGTGATGAGCACGGCCGGGACCGCGATGATCAGCGAGTTGAGATAGTACCGCGGGAAATCCCCTTCCCGGAACGCGTCGACGAAGTTATCCAACGTCAGGACGCTCGGGAGCGAGATGTAGCCGTTCGCGAGCGTGTCCTTGTACGGTCGCAATGCCGCGAAGGCCGCCCACAGGAGCGGGAACAGCCACGTCACGGCCATGAACGTCAGGAACCCATAGAGCGCCACTCGACTCCAGCGGACGCGGCGCCGCACCGTCGGCGGCGGGGCAGCCTGGACGCTCGCCGCCGTCATCGACGCTCCTCGCGCATGGTCCGCGACAGGAAGATCACGATCGGGACGATCGAGATGAGCAACAGCACCACGGCGATCGCCGACGCGAAGCCGACCCGGTTCGACTCGCTGATGCCGTTGTTCGTGATCAGCGTGGAGAGGAGTTCGAGGCCGTTCTTCCCGCGGTTGATGATGTAGACGATGTCGAACGCGCGCAGGGCCTCGATCGTGGTCACGACGACGATCACGACATTGATCGGCGCCATGATCGGGAAGGTGACGTGGAAGAAGGTCTGGCGCTCATTGGCGCCGTCGACCTTGGCCGCTTCGCGGAGGGCTGGATCGACGCTCTTCAGACCGGCCAGGTAGAGGACCATGATGTAGCCGACGTGGCGCCAGCTGGCGGCGATCATGGCGGCCCAGATGTTCAGCGTCGGGTTGCCGAGCCAGTCGATCAGCGTCTCGTTCGACGTCCGCCCGAGGGCGTTGTTGATGAAGCCCTGCTCGGGCGCGAACTGGAGCGTCCAGATGATGCCGACGACGGCGAGGGCGAGGACGACCGGCAGGTAGAACACGCTCTGGTAGAAGCTCGAGCCCTTCAGCTCGCGATCCAGTAGCACGGCCAGGAAGATCCCGATGGGCGTTGCGATGAACATCAGGAACGCGAGCCACAGGATGTTATGGCTGACCGCCGGCCAGAAGAAGGGGTACGCCGTCAGCAGTGACTGGTAGTTCCTCAGGCCGATGACGTCCTCGGACGTGACGGGTCCGATCCCGTCCCACTTTGTGAACGAGAAGAGGACCGAAACGAAGGTCGGACCCCAGATCAGGATGAGGTCGAACAGGAGCGGGATGCCGACCATCAGCGCGAGCGTGATCTTGTCCCTGCGCGTGAGCAGGCTGTAGCGACCGCGCCGCCGTGGTTCCGAAGCAGCGACCCCCGCCCGCTCGACTGATTTGTCGGGCAGGGCGGGGGTCAGCGTGTCGCGTGCTCGGTCTGCCACGGCTCGTCCGAGTCTAGGCGGCCGGATCGGCTGCGGCTACAGCGTGTCCCAGAAGTCCTGGATCTTCTTCTGGAGTCCCGGCAGATCCTGGTCGGGGTTCTGGAGGAAGTCGAGCAGGAAGGCCTGCATGCCGTTCGGTCCGGCGAAATTCGGGTTGGTGTCCCGGTCGAGGAACTGGGTGATCCGCTGGGCGCCACCGATGACCTCGGCCGCCTTCTTCTGGAGCCCGGTGTAGCCGCTGGTGTCGGCGTCTTTCGATGCCGCGATATTGCTCTTGTCGGTGGTAACCCAGGCAACCTGCGTCTCCGGCTGGGCGAGGTGCTCGAGGAACGCCTTCGCCGCGTCGAGGTTCTTCGGCGCCTTGCTCAGCGCGAAGCCATCGATCGGGGCATCGAGCGCCTTCTCGGCGTCGTACTGCGTCCCGAAGTCCGGATATGGGAAGAAGTCGAGGTCCTCCAGATCGGCCTCGCCGGCCTCCTGGAACTGCTGCGACGTGAACATCCCGTGGAAGTACATCGCCGCCTTCTTTTGGACGAGCGTCGCCGACGCGTCCTGCCAGATCCGTCCGGCTGCGCCTTCCTGGTGGAAGGGCAGGACCTCCTTGAACGTCTCGAAGACCGTGGTGACCTTCGGGTCGGTCCAGGTCTCCTCCCCGGCCATGAGGTTGACGTGGAAGTCGTAGCCGTTCAGACGTAGGTTCAGGATGTCGAAGGTGCCCATCGCCGGCCAGCCGTCCTTGTCGCCAAAGGCGAACGGGACGAGGCCGTCCGACTGGATCTTCGTTGCGAGCGTCTTGAGCTCGTCGAATGTCGTCGGGATCTCGTAGCCCTTCTCGGCGAAGAGGCTCTTGCGGTAGAAGACCGCCCATGGGTAGAGGTAGATCGGGATGAAGTACTGCTTGCCATCGTTGCCGGTCGAACCGACCTTGAAGGCCTCGCCGTACATCGGCTCGATCTTGGCCCAGATGTCACTGATGTCGGTGGCCAGGCCCTGCTCGGCGAAGAACCGCATCCGGAAGCCCGAGAACCAGGTCCAGACGTCGTCCGGCGTGCCCTGGAGGTACGAGCTGATCTGGTCCTGGAACGTGCCGTGGTCGACCGTGTTGATCTTGACATTGACGCCCGTCTTCGCCGTGAACGAGTCGGCCGCTTCCTGCATGGCGCCCTTCGGCACGGCGTCGGAGTAGTTCGAGCCGAGGGTGACCTCACCGGATAGGCTGGCTGCCGCCGAGCTGACGGGCTGCGAGCCTGGCGCGGACGCGGCGGGGCTACCGGCGGGGCTGGCTGCCCCACCGGACGGACTGCACGCCGCGAGCACGTTCGGGGCGGCAGCGAGTCCAGCGACTCCCGCGATCCCTCCCAGCACCTGGCGTCGAGTGAGCGGTCGACTCATGGCCTGCTCGCCCTGCGAGCGCGGGACATCGGCGTTCGCCATGACCTCCTCCTCGTGACCGGCGCGGCCCGGATGACCGGTCATCAGCACAAAGACCGACAGGAACGGACGGATTGTCGGGCGGGGTGAGGGACCGTGTCAAGCCTGCGAGGACGTCTTTTGTTCGAGTCCGTTGACTTGTGTCGCGAATGTGCTTCACTTCGAGCGTGCGCAACGTGCAGGAATGTTGACGTGCTCGCACGCCAGCGCCAGACGCTGATCCTGGAGCGCGTCCGCGAGGACGGTGGAGTCCGTGTAGCGGACCTCGCCCGCGAGCTGGGCGTGTCGGATATGACCGTCCGGCGCGACCTGGAGCTGCTCCACAACCGCGGCCTGCTCGAGAAGGTGTACGGCGGGGCCACGTCCCGTCCGGGAAGCGCGCTGTTCGAGCCGGGCTTCGCAGCCAAGTCGGCTCTCCAGGAGCCCGAGAAGGACGCCATCGCTGAAGCCGCGGTCGCCCTGGTGATGCCGGGTACCGCCATCGGGATCTCCGCCGGAACGACGACCTATGCACTGGCTCGCCGCCTGGTCGACGTCCCGGGCCTTACGGTGGTGACCAACTCCGTGCCCGTCGCCGACGTACTCCACAAAGCGGCGCGGAGCGACCAGACCATCATCCTCACGGGCGGAGTGCGCACGCCGTCCGACGCACTGGTCGGCCCGTTCGCCGTGGCGGCCCTGCGGACCATCCATGTCGACCTCGTGTTCATGGGGGTCCACGGCATGGACCCCCATTCGGGTTTCACGACCCCCAACGTCCTCGAGGCAGACACGGACCGCGCCCTCGTCGCGTCAGGCCGACGGCTAGTCGTCGTCGCCGATCACAGCAAATGGGGCGTCATCGGCATCAGCTCGATCGCGCGACTCGACGAGGCCGACGTCCTGGTGACCGACGATGGGTTGAGCGACGATGCTCGCGACCTGCTGAGCACGACCGTCGGCGAGCTCATCCTCGCCCCGCCACGCCCGTGGCAAACGGGTCCTTCTCGATTGGCCTCGGTCGGCACGCCCGATGAGGAGGACACTGCTTCAGGAACTGCGGGTTGACCAGTCCGACGCGACCGAAGACGAGCGGCCGATCGGGTGTCGCGCGCCTCCCCGCGGTGGAACCCGGTTCCGCCGACCGCGTGGAGCGGCTGGCTCGCCACCCGCACCGGCGCTACAACCCGCTCCTCGACGAGTGGCTGCTCGTCTCGGCAGCGCGCACGCAGCGGCCGTGGCAAGGGCGCGAGGAGGCGCCGCCGGCAACGCCCGCCGTCCAGTACGACCCGAGCTGTTACCTGTGCCCGGGCAATCAACGCGCGAACGGCCAGAGGAATCCGGACTACCAGGACACGTTCGTCTTCACGAACGACTTCGCGGCGCTCCTTCCGGACTCGCCCGACGAGCGCGTGGCAGACGGACTGCTCAGGGCGGAGGTCGAGGCCGGCACGTGCCGGGTGCTGTGCTTCTCGCGCCGGCATGACCTGACGCTGGCCGGGATGGAGCAGGCGACGGTCCGCAGCGTCGTCGACGTCTGGGCCGACCAGACCGCCGAGCTAGGCGAGCGTTTCCAGTGGGTCCAGGTCTTCGAGAACCGCGGCGAGGTGATGGGCGCCTCGAACCCACATCCGCACGGTCAGATCTGGGCCGGCACCGCGCTGCCGGTCGACGCCGCCCGCGAGGATGCGACCCAGCAGACGTACCTTGGCGACCACGGCCGCCGGATGCTCCTCGACTATGTCGCCCAGGAAAGCGGCGGCCCGCGGGTCGTCGACGAGGACGACGAGTGGCTGGTCGTCGTCCCGTTCTGGGCGTCGTGGCCGTACGAGACGCTCCTGATCGCGAAGCGCCCCGCCGAGCGGTTGCCCGACCTCGACGACGCGCCACGCGACGCGCTGGCCTGGATCCTGATCCGCCTGTTCGGGTCGTACGACCGTCTGTTCGGGCTGTCGGCTCCATACTCGATGGGCTGGCACCAGGCGCCCTTCCGCGGGACCCGGGAGGGTCACTGGCAGCTCCATGCCCACGTCTTCCCGCCGCTCCTGACCTCGCGCGTGCGGAAGTTCATGGTCGGCTACGAGCTCCTCGCGGAGACGCAGCGCGACCTCACCGCGGAGGACGCAGCCAGGCGTCTGCGCGAGGCCCGGTAGTCAACCGACGGCGATGAGGGCGATGGTGTTCGCTGGCCCGCGCGAGATGCCACTCGAGGAGCGGCCGGACCTCGTGCCCGGGAGCGGCACGGTCGTCGTCGCCGTCCGGGCGGCCGGGATCTGCGGATCCGACGTCCACGGCTTTCTGGGCGCGACCGGCCGGCGACGGCCGGGCATCGTGATGGGCCATGAGGCGGCCGGCGACGTCGTCGAGATCGGCCCGGGTGTGACCTCGGTCCGCGCCGGCGACCGGGTCGTCCTCAAGTCGATCCTCGCGTGCGGCGAGTGCGACCGCTGCCGGAGCGGCCGACCGAACCTGTGCCCCGAGCGGCAGGGCATGGGGATGCACTTCGACGGCGCGTACGCCGAGTCGATCATCGTCCCGGAGGCGCTCCTGGTGCCGCTCGCCGACACCTTGAGCTACGAGGAGGGCGCGCTCGTCGAGCCGCTCGCCGTCGCGCTGCACGCCGTGAACATCACGCCGTTGTCGTCGACAGATCGCGTGGTCGTGGTGGGTGCCGGACCGATCGGACTGCTGACGCTGCTCGCGGCGCGCCTCAGGGGAGCGGCCTCCGTCGTCGTCAGCGACCGCGACCCGCACCGGCTGGGTGTCGCCCGTCTGCTCGGCGCGGACTTGACGGTCGAGGTCGAGTCGACGGATCCCGTGGCCGCTGTCATGGCTGCGACGGGCGAGCGTGGCGCCGATGTAGTCTTCGAGGCGGTCGGAATCAACGCCACGGTGGCCCAGTCCCTCGCCGTCGCACGAGCCGGCGGACAGGTGACTTGGATCGGCAACTCGGCGCCCCTCGTGGAGCTGCCGATGCAGGACCTCGTGACGCGCGAGATGACGGTGCGCGGGTCCTACGGCTTCTGTGACGAGTTCGAGCAGGCGGCCGCTGCCCTCGCCGCAGGCACGATCGACGTCCGGCCGCTGATCGAGCTGATCGCGCCGCTCGAGGACGGTCCCGACCTGTTCCGTCAGCTGGGCGACGGTCGACTCGACGCGGTCAAGGTCGTGCTCGCACCGAACGGCTGATGACTTCGCCGTCGGTCGACGACAGCGTGCGGTTCGGGATCGTCGGTCCCGGAAAGGCCGCGGAACTCCATGTCGCCGCACTGGCGAGGATCCCTGGCGCTCGGGTGACGGCCGTCGCGGGTCGCAGTCCGGAGCGCGCCGGGGCACTGGCGGCTGCCTCCCGCGCAAGGGTCGATCCGAGTCTGGACGCGATGATCGAACGTGGCGGCGTCGACGCCGTCGTGATCTGCACGCCCCATCCGCTCCACGCCGCGCAGGCCATCGCCGCCGCCCGGGCGGGGCTGCACGCGGTCGTCGAAAAGCCGATGGCGCTCTCGCCGGCGGAGTGTGATGCGATGACCGCGGCGGCGTGGGAGTCCGGCGTCGTGCTGTCGGTCATGAGCCAGCGGCGCTGGTATGAGCCGGTGCGACGGGTCAAGGAGGCGATCGATGGCGGCCGGATCGGACAGCCCGGGCTGGCGACCGTCGAGGTCCTCGGTTGGCGCGGGCCCGAGTACTACGCGATGGACGCCTGGCGCGGCACGCGGACGGGCGAGGGCGGCGGCGTGCTCGTCAACCAGGCAGTCCACCAGCTGGACCTCGTGCGCTGGTTCCTCGGCCCGGTCGTCGAGGTCGACGGCTGGACGGCGAACGTCAATCACCCCGAGATCGATGTCGAGGACACCGCGGTGGCGGCGGTCCGGTTCGCGAACGGCGCCCTCGCGTCGATCGTCGCGAGCAACTCGCAGCGGCCTGGTCTCTATGCGCGGATCCACGTCCACGGACGAAGCGGCGCGTCGGTCGGCGTCGAGACCGACGCCGGATCGTCGTTCGTGGCCGGCGTCAGCGCGCCCAGTCCCGCACGCAACGACCTGTGGACGATCCCGGGCGAGGAGAGCGCGATCGACCGCTGGCCCGCCGAGGACGAGGCCGCGCGTACCGGAGTCGATCTCGCGAGCCACTACCACGAGCTCCAGCTTCGTGACATCGTCGGTGCGATCCGCGATGGCCGCCACCCGGCCGTCAGCGGCGATGACGGCCGGGGGGCGGTCGAGCTGATCGATGCCATCTATCGGGCCGCGCGGTCCGAACGACGAGTCAACCTCAGCGTGCCGGAGGCCTGATGCCCGGAGACCTGGTACCTCATCGCGAGACGGGACGAGCGCCGCGTCTCGGGCCGCCAGCCGCGAGCGCAGCTTCCAGGTCGCTCGTCGTGACGGCGGAATCGAGATATGTGTAGGTTCCGCTGGTCTGCAGCTCCCGCCCCGCCGCGCTCAGTGCGCCGTAGGCCGCCCTGGCCAGGCCGCCACCGGTCGAGACGCGCCGAACGCCGAGCGCCTCGAGCTCGGGGACGGACGGGCCACCCCGCAGGGCGAGGACATTCACCGGAGCATCTACGGCCTTCACGAGCCGCTCGATCTGGTCGCGCTCGACGAGCCCGGGGGCGTACACGACGTCGGCGCCCGCGGCGCGATACGAGACCAGCCGCTCGATGGTGTCGGCCAGATCGTTCATGCCGTACAGGTGGTTCTCGGCGCGAGCCGTCAGAACCAGCCCATGCTTCCTGGCCGCTTCGCTGGCCGCCGCCACGCGCTCGCTGGCGACGTCGAGGGCATCGATCGAGCGTGTGGCGGGGTCGTAGTCCTCGATGGAACAGCCCGCGGCCCCCGCTGCCGCGAGTAGCTCCACGGTCCGGGCCACGCCAGCCGGTTCATCGGCGAAGCACCTCTCCGCATCGACGCTCAAGGGCAAATCGACGGCGGCGGCGAGTGCCTCCACGTGGCTCAGGAGCTCGTCACGGCTGACGTCTTGATCAGCGCGGCCGAGCGACGCAGCGTGGCCCGAACTCGTGGTCGCGATCGCCTCGAAACCGATCGAGGCCAGCAACCGCGCCGACCCGATGTCCCAGGCGTTCGGCATGACGAACAGCCCTTCACAGTGCAAGGCGCGGAAACGTTCACGGCGACCGATCTGTGCGTTGGCGTCCATCGCCCCAGCATGAACCCGATCTGGCCTTTCCGCGTGATCGGCCCTCGCCCGCGACGCCGCCGTTCCTAGACCAGCGAGGTTTGGTCCGGTACCCTGCACGTCCTTGACGGCACCCGTCGCGGAGGGCGGCGGGCCGTCC
>DASTIG010000061.1:0-7244 GCA_035717785.1 Candidatus Limnocylindrales bacterium
GCGATCCGACCGCGGGTCGTCGATGGGCACGTAGCCGACCGCGCCGGAGCGTGGTTCCTGTCCGGGCATCGCCGGCTTACCGGCCCGGGCGCCTAGGGCCGGGCGCCGAGGGCCGGGCGCTAAACATCCCAGGCGCCCCGCGACCCTGAACAACGCGCATCACAACGACTCAATGGCGAATCCGACCGTGGTGCGGGCTTCTGGGGCGGCCTCTTATGGGCAGACGTCATGCGTACCGCGCATCAGGACCGACTTATTGCATGGTCGTCGGCCCGATCGAGGACGCGCAGCGGCCATTAGGTTGCCCTGATGCGCGTTGTTCAGGGTCGATGCCCCAACGGCCCGGCTCCTAGTCGCCGGGCGCAGAACGACCCCGGTCGGGCGACCGGGGTCGGTTTAGAGGCTTCGGAGGGGAGCCGTCAGTCGGCGGCGGCCACCACGAATTCGGCGAGGCCGAACTGCTGCTCGAGCTGCTCGAGCGGCCGGAACCCGACCACGCCCTGGGGCTGCGAGCCCGGCTTGAAGAACGCGATCGTCGGGATGCTCATGATGTTGAACGCCTGCGACAGCCGGGGGTTGGCATCGACGTCGACCTTGATCACGTCGACTGCCCCCTCGTACTTCTCAGCGAGCTTCACCATCTCGGGGGCGACCATCTTGCAGGGCCCGCACCACTCGGCCCAGAAGTCGACGACGACCGGCCGTTCCGCCTTGAGCACGAGCTCCTCGAACGTGGCGTCCGTCGCGTGCTTGATCTCGACCATTGATGCGTTCCTTTCTCACTCGCTCTCGGCGAGTGCCCGGGGCCTGTGCCCTAGCGGGCGATGTCCTGGATGAGGCGATACGCCTCGAGGACGCGATGGTCCGCGAGGCGGTAGAGGATGGTGTTGCCGTCGCGCCGGCTCGTCACGAGCCCGGCCCGGCGGAGCACAGCGAGATGCTGGCTCATGTTGGGCACCTGGCAGCCGACCCGAGTGCTGAGGTCGCTGACCGAGAGCTCGCCGATGGCGAGCGACTCGAGGACGCACAGGCGTTTCGGGTCTGCGAGCGCTCGACCGACCGCCGCGTACCGCTCCCGATCGAGCTCTGCCGAGACCGGCAGGTAGTCCAACACGGCCTCGACGATATCAGTGTTTGCGCAAACACGCAACTAGGAGGCCCGGATTCGGGGCTGGCAGGCGCACCACTGCCGGGTGCGTCGCGCCCGTAACGGCCCTGTTGCCACGCTCGACAGGTGACCGTCCCGCACGGGCGGCAAAGGAGGTCCGGATCATGTGCCTGACGTGTGGCTGCATGGACGCGCATCGGGAGATGGGCGAAGCGAACATCACCTATGAGGACATCAAACGGGCGGCCGACGAGAACGGCACGTCGGTCGAGGAGACGCTGCGGACGTTCGATGCGACCGCCGACAAGGACCGACGCGAGCACCGCGAGGAATATCAGCCGACGGCCGGTTCGGCCTCTTGAATCGGGGATGGCCGGTGATGGTCACGCGAAGAACGGCGGCGACGTCAGGACGTAGCGATCGAGACCGTCGACCGGGCCATCGGTGAAGAACAGCATCACGAACGGGTCGACGCGGAACCCGCGACCCAGCAGGTGATCGAGCGCCGGCCGCGCGGTCAGCGCGACGTCGAACGTCACAGTCGCGTGTCCGGCTGCGAAGGCGGCCGCCTCGCCGTCGGCGATCAGGACCGGCAGGTCCGTCGCCTCGAGCGCGGCATACGGTCCGCCCCACAGTGGCCGTGTCGGGTGATAGCCGTAGCCGACCAATGACACGCCGCGCCGGTAGACCACAGCGGGGCGCTGGCTCGCAAGCCAGCGGTGGTCTTTGTCCCGCCGGAACCCGAGCAAACGTCGGTCGACCTCGGCCAGCGCCTCGAGCGGCGGGTCACCGGGATCCATCGGCTCGCGCACCAGGTCGGTCGCCAGCCGCTCATCGCGCGGAGCGCCCTCGAGGCCGATCATCGCCACGCGCGCGTCCAGTCCGGCCCGGAGGTAGCGCGCGATCGCCCGCGAGTCGATCGTCGCCACGATCGCGCGGTGCCGGACACCCCCTTCGGGGAATGCCCGCGCGAGCAGCCCGCGACCGACCCCGGCCGACTGCGCATCGGGGAGGACGAAGAACTCGGTCAGCTCCCGCACGCCGTCCCGCACGATCGACCGGGCGTAGCCGACGGCCCGCCCGGTCGCGTCGTCCTCGGCGACCCACCACTGATCGGCCGTCGCGGCGAGATGCTCGAACATCGGGCGTCGGATCTCGAACGCATTCGGGTCGCCCGAGGTGGAGTTCGCACCACCCCCGGTGCGCCGGCCGAGGTCGTCCACGGTGACCTCGAAGATGTCGAAACAGGTGCGCGTGTCGGCCGCTGTCCCGGGTCGGTAGCGGGTCATGGGTCGAGCCTAGCCCGTGCCATACTCGGCCGCATGCTCGACCCGGTCACGCCCGCGTCCGACGCTGACCTCGAGGTCCCGCTCTCGCACATCGAAGACGCGGCCGGCAGGCTCGACGGCTATGTCCATCGCACACCGCTGTTGAGCTCGATGACGGCGGCCAGATGGGTGCATACAGCCACGGGGACGACGCTGGCGGACGATCTCCTGTATCTCAAGCCCGAGCATCTCCAGAAGACCGGCTCGTTCAAGGCTCGGGGTATGACGAACCGCATCGCGACGCTGCCGGCCGAGGCCCGCCAGCGCGGTGCGATCACCCTGTCGGCCGGGAACGCAGGTCAGGCGTATGCCTGGGCCGGTGCCGCCGCAGGTGTCCCTGTCACGGTCGTCATGCCGGAGGGCGCGGTCCGCTCGAAGGTCGAGGCGTGTCTCGGGTATGGGGCGAGGGTCATCCTCCACGGCACCCACGTCGGTGACACGTTCGCCGAGATGGAGAGGATCCGCGACGCCGAGGGCCTGACCTTTGTCCATCCGTTCGACGATCCGGCCGTGATCGCGGGCAACGGGACGGTCGGGCTCGAGCTCGTCGACGACATGCCGGATCTGGACGTCGTCGTGGTCGGCATCGGCGGCGGCGGGCTCATCAGCGGCATCGCCTCCGCGGTCAAGGCTCGTCGGCCATCCGCGCGGATCGTCGGCGTCGAGCCGGAGCGGTCGAACGCGGTCTCGCTGGCGCTCGAGCGGAACGAGATCGTGACGATCCAGCCGCAGTCCGTCGCAGACGGGCTCGGCGCACCCTTCGCCGGGCGCTGGACGCTGGCGATCACCCGGCGGCTGGTCCACGACATCGTCCTGCTCGACGACGCCACGATCCTGGCCGGTCTCCGGTTCGCGCTTGAGCGGCTCAAGCAGGTCGTCGAACCGGCCGGGGCCGCGGCGCTCGCTGCCGTTCTCGCCGGGAGGGTCCCGCTGCAGGACGGCGAACATGTCGCTGTCGTCCTGTCGGGTGGCAACGTCGAGATGAGTCGGCTGGGCGATCTCCTGGCTGCGGCCGGGACGCTGCCCGGAGCGAGCGCCTAGTCGGCCCCGAGGTCGTGGAGTCGGTCGTCGTCGATGCCCAGGTGGTGGGCGAGTTCGTGGATGACCGTGATCCGGACCTCCTCGGCCAGCTCGTCGGGGTCGGCGAAGTCGGCTTCGAGCGGCAGTCGGAACAGGGAGATCCTGTTCGGGACGCTGATCCAGTCGGCGCCCCATTCCGTCCGTGCCACGCCCTCGTAGAGGCCGTAGAGCGTGTCGTCCGGCTCAAGCTCGTTCTCCCGGCGCTGCTCAGGCGTCGGCTCGTCCTCGATGACGATCGCCACCTCGTCGAGCGCAGCCGCGAAGGGCATCGGGATCTCCGCGAGCGCGATGGCGACGAGATCCTCGAAGCGGCGGTGACGTGCGGTCGGACTCGGCGGGCGCAAACGACTGGACCGGGACCCGCGACGGCGCTTGGGCATGGCGCCCGTATCCTAGGGCCGATGGAGCTGCCGCCCACGGACGCCCCCGACCCGGATGAAACGCTCGAGCCGGCGGGCTTCATGGTCGAAGGTGATGGCGGCGACCGCATCCATTTCCTTGACTGGGGCGGTCCGCCGCGCACCTCCACGGCGCCTGGGATCGTGGCGATCCACGGGCTCGGTCAGACGGGCTGGATCTGGGCACCGGTGGCCCGCCGGCTCGCCGGGAGCAGCGGCCCGAGACGGTTCGTGACATTGGACCTGCGCGGTCACGGCCTGTCCGACGCGCCGACCGAGGACGGCCGCTACGACCTCGATGTTCTGGCGGACGACGCCGTCGCCGTCGCCGAGGGCGCGGGACTGCTCGGAGACAGCGAGGCCGATCGGATCGTCCTCGCGGGTCACGGCTTCGGGGCGATCGTCGCTGCGCGGGCGGCCGCGGACCTCGGGGCCAGATGCGCCGGTCTGGTCCTCGTGGACGGCGGCTGGGAGACGCTCGAGGCCACCACCGGGGTCGACGCCGACGAGTTCCTGCGCGGCCTCGACGAACCGCCCGAGGTGATGCGCTCGCTCGCGGCCTTCCTGGCGGACCGGAAGGCGTTCGATCCGGGGACCTGGGACGCCGATCAGGAGCATGCGGCGTCGGCGACGATCGTCGAGACCCATGCCGGGCGGGTCGTCCCGTCGGCGCGACCGCATGCCACCGAGGCCAGCGTCCGTACGATGTTCGCCTACGACCCGCGGCCGACCCTCGCCGCCGTCAGCGCACCGATCGCGGCGTTGATCGCCGGTGGCGACGAGTCCGGATCGCGAGTGCGTCAGCTCGCCGAGGCATCGGCGGCGCGCGTTGCATCCGGGCGCGACCCGATCGCGATCTCGTCGTTCGCCCACGACGGTCACAACCTGATGCGCTACCGTCCGCGAGAGGTCGCTGCCGCCATCCTGTCGGTGGCCGGCTGAGCCGATCGCAGGGAGCCCGATGCAGGTCGTCTACAGCCCGCGCCACCTCGCCCACGACATCGACACCGAGACGTTCATGGGCGTCGCGATCCCCGCCAACGAGGTCGCCGAGCGAGGAGAGCGGATCCGATCCGCCCTCGAGGCCGACGGTGGGTTCGTGCTCGTCGACCCGACCGTTCATGGGGAATCGCCGATCACCGCAGTCCACGACGAGGGCCTCGTCCGGTTCCTCGAGGTCGCCTGGTCCGAGGTCCGGGCCCAGGCGATCCCGCGCGCCTTCCTGTCGGCCGACACGTATCCGAACGTCGCGATGTTCGAGGGCATGTCGCCCGGCGCGGTCCAGCGACTGGTCCGGGAGCCGCAGCACGTCGGCGGACGGGCCGGGTTCTGGGGCCTCGACTCAGCGGCGCCGCTCGTCGCCGGGACCTTTGACGCGGCCCGCGCGGCGGTCGATGTCGCGCTGACCGCGATGGACCTCGTCCTCGGCGGCGAGACCGCGGCTTATGGCCTGTGCCGGCCGCCCGGCCACCACGCCGCCCGGTCGATGTACGGCGGCTACTGCTTCCTCAACAATGCGGCGATCGTCGCGCACGCCATCACGGCGGCGACCGGCGAGCGGGCCGGGATCCTCGACGTCGACTATCACCACGGCAACGGATCCCAGCAGATCTTCTGGCAGCGGGGCGACGTCCGGTATGTCTCGATCCATGCGGATCCGGAGCGGGCGTACCCGTACTTCCTCGGGCGCGCGGACGAGACCGGTGAAGGAGCGGGCGCCGGTGAGAACCTGAACATCCCGCTCCGGGCGGGTGCCTCCAACGCCGACTACCTGGGGGCCACGGACCGGGCGATCGATGCGCTCGCCGAGGCACCCGGCTCCATCGTCGTCGTCTCCCTCGGTTTCGATACGTACGGGCTCGACCCGATCGGCGACTTCGCGCTCACGACCGAGGTCTATCACGAGGTCGGCCGGCGCGTCGCAGGGCTCGGTCGCCGGCTGGTCATCCTGCAGGAGGGCGGCTATCACCGTCCCTCGCTCGGGGAGAACGCGAGGGCCTGGTTGCGTGGCGCCGAGGGGCGGCCGTTCGATCCACTGCCGTCCACCGGGTTCACCGAGCACGGGATGGTCGGCTGATCCCGGCGCTCGACCAGACGACGCTCGAACGAGCGGTCGCGGAGCTCGCGCAGCGGGACGCCGAGCTGGCCGCCATCGCCGAACGGTTCGGCCCGCCGCCGTTGTGGGATCGACCTCCAGGATTTGGGACGCTCGTCCACATCGTGCTCGAGCAGCAGGTATCGCTGGCCTCGGCACGCGCCGCATTCGATCGCCTGGTCGCGGCGACCGATCCGTTGACACCGGCTCGATTCCTGCGCCTGACCGACGGGGAGCTGCTGGCCATCGGGTTCAGCCGCCAGAAGGCGCGCTACGGCCGGGCGCTGGCGACCGCGCTCATCGACGGCACGCTCGATCTGGATGGTCTCGCTGCGCTCGACGATGAAAGCGCACAGCGATCGCTCGAGGCGATCCCCGGGATCGGTCGCTGGACGTCCACGATCTACCTGCTCATGGTCCTCGGCCGCCCCGACGTGTGGCCCGCCGGGGACATGGCGCTGGCGACCGCGGTCGCACAGGCGAAGGGCCTCGCCACACGGCCGGGCCCGGATGAGCTGGCGATCCTCGGCGAGGCGTGGCGGCCATGGCGGGCCGTAGCCGCGCGGCTTTTCTGGCACGACTATCTGGCGCGTCGGCGCACCACTCCCTGACGGCCCGTGCGTGGACGACACGTCCTCGTCACCCACCAAACCCCAGCGAACTGATCCCTGTCGCACCAAGCCCCGTATCCTCGACGGACGGTCGCGGGCCCGTCGCTGCAGGGCCTCGTCAGGAGGAGACCTATCAGCCGCATCAGCCGGATCGACCCGCTCTATCGCCAGACTGCCGTCGGGATCGGCTTCGGGCTGCTTATCGCTATCGTGCTCGCGAGCACGCTATCGGCGACGGTGCCACCCCCGTCCGGACCTGGCCCGCAGGAGCTGGTCGCGGTCCCGCCGGTCTCGGCGTCGCCCGATTCGATCGGTGCGGACCCGACCGTGGCCGGTGCCAGTCCGACATTATCCGCCTCGCCCGGCACCTCACCTGGGACGCTGACGGGCGACTCGCCCGCGCCGACGTTGCCCGACACCCCCAGTGGCCCCGTGGAGCCCGGCGCGACCGCCCCGACAACACCGGCCGGCCCGACCACGCCACCGGCCGCCGCGCCGACTGCCCAGCCGACCGCGCGACCCACGGCCGCACCGACCCCCCGCCCGACGGCTGCGCCGACCCCCCGCCCGACCGCCGCGCCGACGCCGATCCCTACCCCCGCGCCGACGCCGACCCCCGAGGAA
>DASTIG010000062.1:0-6511 GCA_035717785.1 Candidatus Limnocylindrales bacterium
GCGATCTTCTGGAACTACCTGTCGGTCGTGTTCAGCTGGATCGCCGAGACCATCTCGATCGAGCGCTGGGAAGGCACCCTGGAGTACACCTTCATGGCCCCGATCCGGCGCTGGTCGCAGTTGCTCGGGTCCGTCCTGTACGCGATGGTCTACGGCTTCATCCACACATCCGTGATCTTCGTCGCGCTCGTGCTGTTCTTCCCGCAGCTCGACTTCTCGAACGCGAACCCGTTGACGGCCCTGACGTTCATGCTGCTCGGCTCGTTCAGCTTCGTCGGCATCGGCATGATCGCCGCGATCCTGCCGCTGCTGTACGTCGAACGCGGCGCGCAGATGACGTTCGTGCTGCAGTCCTGCCTGCTGCTCGTCAGCGGTGTGTACTACTCGATCGAGATCCTGCCGGAGTGGATGCAGGTGCTGTCGCACCTGTCGCCAGCGACCTACGTCCTCGACGGCGTGCGCGAGGGCCTGGTGCATGGCACGCCCGTGTCCGAGCTCATGCATGACGTCTGGCCGCTGATCGTGGCCGGAATCGTGCTCATCCCGTTCGGGCTGTGGGCATTCGGTCGGGCGGAGCGCTACGCGAAGCGCACCGGCAAGCTCAAGCGAGTCGGCTGAGCCATGAGCGAAGCGCCGTCCGTCACGAACGAGGCCGTCACGGCCCGTGTCGTCGCCGTCCATAAGGAGACGTCGATCGTGCGCGGGCCGGACGGCTTCGACCGCCCGGGCATCGTGTCCGGCCGGTTCCGCTTCGAAGCCCTGGCCCCGTCGGACTATCCGGCGGTCGGTGACTTGGTGACGCTCGCCAACGACCCGACCGCGACCTGCACGGACGAGCCCGCCATCATCACCGCCGTCCTCCCCCGCCGTTCCGCGTTCGTCCGCAGCGCGGCCGACGCGAGCCGGCGGTCGGCGGGCCACCTCGCCGATGAGCAGGTGCTTGCCGCCAACGTCGACGTTGCATTCCTGGTCGCCGGGCTCGATCACGACTTCAACCTGCGCCGCCTGGAGAGGTACCTGGCCGTCGCCTGGTCCAGCGGCGTGCGTCCGGTCGTCGTGCTCAACAAGGCCGACGTCGCCATCGACCTGGACCAACGACTGCTCGAGGTCGAATCGATCGCACCCGCCGTCCCGATCGTCGTGCTGTCGGCGCTGACCGGGGACCATGTCGCCGACCTGTCGCCATTCCTTCAGCCGGGCCACACCGCGGTCGTGCTGGGATCGTCGGGCGTCGGCAAGTCGACACTGCTCAACACCCTCCTTGGCGAGCAGCGCCAAGCTACCGCGGCCGTCCGCGACGATGACTCGCGGGGCCGCCACACGACGACCCATCGGGAGCTGTTCGCGCTACCGGGTGGTGCGCTGCTCATCGACACGCCCGGGATCCGCTCGCTCGAGGTGGCCGGCGCGGATGTGGGGGTCGATGTGGCCTTCGACGACATCGCAGATCTGGCTTCCACGTGCCGCTTCAGCGACTGCCGTCACGAGGGGGAGCCCGGCTGTGCGGTCCGCGCGGCCGTCGACGACGGCCGGCTGAGCAACGACCGGCTCGCCAGCCATCGGAAGCTGGAGCGCGAGCTGGCGCACGCGGAGCGCAAGGGCGACGCTCGCGCCCGCGCGGCCGAGACGAAGAAATGGAAGTCGATCCACAAGGCGGTCGCGCGGCAGATGCACGCCAAGTACGGCGATATGGGCTGATGGCGGTGTCGACCGATACCTGGCTCGATCTCGCCGACGCGCCGTCGATCGACGGGCTGCGCTTCCGGCGGCCGCGGCGGGACGCCGCCGAATACGAAGCCCTGGCCGAGCTCATCGGGGTGGCCAGCCGCGCCGACGACATCCCATGGTTCCCGTCAGGCGCGATGCTCCGCGACGAATGGGAGGACGACCCCGCGGTGTTCGACCCAGGATCGGATGGGATCGTGGCCGAGGTCGTCGGGCGCCTGGTGGCCGTCGCCGGGACGGATCGGGCGCTGCGGGTGGGACGACCCGTTTACCAGGCCTGGGGCCATGTGGGTCCGGCGTGGCGCCGGCGTGGCATCGGCCGCGCTGTCCTGCGCGAGAACCTCCGCCGCGCGAACGAGCGTGCGGTCACGCTCGGCGATATCGCGGCGCGCGGACGCGCCGAGGTCCGCAGCCTGGCGGGTGAGGCCGAGCCGGGCCACCAGGCGATCCTGACCGCCGCGGGCATGGTTCCGATCCGCTGGATCTTCCTGATGCTTCGTCCCACTCTCGATGACATCCCGGACACGCCGCTGCCCACCGGGATCGAGTTGCGCCCGGTCGAGCCGGACCAGCACCGCGCGCTCATCCTCGCCGAGCACGAGGCGTTTCGGGACCACTGGGAGCACCGCGACTTCAGTGAGGCGGGCTTCACTGCGCTGTTCGAGCGGTCCGAGCTCGATACGAGCCTGTGGGTCGCCGCGTGGGACGGCGACGAGATCGCCGGCGTGGTGCAGAGCTGGATCTGGGCCGACGAGAACGAGCGGCTCGGGGTGCAGCGCGGTTGGCTGGAGCGCATCAGCGTTCGCCGTCCGTGGCGGCGACGCGGCCTCGGCCGGGCGATCACCGCAGAGGCGCTCCGCCGTCTCCGAACCGCCGGGCTGGCGGACGCGATGCTCGGCGTCGATGCCGACAATCCGACCGGCGCGCTCGGGCTGTACGCGGGCATGGGCTTCGAGGTCGCGCAGCGATCGATTATCTATGGGAGGCCGGCGCCGGACTCCGGCGGACCCGTGGCATCATGACGGGACGCGTTGAAGGATCCGGTCATGCGCTCCTACCTGATCGTGGCCAACCAGACGCTGACGAGCCGATCGCTGACAGACGCGATCACGGCCAGGCTCGCCGACGGACCGGTGCGCACCTACGTCGTCGTGCCGCTAAGCCCGGTCGGCGGACGCCTCACCTGGGACGAGCAGGCATCTCGCAAGGTGGCCCAGACCCGTCTCGACGAGGTGCTCGCGAAGCTGCGGGAGATGGGCGCCGAGTCCGACGGCGAGGTCGGTGATCGGGACCCTGTGATGGCGGTGCGGGATGTGCTCCGCGGTCGCGAGGTCGACGAGGTGGTCGTCTCGACGCTCCCGAAGGGCTTGTCCCGTTGGCTCGGTGAGGACGTCCCGAGCAGGCTGCGGGACTCCGTCCGGGTACCGGTCACGGTCGTGACCTCACCCGACGACCTGATCTAGGCGATCAGACGTCCGGAGTCGCGAACGAGCTCCAGCCAGGGTCGTTCCCGGCCGATCGTCGTCGCGTCGCCATGCCCCGGGAACACGTGAACGGGGTCATCGAGCGTCAGCAACCGGCCGAGGGAGGCAACCATCGCCGACGGGTCACCACCGGGTAGGTCGACGCGGCCCCAACCGCCCTGGAACAAGGTGTCGCCGCTGAACAGGAGCCCCTTGTCCGGGTCGTACAGGCAGACCGACCCCTCGGTGTGGCCGGGCGTATGCATGACCTGGAGGCGGATCGCCCCGAACCTGACCTGGCCCCCCTCGGCGAGCTCGACGGCCGGCACAGATGGCGGGATCTCGAACGGCGCCGCCAGGGGTCGTGGGTCGGTCAGCCGGGTGCGGTCGAGCGGGTGGACCGCGATCTCGGCGCCGGTGTGCGCGGCGACCGCCGCGTTGTCACCGATGTGGTCCCAGTGGCCGTGGGTCGACACGATCAGCTTGAGTGACCATTCCCGCTGCGCGAGCTCGTCGGCGATCCAGGCGAGCGACGGGATGGCGGTATCGATCGCGATCGCCTCGCGCGTCCGCGGATCGGCGAGCACGTGCAGGTTCGTCGCGACAGGGCCGACGACACGGTGAAGGTGCTCCATCGGCGCGAGTGTGGCATCCGCGTTCGACGGGCGTAGGATGGGACCGGAGGTCAAGGCCGTGTCGGCACAGCATTCGGTCAAGTTGGTCCCGTGGGACGACCAGGAGTTCGTCCGCGCGTACGAGCGGGCGGCTGAAGACCTGGCGACGATCGGGATGAGCCTGGATCACTCCGACGCCCCAGTCGAGATCCAGCGTCGATTGCGCGGGGGCGGCTACCCCGCTGCCACGTGCTACTGCGAGCGGAGCGTGGAGCTGGCGATGGCCCGGCGGTCCCGCTGCGTCGTCAGCCGCGACGGGGATACGCCGGCCCTCCTGCGCCACTAGGTCCGCGGCACCGCCACAGAGGGCGAGCGCGAGGCGAGGTCGTCAGCTCCCGCCTTCGAGCTTCGCCTTCATGCAGTCGAACGTCTGGCCGATCATCTTGTTCGCCGTGCCCTCGATCAGGCGGGCGCCGACGCTCGCGATCGTCCCTGAGATGTTGACGTCGGCGGACCAATCCATCTTTGTGCCACCGGCATCGCCGTCTGACAACCGCATCAGCGCCGTCGCGTCGACGGCGCTGCCTGGCGCTTGACCATGAGCCTTGATCGTCGCCGCGTCGGGTGGGGTCACCTCGGCGAACTCCATGTTCACCACGAAGCGCGAGCTGATGAACCCGATGCCGACCTTGGCCGTGGCCTTGAAATGAGTGTCGTCGATGACCTCGATCGATTCGACCCCCGGACCGCACTGGCCGACCTGGTTCGGGTCCATGACGAACGACCACACACGATCACGCGGAGCGGCGATCTGGACGGTGCCCTCGAAATGCATCGGATCCTCCCATGGAGTGGTCGGTCAGTCGTGCATCGGGGAGTATTCGCTCGCATCGAGGTATGTCGCCGGCTCACGGATGAATCGGGTCCGGCACCCGATCGAGCAGAACGCGTAGACGATACCCTCGTGCTCGGCCAGATGCCGCGCATTGGCGGCGTCGACGGTCATCCCGCAGACGGGGTCGACCAGCACGATGTCGTCGACGACAGGCTCCAGGTTGATCGACTCGGGGAGCCCGCCGGCCACCGTGGCCGGACCAGGCGAGGCGACGAAATCGGCCCGGCCGCGACGGACCTGGACGAGCTCGGCAAGGATCGACAAGGCGACCTCCTCGGGGGTCTCGGCCCCGATATCGAGGCCGGCCGGCGCTCGAAGCGCCGCGATCCGCTCCTCGCCGACCGATGTCTCCTCGCGGAGCCACTCGCGGACGACGCTCGCCCGGGTCGGCGACGCCACGAGGCCGACGTACGCGGACTCGCGCGTCAGAGCAAGTCCGACGGCCTCCTCATCCCAGATCCCCTGGCTGGCCACGACCACGTAGGGTGCGACCTCTGGATCGAGGCCGCGGATGTCGGCGGAGCGGTGGACTCGCAGCCCCGGAAACGCGTCGGCATCGGCGATCGGGTCGATAAGGGTCACTTGCCAGCCGGCGGCCGACCCGAGCGTGGCCAGCGCACCGGCGATGGGGGTGGTCCCGACGACCCAGAGGTGTGCTGCCGGCAGATGCGGTTCCACATAGATCTCCAGCGTGCCCCCCGAATGACAGGTCATGACGAGCTCGATGACGCCGTCGGCGCGGCGGCCTTCGGCCGGAGCGTCACGGGACAGCCTGAGCAACCGCGGCTGGCCATCGCCGATCGCGCGAAGGGCCTCGCGAACGACGACGGGCTGCGCGCAGCTCCCGCCGACCCACCCCTCGATGGTCCCGTCCGGGTGGACGATGCCACTCGCGCCCGGGCGCGCCGAGGTCGGGCGCCGGACCGCCACCACCGTGGCGACCGCGAAAGGTCGGCCGGATCCTTCCAGTTCGGCGGCGCGGGCGAAGATCGACGTCAGCTCACGCCTTTCTCGTGCAGGATCGCCCACACCTTCTGGGGCGTGATCGGGATATCGATGTTGCGGACCCCGAGGTGCCACAGCGCGTCGACGACAGCGTTCGCGATGGCCGGCGGGGCGCCGACCGTGGCCGATTCCCCCACGCCCTTGGCGCCGATCGGGTGGTGCGGCGACGGCGTCACGGTCTTCTCCAGCTCCCAGGCGGGGGTCTCGACGGCGGTCGGGAGGAGATAGTCCATGAACGTGCCGGCCATATTGTTGCCGAGCTCGTCGTACGTGATCTCCTCGTACAAGGCCGGCGCGAAGCCCATCGTCAGGCCGCCGTGGATCTGCCCATCGACGATCATCGGATTGATGATGTTGCCGCAGTCGTCGACCGCGACGAACCGGCGGATCTTGACCTGCCCCGTGCCCTTGTCGATGTCGACGACGCAGATGTAGCTCCCGAACGGGAACGTCAGGTTCGGCGGATCGTAATAGTCGACCGCCTCCAGTCCGGCCTCCATGCCGGCCGGATGGTTGGTGTAGGCAGCGAAGGCGATGTCCTGGATGGTCGTGAAGCGGTCGGGCGAACCCTTGACGCTGCACTTGCCGGGCTCCCACTCGAGGTCCTCCTCGGACGCTTCGAGGAGGTGGGCGGCGAGCTTGCGGGCCTTGTCCTTGATCTTGCGCGAGGCCATCGCGGTGGCGGCGCCGGAGACCGGCGTCGAGCGTGAGCCGTACGTGCCGAGCCCGTATGGCGCGGTGTCAGTGTCGCCGTACTCGATCTTGACGTCCTGCTGCGGGAAGCCCAGCTCCTCCGCGATGATCTGGGC
>DASTIG010000063.1:0-13455 GCA_035717785.1 Candidatus Limnocylindrales bacterium
GTCCTCGAGGACATCTCGCTCAGCTTCTATCCGGGCGCCAAGATCGGCGTCATCGGGCCGAATGGCGCGGGCAAGTCGAGCCTGCTGCGGATCATGGCCGGCCTCGACGACGGGTTCACCGGCGACGCACGACTGACCCCCGGATTCACGGTCGGCTACCTCGACCAGGAGCCGCAGCTCGACGCGACGAAGGACGTAAAGGGCAACGTCCTCGACGGCGTCCGCCCGGTCCAGGACCTCATCGACCAGTACAACGCCGTCATGGCGAAATGGTCCGACCCCGACGCCGATTACGAGGCGATCGGTGCCGAGCAGTCGGCGCTCGAGGACAGGATCAACGCCGCCGACGCCTGGAACCTGGAGCGCAACGTCGACATCGCGATGGACGCGCTGCGCTGTCCTCCGGACGACCAGGATGTGACCACGCTCAGCGGCGGCGAGCGACGCCGGGTGGCCCTCGCGCGGCTCCTCCTCCAGCACCCGGACCTGTTGCTGCTCGACGAGCCGACGAACCACCTCGACGCCGAGTCGGTCGACTGGCTCGAGCGCTTCCTCGACGAGTACAGCGGCACGGTCGTGGCCGTGACCCACGACCGCTACTTCCTCGACAACGTCGCGAAGTGGATCCTCGAGCTCGAGCGCGGTCGCGGCATCCCCTTCTCGGGCAACTACTCGAGCTGGCTCGAACAAAAGCTCGAGCGCCTGTCGCGTGAGCAGAAGACGGCCGATGCGCGCCAGCGGACGCTCGCCCGCGAGCTCGAATGGGTGCGCTCATCGGCGAGGGCCCGACAGTCGAAGGGCAAGGCGCGGCTGTCCTCCTACGAGCAGCTGCTTGCCGAATCGAACGACGCGAAGCGCACGGAACGGGAGCTCGAGATCGCCATTCCGGCGGGGCCGCGCCTCGGCGACCAGGTCATCGAGGTCGATGGGCTGCGCAAGGGCTTCGGCGATCGACTGCTCATCGAGGACCTGACGTTCTCGCTGCCGCGCTCGGGGATCGTCGGGATCATCGGCCCGAACGGCGCCGGCAAGACGACGCTGTTCCGGATGCTCGTCGGGCAGGAGGCGCCCGATGCCGGGTCGATCACGATCGGCGACACCGTGGAGATGGCCTATGTCGACCAGTCGCGCGACTCGCTGCGCGGCGACCTGACTGTCTTCCAGGAGATCACCGACGGCGTCGAGGCGATCAAAGTGGGTCCGCGCGAGGTGCCCGCGCGCGCCTACGTGTCCTCATTCAACTTCCGAGGTACCGACCAGCAGAAGATGGTCGGCCAGCTGTCGGGCGGCGAGCGCAACCGGGTCCACCTCGCCAAGCTCCTCCATTCGGGCGGCAACGTCCTGCTGCTCGACGAGCCGACGAACGACCTCGACGTCGACACGCTGCGCGCGCTCGAGACCGGCCTCGAATCGTTCCCGGGCTGCGTCGTGGTCATCAGCCACGACCGCTGGTTCCTCGACCGGATCGCGACCCACATCCTCGCCTTCGAGGGCGATTCGCAGGTCCGCTTCTTCGAGGGCAACGTCAGCGACTACGAGGCGTTCCGCCACAAGGAGCTGGGGACCGCCGCCGACCAGCCGCACCGCATTCGGTACAAGAGGCTGGTGGCATAGGCGGTCTGCGGGCGGGGTCGCACCCTTCTCGGTAGCGTCAACCGACCTCGTGCGTCATCTGGTCGATGGCGACCGTCGCAGCCAGGACGAGGGCCACATCCTCGTTCGGGCCGACCTCGACGCCGTAGGTGTCGCGCACCCGGAACCACTTCTTCGAGACGTCCGCGACCTTGTTGCCGTCACGCTCGAACTCGTACTGGTGGTCGGTGATCTTGCCCTTGACCTCGTACTTGACGCCGTTATCGGCCTCGACGTCGAAACGCTCCCGCAGCGGAGTGAACATGGCCTTCTTGACCGTGGCGAGGCGTTGACCACCACGCTCGATGGTCATGACGTCCCGAACGCTGACCAGCTTCTCCTTGAGCGTGGCCACTTCCCGCCCTGCGGTGTCCTCGATGACGAGGGTCTTCCGCAGCCGGAACGCCTTGCCATCGACTTTGTAGGCACGTTGGCCAGCGCCGTTCTCGATCCAGTAATCGTCGCCGATGGAGACCATCGACTGGCGCATCTGGAAGACGTTGGTCGGTACATCGTCGTTCTTGTGGCGGCCGAACATGGTTTGCCCCTTCCGGTTCGTTCCGTGAGCAACTTGTCTGCGGCCACCATAGACCGAGGCTGTCGATTGGTCTCGCAAGGGCCATGGAGCGATGCCATCGGCTGGTGGCCTGAGGTGGTTGATGCATATTTCCGGGCGGTCGGCTGACCCTCGTTAGCTGATGCACCTGGGCCGCATCAAGCGGATCGTGGCCTGAGCGATCGTCAGGTCGTGAGCTGTACCACGGTGACCTCCGGGACGACGTCCCGCAGGCGCGGACGCCATGATCGATCGGCAGTGACCACCACGTCGGCGCCGGCGACGAGGGCGCTCGCGACGATGAGGGCGTCGGGCATCGGTAGGTCGGTCGACGCACGGAGCCGTGCCCCCTCGCGCGCGACCTCGTAGGTCACCGGCACGAGGCGCATGTCGGCGAAGTGCTGGAGGAACGCCTCGGCCGTGGCGACCGCCGCAGGACCGCGGCGGAACGGGCGAACTAGGATCTCCGCGACTGTGACCATCGACAGCGACGCGGGATTGCGACCCGTCGCGACGAAGGCATCGAAGAGTTCAGCGGCCCTGGGACTGCCGGGCTCGCCGCCGGCCAGATACGCCAGGACGACCGAGCTGTCGATGAGGACCGACGCTCCCGGTGGGATCGCGTCGCCGAGCTGACGTGTTCTCGACCGATCAGGCACGCGACTCCCAGGTCGCGCGCTCGCCTTCCAGGTAGGCGGCTGGATCGCCGAACACGTCACGTAGCGACCCGGCGTAACTCGAGCGGATGCGGTGGAGCCGGATCGTGTCTGGATCGTCCGGGACGACCTCGACCAGGAAACGATCCCCTTCGGTCGCGCCGGCGGTCTCGACGATGGGCTCCGGCAGGGTCAGCTGGCTCTTGGCACGAAGACGGGCCTCGGCATGGACAGGGAGTCGTGGCATGTACGACAGTCTACACGTAAGTCACACCGATGTGCAATCAGTACGACCAGCCGAGCGCCGATACGACTCTGCGCACGGCGTCGACTAGCGATCGACGCGCTTCAGCCACTCCGTCGGACTGACCGCGTCAACGACCGGTCGCGATCGGGTCAGGAGCTCGTCATCGAGCGTTACCAGCGTCGCCGCGTAACGCAACGCGGTCGCGGCATAGATCGCGTCGGCGCCGCGCAGCTGGAGTCGGCCGGCGAGGGCCGCGGCGTCTGCTGTCGCATCGATATCGAGCGCGTGCAGCACCAGGCCGGGCATCCCGAGCAGCGCCTGCCCAGCTTGCAAGGCGAGATCGGCGTCACCCCTTCGACGTGCGATCGCAGCAGCTACCTCGACGAGGGTGAGGGTCGGTTGATGGGTCGGCAAGTCAGCTGCGAATGCCGCGGCCAGGAACGCCGCCGCATCCGCGCCGGCCGGGTCATCCGGTGTCCCGGCAGCCACGAGCACCGACGCGTCGATGGTGATCACCGTGAGCGGTCGGTGATCACGATCTCTCGAGTGGTCCGCGGATCCTGGGCACCTTCGGCGACGCGCTGGCCGATCGCCTCCCACCGTTTGAGCCAGGTGTCGGCGGCGGCCGGTCGGTCGACTTCAGTGATGGCGTCAGCGAGGCCCGGCGCTTCGTCGAGCCACCGCTCGAACAGCAGGACGGTCACCTCGCGAACCGATCGCCCCTCCATGGCCGACCTTGCCTTTACGCGCCGATAGAGGCCGTCCGGGACATCGATGGTGGCTTTCATGCTTGCTGTATAACCGTATTGCTGCCGAGCGTCAAGCATCGGACGTTCCTGTCAACGCTCCATAGCCTGCTACAGGAATGCGAAGCCCGGCGCCGACGGCGCCGGGCTTCTGGCTCCCAACGGGCTACCGGCTGACGCGCTGGAAGGTCGGGATCTCGTCGGTCGGATCCGTCCAGCCGCCGCGACGCGCCGGCCCGCCGTTCGCATCGAGCAACCACACCTCGCGCGTGGTGGTGTCGTTCACGACGATCAGCTGCCCATCCGGTGACCAGGTGAACGCGAAATCGCTGCCCTCGAACATCGGACCCGTGACGACGCTCTCCCCCGCCCCGTCGGTCGGGACGATCGTCGCCTGCCACGCGACCCCATCCGGCTGAGCGACCGTCGCGATCACCTTGGTCCCGTCCGGCGAGAGTGGCGACCCGATCGGTCCAAGGAGGACAGGCGGCCCGACGACTAGGTCCTCGGTGACCCTGTCGTCGTCACCGAGAGTCATGACGTGGATACGACCAACCTCCACGCCGGACGAAGTCGAGTCGGTCTGTATCGTGATGAACCCGCGGCCATCGGGAGTCCACTGCAGGGGCGTGCCCTGCAGGATCGACCCGTCGGCGACGACGATCGGTCGCGGCTCGGCAGACCCGTCGCGCTTCACCAGGTACCAGCCCGACGCGCTGTCATCGCTGCGCGAACCCTTGAACGAGATGTCATGCCCATCGGGCGGGCGGAACGTCGGGAAGCCCTGGGACCGGATGTCGTAGACGAGCCGCCGCATCTCGCCGCCGGCGTTGGTGGGCACCAGGACAAGATCGCCCGTGGAGTAGAGGATCTCGGTACCGTCGGGCGACCACGACAGGCCGAACATCTGGTCGTATGTGACCGGCGTCAGCGCCGTCGGCTCACCTCCGGCGGGGTCGACGACGAACAACTGGTTGCCACCGCCGACGAGGCGCTCGAAGGCCAGCCGCGTCCCATCACGCGAGAAGACGGGGAATGAGTCGGACGTGGGCCCGCCGACCAGCGTGGTCAGGGCACCGGTCGCTGGATCGACCAGGACGATGTCGTTCACGACGCTGTAGGCGATACGCCCGTTGCCGGCGAGTCCGAATGGATCGGGCGGCTTGCGCTGCGAACCGATGTAGAAGGCGATCGACGCTGCGATCAGGATCGCGAGGACGGCGAGCAGGCCGATCATCCGCCACGGGAGCGGCTTGAACGCCTGCCGGCCGACCGTGATGACGCTCATGGGAAGCCACCTTTCGGGGAAACTCCAGCGCGGCCGCTGGCGCGTGCCCGCGGTCAGCCGGAGGATGTCGTCGGTGAAGTCGGGCACCCGTGGCGTGGCGGTATCGGCGAACCACATCGCCAGATCGCGCTCGAGGTTCTCGGGGCGGTTCATGCGATCACCGTCCGGTGGTCCGCCGGCTGACGCTCGTCCGCTGCGATGGCGGCGCGGAGCTCAGCCAGGGCTCGATGCAGGCGCGATTGCGCGGTGCCCTTGGGGATGTCGAGAGTGTCGGCCACCGCCGATGCGGACATGCCGAGGTAGTAGTGCAGGACCAGCACCGCCCGCATATCGGCACCGAGGCGGCGGAAGCCGCGCTCGAGCTGGTCACGGTCGGCGATGAGCCCGCTCTGGTCGCCGCTGAACGGCGACATGAGCGGTGAGAGCTCGACCTCGACCGGCCGGCGCTTTCGCTTGCGCATGGCATCGAGGCACGAGTTGACGGTCAGTCGGTGGAGCCAGGCATCGAACTTGTCGGGATCACGCAATCCCGGCAGGTCGCGCCAGGCTCGGATATAGGCGTCCTGGACCGCGTCTCGCGCGAGCTCCTGGTCCCGGACGATGAGGCGGGCGACAGCCTCCAGCCGCGCGATGGACGCGCCGACGAGCGCAGCGAAGGCGTCATGATCGCCTCGGCTCGCTCGCTCGACGAGTTCCCGCTGGTCCACAGTCACCCTCGGTGACGCGGCACGTTCGGCCGCGTTCAAGGGTAATGGCGTCGTGTCGGCATGATCGAGTCCGTCCCGGTTCGACGCGTCGGGATTCGCGTCCTTTGAACCGATGGGCATGGTGCTGCGCCGTACCGTATAGGCGACCAGATCGGCCGCTCATGGCGGAGCGAGACGTGCAGGCTGAGCTTGTCGACAGGGCGCGACGCGGAGACCGTGAGGCCTTCGGCGTCCTGGCGGCGGGCGCCGTCGATCGCCTGTACGGCATCGCCCGCCTCGTCCTGCGCGATACCGAACTCGCGGAGGACGCGACCCAGGAGGCCCTGGTGCGAGCCTGGCGGGATCTCCCGACGCTTCGCGATGTCGAGCGGTTCGACGCCTGGCTGTACCGGTTGACCGTCAACGCCTGCGCGGACATCGGCCGCCACCGCCGGCGCTGGCGTGCCGAGGTCACGGCGCTGCCCAAGGAACCGGCCGAGCCCGACAGCACATCGACGCTGGCCGACAGGGACCAGATCGAGCGCGGACTCCGTCGGCTCACCGACGCGCAGCAGACGATCCTGATCATGAGCTTCTACGTCGGCCTGTCTCCGAGCGAGACGGCCGTCGCCCTCGACATCCCCGTCGGGACCGCGAAGTCCCGGCTCCACTACGCCATCGAGGCGCTCCGTGCCGCGCTCGCGGCCGACGAGCGATCCGCGGTCGGCGTCCTGCGGGAGGACCGGACGGCATGAGTGCCAACCACGACCTCGAGCGCCGGATCGCCGACTTCTACGCGAACGAGGCCCCGACGCGGGCGCCCGACCGGGTGCTCGGCTCGATCCTCGACGCGATCGACATCACCCCACAGCGGCGAGCCATCTTCCGCGCGCCGTGGAGGTTCCCGACCTTGAGCAGGCGGGCCTGGCTGGTGCTCGCCGCAGCGGCCCTCGTCGCCGGCGCGGTCATGGGTGCCATCGGGCTCGGTGCCCTACGCTCCGACCCGGTGACCGACCTGATCGCGCCCGACCCAGCAACGCTGGTCTGGACCCAGGACGCCCTTGTGCAGGATTGGCCGGCGCCGGTCCGTCCCGAGCCACCGTCCGGAGCTGTCGTGGTCCCGATGGCGGTCGGCGACGATGCCCGATGGGACTCGGGCGAGCGTCGATGGGAGCCGTACGAGCATCCCGATCCAGTCGGCGATGTCGCACCAGGCGGTCCCGCGTGGATCGACATCCGCGAGGTGCACCTGAGCGCGGGCGGAGCCGTCTTCACGCTCAAGCTAGCCGACGACCCGCGGCCGATCCCCGATCCGGCGGCTCGTTGGATCGCCTATGGCGTTGTTTTGGACACGAACGGCGACGGGATCGCGGACGTGCGGATGGGGATGGACAATCTGCCAGAAGGCGGTGGGCACCGAGCCTGGCGCACCGACCTGGGCACGGGGCGGACACATGCGGCGGCCGGACCACCGTACGGGTCCGTCCGCACGACCGGCGAGGTCCCGGAGTCCATCGGGCTGGACACCTACTACCCCGATGAGTCGGCGCTTGCCTCCTCGCCCGATGCGAGCCTGTGGTACGGGCTCCAGCCGGGTGAGGACACGTTCACCTTCTACGCCTGGTCGTCAGTCATCGAAGCGGGTCGCGTCGTCGCAACCGATTACGCGCCCGACGCCGGCTGGCTCGTGACGGGAAGCCAGCCCGAGACGACGCTCGTCGGACCGACCTGGACGCTCGACACCGAATTCACCCGTGGAAACGAGTCCCTGACCCTGGTCCAGACGGTCACGTTCACGACCGCCGGCCGGGTCTCGATCGACGCGGGCTGCATGACGGGCGAGGGTGCCGTGGTGGTCGAGCCCGACGCGCTGCGTGTCCGCGACATTGTCGTGACGGACGTTCCCTGTGGGAGCGGGGTTGCGCAGCTCAGCGCCCGACTTATGAGCGTCCTGACGGCGGGCGACCTCAGGTACACGCTGGACACCGGACTCCTGGAACTGCGGGCTGGCACGGACGTGCTTCTTTTCCAGGCCCAGTTCGAGGGCCCGCCGAGCTGAGGCCGCCGATCGTTCGAGTCTGCCGGCGGAGTTTGAACCGGTTCGGCGACTGTCCCGCCGTGGCTAGTAAGCGGCCAGATCGGCTGTTCCCGGACGGAGCTAGATATGCATCGATGCTCCAGACTGGCGATCCCGGCCGTGGTCGTGATCGCGGTAGGAGCCCTCGGGCTCGCGCTGCTCGGTTGTGGGGCGTCATCGCGCCCGACGGGTCAGCCGAGCCCCAGCCCATCGCAATCCGAATCCCCATCCGCGAGCACGTCGCCGAGCGCAGCGGCGGTAGCTCCGCCCGCCTTGACGGGGACATCCACGTCGACGATGCATGGCATCTCGATCTCGTATCCGGCCGGCTGGGTCACGCGCGCCGCGACCGAGCCCTGGGTGACCGGCCTGCCGACGTTCGGCGCAGCGTTCAGCGACGTCATCCACGACGCGACGCTCGACGACCATCTGTTCTTGAATCTGACTTCCCAACCGCTTGGGAGCGACACCGGAGAGCAGTGGGCCGACAGGGCGTTGAACGCCGAAGAGTGGGGCGATACCTGCGATCCGCCGATCGAGTCGGTCTCGATCGGTGGGGGTCCTGGCCGGGTCGTCGTCCATTGCGGCGGCTCGCTCACCGCGGCGACGTGGGCCGGGGAACGCGCCTATCAGGTCATCCTCTACACCTCGACGGACGAGCCGTCGCTCGACACGACGTTCGACCGCGACTGGTTCCTCGAGGTCCTCGAAACCGTGCAGCTGCACCCGGAAGCTGCCGTCGACGCGATGCCATCGGCGTCGCCCTGACGACAGCGCGAAGCTAATCGATGTCGAGCCCGGTCTCAGGCCTGAGACCGGGCTCGGTGTCTACCGCACCGGGATCTATGGTCGGTAGACGGCGTCCTGGTGCCAGAGCGTCGGGATGCCAGGCACGTCTTGGTTGCCGAACCAGGCCCACGCGTCCAGGCTGCGTGTGTCGGCGGTCCGACCGAGCAATCCGACATAGACGTGGGCGCCGGGCAGGGTGGCGCGGTAGTTACCGTAGCCCTCGCTGTTGACGAAGCAGCCTTGGCGATAAGGTGCGAACCCGTCATCACCCCACGGAATGTATGCGCCCTCGCCCTCCCCCTCGAGGCAGCTGCCGCTCTCGAGCGCGATGCCCTCTGCCTCCATCCGGGCCAGATACACATCGAGCAGGTCGGCTTCGTTTCTGAACAGGTAGTAGCCCATCCGCGCGACCGGCGACCCTACGAGGTCGCAGTCGATGCCGGCGATCGCCCGAGCGGGCAGCTTCGAACGCACCGGCGAGCAGTCTCCCTCGCCGCGCATGATGCCGTCGATCAGGTAGCGCTCGGCACGGTTGAATGACGGCGCGGTCGGGCGCGGCGTCGGCTTGGGCGTCGGCTTGGCGGTCGGCTTCGGCGTCGGGGCGGGCGTGGCGACCGGCGGCTCTGCCGTCGGATCAGCCGGCTCGGGCGTGGCCGGCTCCGTCGGGATCGACGGAGCTGGTGAGGCGGGCGGAGGCGACACAACGGCCTGGCTGGGCGGTGGCGTGGCCGATCCACATGCGGCGAGGACGAGCGCGGCCAGCGAGGCCGCGAGGACGAGCTTGTGCATCTCGATGTCTCCGATTGTCGACGGTTCGGATCCCGTCACTGCCCATTCGACGCCGGACACGCTCGATTCGACGGGGACAAACGTCGATTCCCGCCTTGGCCGAAGGTACGTTTCATGCGGGCAGGGTCTCCGTCAGCCCAGTAGCCTTGCGTGATCTCAGGAGGGCTGCGGCGCCACCCACTTCCGATTCGAGGTTGCTAAGTGACAGCGACGACGACCGAAGCGACACCACCCGCGAAGGCCACCCGACGCGAATGGCTCGGTCTGGCCGTGCTCGCACTCGCGGCACTCATGTACGTGATGGACCTGACGGTGCTCCATCTCGCCGTGCCCAAGATGAGCGCCGAGCTGCAGCCGTCGAGCGCCGAGCTGCTGTGGATCATCGACATCTACGGCTTCTTCGTGGCAGGTGCCCTGATCACGATGGGCAGCCTGGGCGATCGGATCGGCCGCCGGCGGCTCCTGCTTGTCGGCGCGGCGGCATTCGGGATCACGTCCCTGCTGTGTGCGTTCTCGTCGACGCCGGAGATGCTCATCGCCAGCCGGGCGGCCCTCGGCATCGCCGGCGCGACCCTCGCGCCCTCCACCTTGGCGCTTATCTTCTACATGTTCCAGGACTCGCGAGAGCGGACTGTCGCGATCGGCGTCTGGATCGGGGCCTTCTCGGCAGGCAGTGCTATCGGGCCGGTCCTCGGCGGGATCATGCTCGAGTTCTTCTGGTGGGGCTCGGTCTTCCTCATCGCGCTCCCGGTGATGGTCGCGCTCCTGATCCTCGGCCCGCGGATCCTGCCCGAGTACCGTGACCCGGAGGCAGGCCGCCTCGACCCCGCGAGCGCCATCATGGCGGTGGGCGCCGTCCTGGCGGTGATCTTCGGGCTCAAGCAGATCGCCCAGGAGGGACCCGGGCTGCTCGCGATCGGCGCGATCGTCGTGGGGCTCGTCGTCGGGGTGCTCTGGGTACGCCGCCAGCGGCAGCTCGCCGACCCGATGATCGACCTGGCGCTGTTTCGCGTGCCGACGTTCAACGCGGCGCTCGTCGTCAACTTCCTGGCGATCTTCGTGGTCGTCGGCTACTTCCTGTTCATCGCCCAGTACCTGCAGCTCGTCGCCGACTTGACTCCATTCCAGGCGGGCCTGCTATCGCTGCCCTCAGCGATCGCTTTCATCGTCGGCTCGCAAGCGGCTCCCCGGATCGTCCAGCGCGTCAAGCCGGCATACCTCATCAGCGGTGGGCTGGCCTTCGGCTCGTTGGGCCTCTTCCTGCTGACCCAGGTCGGGACGACGAACGGGCTACTGCCCCTCGTCGTGGCCTCGGTCGTGATCTCGCTCGGTTTGGCCCCGGTGTTCGGGCTGACGACCGAGCTCATCGTCGGCTCCGCGCCCCCCGAACGTGCCGGGGCCGCGTCGGGGATCAGCGAGACGGGTGCCGAGCTCGGCGGTGCCCTCGGGATCGCGCTCCTCGGCAGCGTCGGCGCGGCCTTGTATCGAGGCGGTCTCCCGCCGACGCTCCTCTCGGGCCTCCCACCGGACGCCGCGACCGCCGCCAGGGACACGCTCGGCGGAGCGGTCGGCGTGGCGAGCACGCTGCCGGCCGGGACGGCGGACACGCTCCTCGCCGTCGCGCGCGCTGCCTTCGTCGACGGTATGCACGTGGCGGCTGCGATCGCCGGAGTGATCGGGCTGGGGCTGGCTGCGTTCGCGTACATCACGCTCCGCGAGCGTGGCACTGAGCGATCCGCGACCGATCCGGTCTGTGTCGAGCCGACGATGATCGACCAACCCGTGCTGACCCCGGTAGGCAAGCCGGCGCGCGAATGCTTCTGACCGAGCCGCTGGTGCCTATCCTCGACTCGTGACGACACTCCGACGGCTGCTGGACTCTGCGCTTGCGCGGCTCGCCGAGGTTGGCGCGGAGCCGGGCGATGACGAGGAGACGCGACTCCAGAAGGCGCTCCTCGTCCTCATCGCGATCCTCATCCTGCCGATCGCGGGGATCTGGGCAGTGCTGTACCTCACGTTCGGGGCGTGGACGGGCTGGGTCGCGGCGCTGTACGCCGTCATCTCGGTGGCGTCGATCGCCGTCTTCGCCCGGACGCGGGACTTCGGTCAGCTCTTGAACATCCAGCTGCTGGCCATCGCGATGGCGCCCACCCTGTCGATGGCCTTCATCGGCGGCTGGCTGCCAACGGGGGGAGTCGGTCTGTGGGGCATCCTCGCGCCGCTCGGGGCACTGGTGTTCCGCGGGGTCGGCTCGGGCATCCGCTGGTTCGTCCTGTGGCTGATCCTCTTCCTCGGCTCCGGGATCGCTGCGATCCTGATCGGCGGCGAGTCGCCGCTCCCAGAATGGTTCTCGAACCTGATGCTGGCACTCAACATCACCGTCGGCGGGACAGTCGTCTTCACCCTGTTGGCGCTGTTCGCGAAGCAACGCCAGGAGGCGCTGGTCGGGCTGCGGAGCGCGCAGGAGCGGGCCGAGAACCTGCTGCTGAACATCCTCCCAGGCTCGATCGCCGAGCGACTGAAGGCGTCGCCCGAGATGATCGCCGATCAGTTTCCGGCAGCATCGGTGTTATTCGCGGACGTCGTCGACTTCACCCCTCGATCGGCCGATCTGACGGCGGCCGAGGTCGTCGGGCTGCTCGATCGACTGTTCAGCGAGTTCGACGCGCTCGCCGAGCGCTACGGCCTCGAGAAGATCAAGACGATCGGCGACGCATACATGGTCGCGGCGGGCGTCCCGGACCCGCGGCCCGACCACGCTCGTGTCCTGGCCCACCTCGCGCTCGATATGGCCGCCACCACGCGCTCCGACGGTGCCGTCGGCGACCTCGACCTCCTGCTCCGGATCGGCATCAACTCCGGCCCGGTGGTCGCCGGCGTGATCGGCCGCAAGCGCTTCCTGTACGACCTCTGGGGCGATGCCGTCAACACGGCGTCGCGCATGGAGTCCCACGGCACGCCCGACCGCATCCAGATCACCCGCGCCACCTACGAGCTCATCAAGGACGAGTTCGACTGCGAGTACCGCGGCACCGTCCCCGTCAAGGGCAAGGGCGACATGGAGTGTTGGTACCTCGTCGGGAGGCGGGACCTCGCCGCGGCGCCCCGATCAGAGCTCGCGGGTCTCGATGCCGTAGCGCCGCTGCCCTCTATCGAAGGTCGCGAGCGGTAAGGCGCCCGCGGCTCGAGACGCGGCGACGATCAGCGCATCCGGGATCGGTCGGCCCGGGAGGTCGCGCGCACGCACGAGGGTCTCTACGAGGATATCTGGTGCGAGGTCCACGACGTTCACGTTGGCGCGCTGCACGAAGCCGATGAGTGCCTCGATGATGTCCCGCTGGTCGACCTCGTACTGGGTCCGCAGGACATGTGCACAGTCCGCGAGCGCGACGATCGATACACCGCAGTCGACGTCATCGTCATCGATTAGTCGGGCGGCCCGCCTCGCCTGTTGGACCGGCGTGCCGACGAGATAGCGGACGACTACGGACGTGTCGAGCCCGATCACTTGGCCCGATCGGGGTCCGGCGTGCGCCAGGCGGCGGCGCGGAGCGTCTCCCAGTCTTCGTCCTCCGGCGCACGGCCGACTTTGCCGCGCAATGCCCCTGCGAGCGACCGCCGGTGCCGGCCTGGTACGACGTCGATCACGATCCGGCCTTCCTCGATCCGCTGGATCGTCTCATCGCCCGCGTAGATCGAGAGTTCCTCACGGATCGCTTTCTCGATCGTGATCTGCCCGCGCTCACCTACCCGACTTGCCATGGTAGGTACGAGTCTATCAGTTCATACCGGAAGTGTCGAGCCCTATCGACGGATAGTCTTACGGCCGTCGCCTCCGCGGTGGTTGGACGGCGACCTCGAAGCCGCGGAGCTTGTCCCTCCAGACGACCTGGGCGTCGGTCTCCTTGATCGCCAAGATCCGATACTCCTGACCGGCACGTTGAGCGGCGGCGGCCACGTTCCGGCCGACCTCACGCCAGCCCTTCTCA
>DASTIG010000064.1:0-12669 GCA_035717785.1 Candidatus Limnocylindrales bacterium
GCCGATGAGGGCGCACACCTTGCTGGTGCCGACGTCGATGCCGACGAGGACCGCTTCACGTTCCACGTTCCCGTCCGTCTCCCTCTAGGCCGGCTTAGAGGAAATGCCGGCGGATGAGTGCCACGTTATCGAAGATGCGAAGACCGAAGGTGATGAGGGCCACCAAGTACAGGTCCAGGCCCAGGCGGTCACCGATGAATGTCAGCAGGACCGCGATGATCGCGTTGACAAGGAAGCCGCTGATGAAGATGCGATTGTCGTAGACCCCGTCCAGCTCCGCGCGGACTGCCCCGAGGACCGAGTCCAGCGCGGCAAGGATCGCCACGGCCGAGTACCGGCTGAGCTCGAAGCCGACGTTGATGTTGAGGACGAGACCCGCCAGGACGCCCACGAGGAGCCCGAGCAGGGGAAGCAGCACGTGGTCCCTCGTCCTCCTCCGTCTGGTTTGGCCAAGGCTATCACGGCACCGAGGGCTCGCTCGGGATGGGCGTCGCCTTTGTCGTGAACGTCCCGTCGGTCTCAGACGCGAGGATGATGCGGTCGATGAGCGGCTCGCGGCCGATGAGCAGGCTGCGCAACAAACGGACTTGCCCCGGGATGAGCTCGGGCGTCCGCAGCGTGGGCGTGTAGAACCCGAAGACCGCCTGCCAGGTGGCGGGCTTCGTCCGAAGCGTGAAGCCGTTCGCATCGCTGACGAACACGTAGAGCCCCTCCGCCTCGCTGCCCACGTCGGCCGGGACCAGCGACGCGAGCCGGGTGGCCGCATCGAGATCCACTCGGTCGAGCGCGCGCCCGACCGACAGGCCGACAGACGCCGCGCGGCGGTCCTCGACGACGGGCAACGTGGCTGCGCTATCGGGCGGGGCCTCCGGCAGCCGCGCGAACAGCTGCCCGTCGGTGTCGACGAGATAGCGCCGGGCGCCGACCTGCCAGACGAGGATCGGCGTGCGCTCTCTGAGACGCACCGCCAGCACATCGGGCAGGCGGACCGACACGTCCGCCGACCGAACGGTCGGCAGCTCGCGGATCCGCTCCTCGAGCGGCGATGTCACGAGCGCGAACAGGTTCGCGCCGCGCGCCTCCTCGAGCACCGCCCGGACCGCGGCCTCGTCGGTGAAGGTGGCGCCCTCGACGGTCGCGCGCGCGTAGCTGAACACCGGCGACTGGGCCACGCCGTACATCGCCGACGCCGACAGGAGGATCACCAGGATGGCGCCGGCCCGGACCGGGGTCAGCCCGGCCGAGGCCCGCCGGATCGACCTCGTTCGGCGCGCCGGCGCCCCCATCGATCGCCGCATGGTCGGCCGGATCGGCGCGGGACGACGCGACGGCGGCCGTGGGCGCAGGGTCATCGGGGCAGGTCGCCGGTCCCCAGCTTCGTCGCCGGGCGGGCGGCGTGGCGTTCCAGTGCGAGTTCGACGATGCGAACGCACACGTCGGTGAACGTGTAGCCCCCCTCGGCCGGCATCGTCGGGAAGAGGCTGATCGGGGTGAAGCCCGGGATCGTGTTGATCTCCGAAACGACGATCCGCTCGCCCGACATCAGGAAGTCGACCCGCGCGAAGCCCTCGGCGCCGACGGCCCGGTAGACGTCCCGTGCGAGCTTGTGGATCACGGCCCGCTCGACGTCGCTGACCTCGGCGCGCGTCGACGTCTCGGACAGGCCGGGCGTGTACTTGGCGGCGTAGTCGTAGAACTCGTTGCCGCTGACGACCTCGCCGGGCCCATACAGCTCCATGGTGGCGTGGTCGTTGCCGATGATCGACATCTCGAGGTCGCGGGCACTCGGCATGTAGGCCTCGACCAGGGCGAGCGTGTCGTACCGAAAGGCGCGGTCGAGAGCCGCCGCGAGCTCCGCCGCGTCATGCACGAGCGTCATGCCGACCGAGCTGCCGAGCCGGGCCGGCTTGACCATGAGTCGGGGATCGGCCTCGCCGGCGGCGAACGCCAGCATCTCCCGCCGCACACCGGGTCGGTCGGCCTTCCAGCGCGACGCGCGCACCTCGCGCCAGTCGACGACCGGGATGCCGAGGCCGCGGCACAGCCGCTTGAACAGGGTCTTGTTCATGCCGAGCGCCGAGGCCGCCACGCCCGAGCCCGTATACGCCACCCCGACCGCGTCGAGCATCGCCTGGATGGTCCCGTCCTCGCCGAACGGCCCGTGCAACCCGATGACCATGACCGGGGCTGGGTCGGACGCGGCCAGCCGATCGAGCGCCGCACCGACGGTGATCGGGCCTTCCGCGCCGAGCCCGCGCGGGTCGTCGTAGGCGGTGGCATCGCGGTCTCCGCGCCGGTGGTCGGCCGGCAGCCACCACCATGCCCCGTCAAGGTCGATCAGCACCTGGCGGACGTCAGCACCGGCCTGGGCGAGTGCGTGCGCGATCGCCGACCCCGACACGATCGACACGTCGTGCTCGGCCGACGGGCCGCCGAGCAGCACGACGATCGGCGGGAGCTCAGCGGCGGTCAGTCCGGCCACGGCCAGCCATCCCAGTCACCGATGAACTCGATCTCGTAGTCAAGCGCGATGCCGCTCGTCTCGGCGACGACGGCCCGCATGTGATCCCCGAGCCGGCGCACGTCGGCCGCGCTGCCCTTCTGGTCATTGACGATGAAGTTGGCGTGCTTCTCGGACACGACGGCACCGCCGAAGCGGTGACCCTTGAGACCGGCAGCCTCGATGAGACGCCCGGCGGAGTCCCCTGGTGGATTGCGGAACACGCTGCCGGCCGACGGCAGACCGAGCGGCTGATGCGCCTGGCGCCAGCGGCGGATGTCGTCGAGGCGCGTCTTGATCGTGTCCGGGTCGGCGGGCTCGAGGTGGAACGTCGCGTCGAGGATGAGATCGGGCAGGCGGTTCTCGGCTGGCTGCTTGAAGCGGCTCTCGCGGTATGCCAGTCCGAGCTCGGCGACCGGCACCACGGCCTCTCGACCCTCGCCGTCCAGCACGCGGGCGGACTCGATGACGCCGGCCATATCCGATTCATGGGCGCCCGCATTGGCCCATACGGCGCCGCCGACGGTCCCCGGGATCGCCAGACCGAACTCGAGACCGGTCAGCCCCGCCTTCTGGGTCTCCGTGGCGGCACGGGCCATCGGCACGCCGGCGTCAGCGACATAGCGGTCGCCGTCGATGCGCGAGCCCTCCGCGCGATCCTGGATGACGAGGCCGCGGATCCCGCGGTCGCTGATGACGAGGTCACTGCCCCGCCCCAGTATGCGGTGGGCGATGTCGCGTGCGCGCGCGAAGCGGACGAGCGCGCGTAGCTCGAACAGGTTGTGGACGGTCGCGAAGAGGTCGGCCGGGCCGCCGACCCGCATCGTCGTGAATCGAGCCAGCGGCTCGTCCCGCGAGGTCTTGACTCCGACCCGTCGCTGGATTTCGGATCCGACCGCGATCGCGTCGAACGCGGCCACGGTGGTCACGCCACCGACCCGCGCGACCGTCGTTCGACGGTGGCCGGGTCGGGCAGCGGCTCGCGCCGCGCTGCCGCGAGCACGAGATCGGCCACGGCATCGGCCGCCCCGGGCCGGCCGAGGCTGCGGCATGCCGCTGACATCGCGAGGTGAGCCGACGGATCGTCGAGCAGCTTCGCAGCCTCGATCAATGCTGCTGCATCGAAGTCGCCATCGTCGATCAGCCGGCCCGCACCGGCTTCGACAAGCTGGTGGGCATTGGCCTTCTGGTGTCCGGCTGCGTGCGGATAAGGCACGACCACGATCGGCAGACCCAGGGCGGTCACCTCGGCGAGCGTTGACGAGCCGGCACGACCGACGACGAGGTCGGCAGCAGCCAGCGCGGTCAGCATGTCGTCGCGCAGGAACGGGTGCGGGCGGTAGCGCTCGCGCTGGTCCGCGGGGAGCGCCTCGCGACCCGTCAGTGCCGCTGCATAGCCGTCGTCCCCGGTCACGTGGATGACGACCACCCGCTCGGTCAGCTTAGGCAGCGCGTCGGCGACCGCGGCGTTGAACCGGCGGACCGCCTGCGATCCACCGAAGATCAGCAAGACCCGCGCACCGGGCGTGATGCCGAGCCGCTGGCGGGCAGCCTCGCGGTCGATCGATGCTGTGTCACGGATCGGCGTGCCGGTCACGTAGCACGGCCGGCCGGGCGCGGCCGATGCCAGCGTCTCGCAGGTCGCCTCGAACGAGACCGCCAGGACGTCGGCGAGCCGGGCCGTCGCACGCACAGCGCGTCCGGGAATCACGTTGCCGTCCCATAGCACGACCGGGATGCCGAGCGGGGCCGCGGCGAGGAGCACCGGGACCGCGACGTAACCACCGGTCGTGAAGATCGCGGCCGGCCGCTCGGCGGCGAGGATCGCCGCCGCCTGCGGCACCGAGGCGCCGAGACGCAGTGGGTCGAGGACGACGTGCGCGTCCATCTCGACCGAGCGGAGCGAACGGAGCGCAAGCCGCCGGAACGGGATCCCGGCCGCCGGGACGATGCCCGCTTCGAGACCGCGATGCCCGCCGAGCCAGCTGAGCTCAGCGCCGTCCGGTCGCGCGCGCAGCGACCGGGCGACGGCCAGAGCCGGGTAGATGTGCCCGCCCGTTCCGCCGGCGGCGATCAGCAGTCGCATCGTCGTTCCAGGTCCCCTTCTCGATGGTCTCGCGCGAGATCGAGAGGAGGATCCCGATCGCGGCGAAGCTGATGATGAGTGACGACCCGCCGGCGCTGATGAATGGCAGCGTGATCCCGGTGATCGGCACGAGGGTCACCACGACCCCGATGTTGATGAACGCCTGGATGCACAGCCAGGCCGTGATCCCGGCCGCCAGGAGCGCCCCGAACGTGTCGGGCGCGCCGAGCGCCACGCGGATGCCAGCGTAGGCCAGCAACACGAACAGTGCGATGACGATGCCGGCCCCGACGAGGCCGAACTCCTCGCCGATGATCGCGAAGATGAAATCGTTGAAGGCGTTGGGGACGAACAGGCCGCCGGCCATCCGGCTCTCACCGAGGCCCGACCCGAACACGCCCCCAAGGCCGAGCGCGAGCAGCCCCTGGACGGTGTGGTAGCCGATCGTGTCGGCGTACTTCCACGGATCGAGCCAGGCGCGGATGCGGTCCATCTGGTAGCCGGCCAGGCCGACCATGATCGCGGCCAGACCGGCCAGACCGACCATCGAGCCCAGGTGGAACGTGTTCCCGCCGGCCACGAACCACATCGTGAACGCAGTCAGGGTGATCACGATCGTCGTCCCGAGGTCGGGCTCCTTGAACACGAGCGCGATGACCGGCCCGGCGATGAGCAGGAACGGCACGGTCCCGCCCCAGAACCCACCGACCTTCAGCCCACGCTTCGCGAACCAGTGGGCGAGGTAGACGATCATCGCCAGCTTGGCCATCTCCGCCGGGTGGATCGCCGGCAGTGGACCGAGCCGCAGCCAGCGCGCCGAGCCGCCGATGACGATGTTGAAGTCGTCGACGAAGACCAGGACGAGCAGGCCGAGAGCGATCACGTAACCCGGGATCGACACGAGCCGCAGGTAGCGATAGTCGACCCGCATCATCGCGACCATCGCTAGCAGCCCGAGCAATGCCCATTGGATCTGGGGTCCGACGGTCTGGAACGTGTCGGCTTCGGCGGACAGGTACCCCTTCATGGCCGACGACGAATAGACCATGAGGATGCCGATCGCCGCGAGGGCGACGACGACGACGAGGATCATGTAGTCGGGGGCGTGGCGCTCGCGCTGGAGGGCCTGGGTCAGGTCCTTCGACGGCGTCCTGTTGGCCGACCGCCGCGAGTCGCTCGCCCGTTTCCGCTCGCGCTCCTCCGGCTCGGCGAACGGGCGACCGAACCGCGGGATCGGCGGGGCGAGGTTCATCGGTCCCTCCGTGCTCGCGATGCCACCAACTCGGCGACAGCGTCCTTGAACGCGCGCCCCCGGGCGGCGTAGTCCGGGAACATGTCGAAGCTCGCGGCGGCAGGACTCAGCAGCACGGTCGCTGGCCCCGCATCGAGTCCGGCCGATGCGAGGGCGGCGCGGGCGAGCGCGTCGGCACGGGTGACTGCCTCGGACAGTGTCGTGGCCCGCTCCGTGCGATCCAGCCCGGCGGCTCGGAATCGTACCGCGAGATCCGGGCCGCTCTCGCCGATGAGCACGGCGGCGACCGCCCGCTCGGCAACCACCGGGCCGAGCCCCGAGAGGTCGACACCCTTGTCGCGGCCGCCGGCGATCAGCACGACGGGCGCCGGGAATGCGCGGAGCGCGGCGATGACCGCGTCGGGCTGTGTGCCCTGCGAGTCGTTGACGAACCGAACGCCGTCGACCAGCGCGACCGGCTCGAGACGGTGCTCCACCCCGGCGAACGCCGCCGCGGCCTCGCGGATGGCCTCGCGCGGGATGCCGAACAGCAGACCGACGGCGATCGCGGCGAGCGCGTTCGAGACGTTGTGGGCGCCCGGGATGCCGAGCTCGACGACCGGCATGATCCGGTCCAGGACGCCGGCTGCGGCGCCGGTCGCAGCGGCCGTCGGCACCGTCGGCCCGTCCCCGGCGGTCGCCAGCCGCTCGACGCCGTCCGCGACGATCCAGCCGTCGGCGACGCCCAGGCCACCGGGCGGCGGTGCCGATCGCCGGTACGTCACGACCGGTGCGGGGCTCGATGCCCCGTAGCCCGCGACGATCGGGTCCTCCCCGTTGAGGACGAGGGCTCCGTGGGGATCGACCCGCTCGGCGAGGATGCTCTTGACCCGTCTGTAGGCCTCGAGGGAGCCGTGCCGGTCGAGGTGGTCCGAGGTGACGTTCGTGTAGACCGCCACTGTCGTGCCGCGCGACAGGGTCGGCAGCTGCAGCTCGGACAGCTCGTAGACGACACGGTGATCGGTGGTCAGCTCGGGCAGGCGCTCGACGATCGGGACGCCGATGTTGCCCCCGAGCACGGCCGGATGGGCAGGATCCGCGGCGAGGATCGCGGCGATCAACGAGGCCGTCGTGGTCTTTCCCTTCGTGCCGGTCACACCGACCGTCGGGGCGACGCACAGCCGCAGGAACAGGTCCGGTTCGGAGATCAACGCCGGCACGGACGGATCGCCCGCGGCTCGGGCCGCGACCAGCGCCCGGAGCGCGGCCCGGAGTCGTGGCTCGGTCGTCGGGTAATCCGGGTTGATGGACGGCGAGGTCGTCACGAGCTGGGCATCCGCCCACGTCGTGGCCGGCTCGACGTCCGCGCCCAGCGCGAGCCGGACGGTGCGAGTTTCGAGGGCGGCGATCGCGTCCTCGAGCTCGCTCGCAGGCCGGCCGTCATACACGGTGACGCGTGCCCCTGTATCGGCCAGGAAGCGCGCCAGGGCGATGCCGCTCCGAGCGAACCCGAGGACCGTCACAGGAACGTCGTCGAGCAGGCCGCCGCGGATCGCATCCATGGTCAGGACGTCCGGGTCGATCGCGAGTCGGCGGGTCATCACGGCGGCGCTCAGAGGAACCGGCCGGGCTGGGTGGCCACGAACAACGTCACGCCGAGCAAGGCCGCAAGGATGCCGACGATCCAGAAGCGGATCGTGATCTTCTCCTCGTCCCAGCCCCCGAGCTCGAAGTGATGGTGGATCGGGCTCATCCGGAACAGCCGCTTCCCGCCGGTCAACCGGAAGTACACGACCTGCAGAATCACCGAGCCGGTCTCGAGCACGAAGATGATCCCGATCAGCGGCAGGACGAGGATCTGGCCTGTGATGAGCGCCGTGACGGCCAGCGTCGCACCCAAGGACAACGCTCCGGAATCGCCGATGAAGATCTGGGCCGGGTGGACGTTGAACCACAGGAAGCCCAGCAGCGCGCCGATGATCAACGAGCACAGGAGCGCGAGGTTGGGCTGCGCCGGGTCGTTGAGCAGCGCGATGAGCATGTACGCGACGAAGGCGATGGCGACGGTGCCACCCGACAGGCCGTCGAGTCCGTCCGTGAGGTTCACGCCGTTAGCTGCGGCGATGATCGCGAAGGCGCCGAAGAGAACGTAGAGCCAGGGCTCGACCCCGACCGGACCCACGAAGGGAACGGGGATGGCGGTGATCAGGTACGTCTGTTGGATCTGCCAGGCCGCGACGAACGCGACGACCGTCAGCCAGATGAGCTTCTGCCGGGCCCGGATCCCTTCGCCCGTGCGCGCGTTCAGGTAATCGTCGAACGCGCCGAGCGCACCGACGCCCGCCAGCGCCGCGAGCGGGGCGAACGTCGCGGCGTCGGGCTGTTGGAGGAAGAAATAGATGCCGAGGACCACCACGACGATGAGCAGCCCGCCCATGGTCGGCGTCCCTTCCTTCACGAAATGGCTTTCGGGCCCTTCCTGGCGGATCCGCTTGCCGAAGCCGATCGCCTGTAGCAGCCGGATGTAGGGAGGCATGAGGATCACGATCAGCGCGAAGGCGAGCAGAAGACCCTGGATGAGCTCGACGGTCCCGACGGTCACCGGACCACCTCGCCGAGCTCGAGACGCAACGCGTCGACCAGCCGGTCGAGCCCGATGCCACGCGAGGCCTTCACGAGGACCACGTCGCCGTCGCGCAACCGCGGCCGGAGGACGTCGAGAGCCTCGTCGGCGTCCGGCACGACGTGGATCCGGCTCGGGTCGAGACCGGCTTCCTCCGCTCCGGCCGCGATCCCACCGGCCCCGGATCCGACGACGACCAGCAGCTCTGCGATGGCCGCGGCTGCCTCACCGACCGCGCGGTGTCCAGCGTCGTGCGCGTCGCCGAGCTCAAGCATCTCGCCGAGGACCGCCACCCGACGTCCCGGCAGCCCGGCAAGCAGCTCGAGGGCCGCGGCGACCGACCCTGGCGACGCGTTGTAGCTGTCGTCGATCACGGTCACGCCGCGCAGTCGGACGAGCTCCACCCGGTGCGGAGCCGCCCAGCCGCCCTCGAGCGCGGCCACGATCGTGTCGAGATCGAGACCCGCCGCGAGCCCGACGGCCGCGCCAGCCGCCGCGTTGTGGACGGACAGACGGCCGAGCGTCGGGATCGTGACCGCCCGGTCGCCAGCCGGGGTCCGCAGCCGGAACGCCATCCCAGCTGGGCCACGCGACGCGACATCCGTCGCGCGGACGTCGGCCGTGTCTTCGAAGCCGTAGCGCACGGCCCGGGCAGCGGTGCGCGGGTCCATCCGTGTGACGATCGGGTCGTCCGCGTTGAGCACCGCGGTCCCGTCCGCCGGCAAGGCCTCGAGCAGCTCCCCCTTGGCACGCTCCACCGCCTCGAGCGTGCCGATGCGCGACAGGTGCACCGGTTGCACCGCGGTCACGACGCCGATCGACGGCCGCGCCATCGCGGCCAGGTCCGCGATCTCGCCGGACACGTACATGCCCATCTCGAGGACGGCCGCGTCGTCCTCAGGCCCGAGCCGCAGCAGCGTGAGGGGCAGGCCGATCTCGTTGTTCTGGTTCCCCTCGGTCTTAAGCGTCCGCATCGCACCGCCGAGTACGGTCGCGACCGCCTCCTTTGTCGAGGTCTTGGCGATGCTTCCCGTGATCCCGACGACAAGCGGATCGAACCGTCGTCGCCAACCGGCCGCGACGGCACCGAGCGCGGCGAGGGCGTCGGCGACGCGGACGATGGTGACGTCCCCGAACACCGCCGGGTCCTGGACCTGCCGCGTGACGAGCAATGCCGCCGCACCACGCTCGAGGGCATCGTCGAGGTGGAGATGGCCGTCGGTCCGTTCACCCGGCAGGGCCACGAACAGCTGACCGGAGGTCACGAGGCGGGAGTCGACCGCGGCGCCGCGGATCGGCCGCGCTGACCGGGCGAGAAGCCGGCCGCCGCTCAGCCGCAGGAGGTCGTCGGCGGTGAGGGCGAGCGCGGTGTCGGGCGGCGTCGGGACCGACGGATCGACGTCGCTCACGGAGGCGAGTGTCGCACAGGGTCCGCTCACCGGTCCGTCGCGGGAACGGGCTCGGCCACGATCCGGTCGTCCAGCAGGTCGGGCGTCCTGATCGCGTCCGTCGCGATCCGCCGGAACAGCTCAAAGGACATCACAGGCATCTCCAGGTGACCGAGGCGCGGCAGTCGCGGCCGGCCCTCCTCGATGCGGACCGCGATCACGAGATCCGGTGCACCGGCCTCGCGACTGATGTATCCGACGAACGAGAAGTTGAAGAGGTTGTGCTTCCAGTCCTTGGTCTTGGGATCCCAGATCTGGGCGGTGCCGGTCTTGCCACCCACGTGGTAGCCGGGCACCAGGGTCCGGTCGCGGTAGTACGACACCTCCTGGACGACGTGATCCATCATTCGCAGGAGGGTCCGCGAGATCTTCTCGGGGACGACACGGCCACGGTCCGACGCGATCACGTCGCGTGTCCCGACGCCGCTCACGACATGCGGTTGGACGAGCGTCCCGCCGTTGACGAGGGCGGCATACGCGGTCGCCAGCTGCATCGGTGTCACCGCCACGCCCTGGCCGAATGCCCCGTTGGCGAGGTCGATCTCGCTCCACCGCGTGACCGCCGGGTCGCGGACGTAGGCGTTGCCGGACGCCTCGCCGGCGACGTCGATGCCGGTCTTCTCCCCGAACCCGAGCTTGCGCCACGTGTCGTACAGCATCGCGGCGGACTCGTCGGTCGTGTCGCTGAGGCCGAGGGCGACCTTGGCCGCGACGACGTTCCGCGAGTACGCGATCCCGTCCTCGAACGTGACCCAGCCCATCCCGCGATGGTCGGCGTTGTCGATCTTCGACTGCCCGTTGTCGAGACGCAGCGTGCCGACGTCCTTGATGCGGGTCGTACGCGTGACCGTCCCCGACTCGAGGGCGGTCACGGCGGTCATCATCTTGAACACGGAACCCGGTTCGTAGACGCTCGAGACGACCGGGTCGATGAACCGGCTCGGTGCCTCGGCCGCGATGGCCCGGTAGTCGTTCGCGTCATACGACGGGTAGGTCGCCTCGGCGTAGACGGCGCCTGTATACGGGTCCAGGACGACCGCCGACACGCTCTTCGCCTCATCGGCGATCCAGGTGGCCAGAAGTTCCTGCTCGAGGGCCAGCTGGAGGCTCGCGTCGACCGTGAGACGGATGTCCTCGCCGATCGATCCGGGCGCCTCGACCACGGCCGTCTCGGGCATCGGCCGCCCGTTCACGTCGCGCTGGGCGACCATGATCCGCGGGTTGCCGGCGAGGGTCTCCTGGTAGGCCTGCTCGATGCCGTATTGGCCGTTGTTCTCGCGGTTGACGAAGCCGAGCAGATGGGCAGCCAGGGTGGACTCGGGTCCGCCGCCTGACTGGGGATAGACCCGCTCCGGCTCCGCCTCGAGGGCGACATGGACGATCCGCTCGTCCCGTAGCGCCTGACGGATGCGCTCGGCCACGGACGGCTCGATGCCGCGGGCGATGACGATGTACGGCCGTTCCGACGCCAGCTTCTCGCGCAGCGTCGCGGCCTCGGCCTCCTCGAGCTTGAGGAGGCGGACGAGCTCGTTGCCGGTCTTCGTCCGTGCCGCCGGATCGCGTGCGAGCTGGTCCGCTGCGGCGACCAGTCGGTCCCGGTCGATCGTGGTGGCGAGCAGGACGGTCCCGGTCCGGTCATAGATGTCGCCGCGCCGCCCCGCGACCTCCAACCTCACCATCGTCTGCGCCGCCGCGCGCGCCATCAGGAAATCCCCGTTCAGGACCTGCCAGTACGCGGTCCGCGCGAACAGCGCCAGCGAGCCGACGGCGAAGACCGTCAGCAGGACGAGAAGGCGGCGGCGGGAATCGGTGCGACCCAGCATCGCTCGTCGGCTCCGACGATCAGCGGGCCGGAAGCAGGACTGTCTCGCCCAGCTGGCCGAGGCCTGCGTCGAGTGCGAGCTTCCGGACGGCCGGCTCGCGACCAAGCCGGCTCAGATCCGACGTGATCTCCTGGAGTCGCGCATCGAGACGCTCCCGTTCGACCTGCAGCCGGCCGATGTCGTAGCTCGTGGCCGACACCCGGACCTGCTGGGCGAGGGAGAAGAATGCGAGCATGAATGCGACGACGATCAAACCCAGCATCAGGCGCGGGCGAGCCGTGGCCGTCCGATGGGCACGGACCGCAGCGCGCGCACGCCGACGCGGCAGCAACGGCGACTCGACGAGCCGCGGGCGCCTCGGCAGCGCGATGGTGCGGGGGCTTGCGCCCTCGTAGACGGCCATCGATCAGTCGCCCGGCGCGAAGCGGAATCGCGGCGCGCGCGGGTCGAGGAACGACAGCGGGTCGGCGGGAGCACCGGAGCCCCACTGCTCGAGGTCGAGCGCGGACGCGTCGGCATGCTGCCCACGGTCGTGGCGTTCGCGGACCTCGTGTTGGCGGCGGCCATAGGCCTTGCGCCGACTGGTGTGGTGATGCTTGCTCATGGGGGCTCCTCCTTCCGTCGTTATGGCGTGGGCTAGGCGGCCAGTCGCTCGGCGGCCCGCAGACGGGCGCTCCGGGCGCGTGGATTGGCCTCGATCTCGGACGCGGTCGGGGTCACCGATCTGCGCGTCAGGAGTCGGAGGCGGGGATTCCGGCCGCACACGCAGACCGGGAGTTCCGGTGGACAGACGCAGCCCCGCCGTTCGGCGGCGAAGAAGCGCTTGACGATCCTGTCCTCGAGGGAGTGGTAGCTGAGGACGACCAGGCGACCACCCGGACGAAGCAGGTCGACCGCGGCTGCGAGGCCCTCCTTGAGGGCGTCGAGCTCCTCGTTGACCGCGATCCTGAGCGCCTGG
>DASTIG010000065.1:0-13364 GCA_035717785.1 Candidatus Limnocylindrales bacterium
CGAGGCCGGCCTGTGACGCCGCTGAAAGCGACCGATCCCGCCACGTGGTTCGCACCGCGACGTCCCGCCACTGCGGCGCTGGCACGCTGGTGGCGCGGCCGCGGCCCTCCAGCTCCACATGTCCCCGCGTCTCCTTGACGAACAGCACTGACACGCCCAGGCCGAGGCCTGCGATCGCAAGGCCGAGATAGAACGGGGCCGGACGCAAACCGGCTTCGGCCGCGATCAGTCCGGTCGCCAGGGCGGTCGCGGCGACTGCGACATAGCCGGCGGCCTCGTTGAGCCCCAGGGCCAGGCCACGGTGGGTCGGGCCGACCAGGTCGATCTTCATGGTCACGGTGGTCGACCAAGTGAGCCCCTGGTTGACCCCGAGCAGCACGTTGGCGCCCACCACCCATGCCCAGGAGGGCGCCCAGATGAGCAGCAACGGGACCGGCACGCCGATCAGCCAGCCGGCGATGAGCACGGGCCGCCGTCCGAACTGATCCGCGAGCGCACCCGCAGCGAGGTTGGACAAGGCCTTGGTGACACCGAAGGTGACCAGGAAGGTGAGCACGATCGCGAAACCGTCGAGCCCGAACACGTCGCGTCCGAGCAGCGGCAGCACCGTCCGCTCCTGGCCCACCATCCCGCCGACCAGGCCACTGACACCGACCAGCAGGGCGAACTGGCCGGCGTTCGCGCGGAGGCCGAGTCGAGGCCCGTCAGGCGCCGGTTGGGTCACCGCCCGAGTATCGTCCACGGCCATAGAGCCCGAGACGCCCGCGACGCGTGCCATCACAGCGGCCGGCATCCCCCATCGGGTCGTCGTGACCGAGCGGGCCGGCAGCGCCGAGGAGGCGGCAGCGCTGCAGGGGATCCCGCTCGGTGGCCTTCTCCGCACGATCGTCGTCCGACGGGGCGACGACGACTACCTGTTCGTGCTCGTGCCCGCCGGCCGCCGCTTCGACTGGCCGAAACTGCGTGCCCATCTCGGGGTCCGGCGCATGACGCTGCCCGACGCCGAGGAGGCTCGCTCTGTGACAGGTTACGAGCGGTACACGATCACCCCATTCGGCTCCACGCGGGCGTGGCCGGTCGTCGTCGACGCGACCGTCATGGACCAGCCATTCGTCTCGGTCGGCGGGGGCGCGTTCGGTGTGAACCTCCACGTCGGCCCCTCGGATCTCGTGTCCGGTCTCGATGCCGAGGTCGCGGACGTCTCGATCGACGATCAGTAGGGCGCGACCGCCGGTTCATCCGTCGTGGTCGTGCCCATGCGGCGCGCGGCGGATTGCCCGCGCTGGGCGACAGGCACGATCCCGACAGCGGCCGCCATCCCGAACGTCGGCATGTTCCCGTAGAAGGTCTCCGCGGTGCCCGGGCCGACCCGGTACGTCTCGTGGAAGATGCCGACGTCGGCGTTGTCACGGACGAGTCGGTTGAACTCCCGCCACGCGGGCAGATGCTCGTGGTCGGCCGCCCGGGCGAAGGCCTCGAGCTGGTCGAACGAGCGCCAGTACTGCACGCCCACGATGACCCGCCCGCCCCAGAAGGACTGCACGTTGAGCAGGCCGAGGGATGGGTCGGCCCCGAGCTCCCGGAGCATCCGCGGCATCGCCCGGACGGCCGGCAGCCACGATCGGAAGCGGCGAAGCCGGTTGATCCGCATGCCGATGATGAAGACCACGACCTCGTCGTCGAGGGCCGCCGTGTGGCGGCCGGTGCTGATGTGGGCCATGCCGGGTGCTCCCTTCTCCGCGGGTCGTTCGCGAGAGCTGCTATGTGAACAGTGTCCACTTTACGAGTCGATGTGAACGATGTCAACATAGGACCGCCATGACCGTCCAGAAAGCCCCGGCCCGCCCATACCATCACGGCGACCTTCGGCGTGCGTTAGCCGATGCCGCGACCGAGCTTGCCGCGGTCGGAGGGGCCGAGAATGTCACGCTCCGAGAGGTCGCGCGACGCGTCGGCGTCTCGGCCAGTGCGGCCTACCGCCACTTCCCGAATCGCGAGGGCCTGCTCGCGCAGGTCGCGTCCGAGGCGCGCGAGGCCCTTGCCCGGCGGATGGTCGCCGCGGTCGCCGCGGTCGGTGCGGGATCGGACGGCGCCCCGGTCGACCGTTTTCGGGCGACCGGGCGTGCCTACATCGAGTTCGCCCTCGATGAGCCGGGCCTGTTCGAAGTCGCGTTCCGGGCCTGCCCGCCGGACCTGTACGTGCCCGACGACCCGTCCCCCTACGCGCTGCTGTCGGAGGCGCTGGACACCCTCGACCACGCCGGACTGCTGGCGGTGAAACGGCCGGGCGCGGAAACTGCTGCGTGGGTCGCCGTGCACGGTGCCGCCGTGCTGCTGGGGGACGGGATGCTGCCACCGAGCGACCGCGACACGATCATCGACGCGACCCTGGACATGGTCGGTGGCGGGCTCCTGGTGGCCACAGCCCACGCGTAGACTGGCGGTCCGATGCCGATCGATCTCGCTGCGGATTCCGGCTACGCACTTCGCCTGCTCGTCGCCGCGATCCTGGGTGCACTGATCGGTCTCGAGCGCGAGATCCATGAGCATCCCGCCGGGATGCGGACGCATCTGCTGGTGTCGCTCGGGTCGGCCGGCTTCACGGTCCTGTCCATCGCCTCGTTCACGGCGACCGGCTCGGACCCCGCCCGGATCGCGGCGCAGATCGTGTCGGGGATCGGCTTCCTCGGCGCAGGCGCGATCCTCAAGGAAGGCGCCACGGTTCGGGGGCTCACGACGGCCGCCAGCCTGTGGACCGTCGCGGCGGTCGGGATGGCCGCCGGGGCAGGAGCGTGGCTCGTTGCCATCACCGTGACGGCGATCGCCATCATCTCGCTGTGGCCGCTGCGCGTCGTGACGGAGAAGATCAGCGGCCGCGACCGCCATCATGTCCGGATGCGGCTATGGGCCACCGATCGGGCTGCGATCGCCCGGCTCGTCTCCTTGATCGAGAAGGAGCACGGGACGATCGCTCATCTGTCCACCAAGGGAACCGGCGGCGGTCGCCTGGAGATCGATCTCGAGGTCCGGACCGCCGACGTCGAGAGCGGTGCCGCGATGACGGCCGCCGTGGCAGCCACCGAAGGCCTCGAGATGGACGAATCGCGCGCGGTCGGCGACTGACCGCGCTTGCGACTGGCGAGGGGGTCGACCGTGTGGCACGATCGGGCCGATGAGGCGACCCCGTCTGCCGCGGTCGATCCCGCGGTCGCTTCCGCTCCTCGATTCGCCGCTCGTCCGTCGGGTGTTGTGGCATGTGCAGCGGATGCGCGGGCAGCTCGATCGCCGGTTCTTCGTGTCGCTCGCGCAAGGGATCATCGGGTTCGTCCTGGCGGCCGCGGTCCTGATCACGCTGTTCGAGAAGTCGTGGACGTTCGAATCGATCTTCGACTCGTTCAACTGGGGGATCGCCACAGTGCTCGGGCAGGGCGATTCGGGCTATGTGACGTCGCCAGCCGGGCGGCTCATCGGCTGGTTCCTCATCCTGTTCGGGGTCGCCATGCTGGGGATGATCACCGGCGCGCTCGTCGCGCTGGTCATCGATTTCCTGCTCAAGGAGGGTCAGGGCTTGGGTGCTTCCGGGTACAAGAACCACATCGTCGTCTGTGGTTGGAACACCACTGCGCGCGATCTGATCGCCGAGCTGAAGGGCGACGACTATCGATCGAAGGTCGTCGTGCTTGCCGATCTCGACAAGAACCCGGCCGGCGACGGGGTGTACTTCGTTCGCGGCGAGCCGACGAATGACGACGACCTCAAGCGTGCCGGCATCGAGGATGCATCGGCCGCGCTGATCTTCCCGCGCGACGCTACCGACGATGCCGACATGCATTCGATCCTGACGATCCTCGCGATCGAGCATGCGGCTCCGGGCGTGCGGACCGTCGCCGAAGTCAACAACCCGAAGCACGAAGCGCACTTTCGGCGTGCCGACGTCGACGAGCTGCTCGTGACCTCCAAGATGGCCTCGCATCTGCTGGCCCGGTCGGCGCTGTACCCGGGTCTGACCGGGATCATCACCGACATCGTGTCAGGCGGCGAGGGATCGGAGCTGTACAGGATCGGGCTGCCCGACGACTACATCGGCCTGTCGATCGACGCGGTCGCGGCGCGCCTCCGGATCGAGCACCGCGCGACCCTGCTGTCGGTGAACCGGGGCGGGCATGCCTTCGTGAATCCCGGCGCCGACTTCGTGCTCCAGCGAGACGACGACGCGGTGGTCGTGGCCGAGTCGCTCGGTACGCTCGCGCCACTAGAGATCTCGGACACGGCGGTCGCGCCGCGGACGGCGGCGGTGGTGCCGTCGGCGTAGGCCCCGACGAACCGCGCGCGGGGCCGCGGAACCTCTAGGGAGCGCCGCGGTCGCCGTCCCGCCTCGCGATGTGCACGTGGTGACCGCTCCAGCGAACGAGCCCATCCGGACAGGTTCGATCGGCCGATTCTTCCGTTGTTCGGGTCATGGGGCGACCCAAATCCCCAACGAGGCATCGATTCGAGCGGTTCATCCCACGTTACGGTCATGAGGTGCACACATGGCGCCTGACTCGGGCGGCCCAGGCGTCGTGAAGGGTCGCCGGGACACCGCTCCCCACTAGAGGGCCTTGACCGCCGCGATCAGCGCCGCAAGCCCCTCCTTGGCGTCGGCAAAGAGCATCCCGGTTTTCTCGTTCGTGTACAGCTCGTTGTCGATACCGGCGTAGCCCCGACCCATCGAGCGCTTGATGACCACGATCGACTTTGCCTTGTCCACGTCGAGGATCGGCATCCCCGATACAGGTGACCCAGGCCGCCGGGCGGCCGGGTTCGTCACGTCATTCGCACCGATGACGAGGGCCACATCCGCCCGCTCGAACTCCGGGTTGATGTCGTCCATCTCCTTGAGTTGGGGATACGGCACGTTGGCCTCGGCCAGGAGCACGTTCATGTGACCCGGCATCCGGCCGGCGACCGGGTGGATCGCGTACTTGACGTCGACGCCGCGCTCCTCAAGCAGCTCGGCCAGCTCGCGGACTGCGTGCTGGGCCTGCGCCACCGCCAGGCCGTAGCCGGGGACGACGATCACGTGCTGCGCGTATGCGAGCTGGATCGCGACATCGTCGGCGCTGATCGAGCGGACCGACCCGCCGGCGCCATCCGCGGCAGCACCAGCCGCGTCGTCGCCGCCACCGAAGCCACCGAGCATGATGTTGAGCACAGACCGGTTCATCGCGTCGGCCATAAGCTTGGTCAGGATCGCGCCCGACGCGCCGACGAGGGCGCCGGCGATGATGAGGACCGGGTTCTCGAGGACGAAGCCGGCCATCGCGACGGCCGTGCCCGTGAACGAGTTCAACAGGCTGATGACGACCGGCATGTCGGCTCCACCGATCGGCAGCGTCATCGTCACGCCGAAGATCAGCGACGCCGCGAGGATCAGGAGGATCAGCGCGAGGTTCGGCGTGCCGGTGATGAACAGGATCGCCGAGGCGACGACCGCGACGGCGGCGAGCGCCAGCGTCACGAGCCGGCCGCCCGGGATCAGGATCGGCTTGCCCGGGATGAGGCCCTGGAGCTTGCCGGATGCGATGAGCGACCCGGTGAACGTGATCGAGCCGATGATGATGTCGAGCACGATGAAGGTGTGCTGGTCCAGGCGGACGTGGCCGCCACCCAGGAGGCCCAGGTAATCGTCGATCGCGATGAGGGCCGCCGCACCGCCGCCGACCGCATTGAACAGCGAGACCAGCTGCGGCATCGCCGTCATCTTCACGACGCGGGCCGTGTACAGACCCAGCCCGCCACCGATGATGATCCCACCCGCGATGAGCGCCCATCCCGAGGCGCGGATCCCGAAGCTCTCGGGCGCGAGCAGCTGGCGGGACAGGATCAGGATCGCGGTGGCGACGACCGCGAGGATCATCCCGCCGGCCGACACGAGGTTCCCGTTGCGCGCTGTGGCCGGCGAGTTCATCCGGGCCAGACCGATGACGAACGCCACGGCGCCCGCGAGCCAGGCGATCCGGACGAGGATCTCGATGAGCTGGAGTGTGGTCACCAGCTAGGCCTCCGGCTCGTCGGGGACCGGCTTGGGCGCGACTGGTCTCTTCCGGAACATCTGGAGCATCCTGTCGGTGACGACGTAGCCACCGACGACGTTCATCGTTGCGAACGCGACCGCGATGAGCGACAGGGCCTGGCTCACCCCGCCCCGTGCCTCGGACGCGATGAGCATCGCGCCAACCAGCACGATCCCGTGGATCGAGTTCGCCCCTGACATCAGCGGCGTATGGAGTGTCGCCGGGACCTTGCTGATGACCGCGAACCCAACCAGGATCGCGAGCGTGAAAATCGTCAGCGCCGTGATCAGCGTGTCCATCTCTTCGGGGGTCATGCCTGGTCTCCGGGGTTGAGCAGCTTGTTCACGGCGTCGGACACGACCGCACCGTCCTTGGTGATGACAGTGGCCTTCGTGACCTCATCCTCGAAGTCGAGGTTGAGCGAGCCGTCCTTGACCATCCCGAGCAGGAGCGCCGAAATGTTGCGGGCGTAGAACGCGGACGCCCCGGCCGGCATGCTCGCCGGCAGGTTGTCAGGCGCGATGATCGTGACACCGTTCGGCGTCACGACGGTCTCACCGACCTTCGACAGCTCGCAGTTGCCGCCCAGGGTGCTGGCGGCCATGTCGACGATGACCGAGCCCGGCTTCATCTTCGAGACGGCGTCGGCCGTGACGAGCACAGGCGGCTTGCGGCCTGGGACTTGGGCCGTGGTGATGACGACATCCATGCCGCCGATCACCTCGTTGAGCTCCGCCTGCTGGGCAGCGCGCTCCTCGGTGGTCAGCTCGCGCGCATACCCGCCGGCACCGGTGGCGTCGATCGTGGTCTTGAGCTTGACGAACTGGGCGCCAAGGCTCTCAGCCTGTTCGCGGGTCTCCGGTCGGACGTCGTACGCCTTGACCACCGCCCCGAGCCGTCTTGCTGTGCCGATCGCCTGCAGCCCGGCGACCCCGATGCCCAGGATGAGCACGTTCGCCGGCTTGGCCGTCCCGGCAGCCGTCGTGAGCAACGGGAAGTAGCGGCCGTACTCGTTCGCAGCGATCAGCACGGCCTTGTAGCCGCCGACGTTCGCCTGGCTGCTCAACGCGTCCATCGACTGCGCGCGTGACAGCGTCCGCGGGATCGCGTCGAGGCTGATCGCCGTGACGCCGTTCGCGGCGAGCTCTTTGGCGAGGTTCGGGTCGATCAGCGGGGCGAGAAAGCCGATGACCGCCTGGCCCTTGCGCAGCCTCGACACCTCGGACGCGTCCGGCTTGGCAATGCGCAGGACGACGTCGGACTGCTCGTAGAGCGCGTCGGTCGGCATCACCGTCGCGCCCGCGTCGGTGAAGGCGCTGTCGGGGATGGCAGAGCCGGCCCCGGCGCCGGCCTCGACGAGGATCTCGAGCCCGGCCGCTTGCAGCTTGCCGAGCGCTTCGGGCACCAGGGCGACACGTCGCTCTCCGGGCGCGGTCTCCTTGGCCACACCGACCTTCATGGGCACCACCTGTTCCGAGATGACGGGACCGCGGACGTGGGGGAGCCCGCGGGGGACACTTGGGGTCGCGGCGAAGTCTAGCGCCTCCGTCGGGGTCGGTCGCGTCCGTGGCCGTCGTGGGCCATTGCGCGTGTGGGACTTTCGGGTCACTCGTGCTGGGTCACCCGCGTGATGTTTCGGTGCGGTCTGCACCCGTACGGTCCGCTGGTGTTTACCACCGCGCCCACTGCCAAGGCGATGCCGGCAGATTCGCCGATCTTCCGCGACGGATCGCTGCCCGCGCCGGAGTCAGCCGCCCGACGGGCGCTGATCCACGGCGTGGCACTCCTCGCCATGGCCGTCACGGTCGCATATCTGGCGTGGCGCCTGGGAGGCACGATCTCTGCGGAGTGGTGGTGGGTCGCGATCCCGCTGTTCGTCGTCGAGGTCCACAACGCGTTCGGCCTGGCGTTGTACACGGTGGCCCTGTGGCGTGTGGACGCTCAACCGCACACGACCGGCGAGCGACCTCCACGAGCGCGCGTGGCCATCCTCATCCCGACATACAACGAACCGCCCGACGTGCTCCTGCCGACGATCGCCGCGGCGGTCGCCCTGAAGCCCGCGCACGAGACCTGGGTCCTCGACGACGGCAAGCGCGATGAGATCCGGACGCTCGCGGAGACGCTCGGCGCTCGCTACCTGACCCGCCCGGACAACAAGCACGCGAAGGCGGGCAACCTGAATCACGCGCTCGGTCACATCACGGCCGACATCATCGGCGTGCTCGACGCGGACCACGTCCCGACCGCGCGATTCCTCACAGCACTCCTCCCGTACTTCCACGATCCACAGCTGGCTTTCGTCCAGTCTCCGCAGGATTTCTACAACCTCGAATCGTTCGAGCACCAGCGCCGCTGGAACGGCCAGATGTTCAACGAGGAGGCGGTCTTCTATCGGGTCATCGCGCCCGCCAAGAACCGCTGGCAGGCTCCGTTCTGGTGCGGCACCTGCGCGCTTGTCCGAGTCGAGGCGCTCCGCTCCGTCGGCGGGGTGAGCACGGACAGCGTCACCGAGGACATCCACACCACCCTCCGGATGTTCCGCAAGGGCTGGACCGGCGCGTATCACAACGAAGTGGTCGCTCGCGGCCTGGCTCCGGACGATGCAACGTCCTACCTGATCCAGCGCAATCGCTGGGCGCTCGGTGCGATGCAGGTCCTCCGCAAGGAGAATCCGTTGCTCGGGCGGGGCCTGACCGCTGGCCAGCGCCTGGCGTTCCTCACCACGATGTACGGCTGGTTCGACAGCTGGCGGACGTTCGCTTACATCACGATCCCGCTCGCGGTCGTCGCCACGGGCGCGGTCCCGATCGACGCACCGGGTGCGATCTTCGCGCCGTTCTTCCTGGCGACCCTCGGTATCCAGTTCATGGCGTTGCGGCTGCTGGCGCGGGGCCACTACCCGCCGATCCTGTCGGTGCTCTTCGAGGTGTTGCGCATGCCGGCCGTCCTGCCGGCGACCCTCGCGCTCTTCTGGCCGAACAGGGCCGCGACGTTCAAGGTCACGCCGAAGGGCCGGAGCTCGAGCGCCGGACATAGGACGCCAGTCCCGCGGCTGCTGACGGTCCTGGCTGCGGCCTCCTCGATCGGCCTCGTCTGGTTCACGGCGACGCTGCTCGGTCTCACACCCCTGCGCTACGGGACGCCATGGGCCGCCATCGGGGCCGCGGGCTTCATGGCCGTCAACCTGGCGATCCTTCTGTCCGCGATCCGCCGCATCCGCTCGTCGCGCTTCGCGGGCAACCGACGGGCGGGCACGCGCCTGCCGGTGCATGTCCCGGCACGCCTGGGCGGACTTCAAGGCGAGCTGCTCGACCTGTCGGTCAGCGGCGCACGCATCCGCGTCCCCGCTCGGGTCGACGACTCCACCGGCGAACTGTGGCTGACGCTCGACTTGCCAGCTCGCCGGCTCGAGCTGCAGGTCGAGGTCCGGCGCACGGAGATCCACGATGGCCAGGTGATGATCGGGCTGTCGTTCGTGGCGGGTCAGGAGAAGACCGTCGCGGCGATGGCGGTCGCCGTCTTCCACGCGGACGTCTCGACACGGAGCGATCGCCGGCGGGGTCGCGGGCTCGTCTGGGAGGGCCAGGCCGCCTGACCGCCGGGCTGCCTAGAGCCGGGAGCGGATCTCCCAGAGGTCCGGGAACGCCGGCCTGAACAGCGTCCCGCGCAGGTATTCGACGCCGCTGGAGCCACCGGTGCCGCGTTTCGTGCCGATCGTCCGTTCGACCATCTTGACGTGCCGGTAGCGCCATTCCTGGATGCCCTCGTCGAGATCGACCAGGCGCTCGGCGACCAACCCGGCGTCCGCGTCATCGCGGTATGCCGCGATCAGCACCTCCTGGACGCGTGTGTCCGGCAGTCCGGCGTCGTCCGGCACCGGATGGCCGCGCTCGACGAGATAACCGAGGAACGATTCCCACACCGAGGTCGCCGACTGCGCCTCCTCGATGGTCCGCCGTGCCTCGGAACCCTCCGGTTGGGCGTCGACCGCCGATGGTTCGCGCGAGCCCAGAATCGCTTCGATCGCGCGAAAGCCGGCCGACTGGAAACCCGAGGCGGAATCCAGCCGATCGCGGAAGGACAGGAACTGGAGCGGCGTCATGGTCTCGAGGACATCGACCTGGGCGACCAGCGTCTTGAGGATCTTGAGGACGCGGTTCAGCAGGTGCAGCGCGCGATCGGTATCGCCCTCCTCGAGCGCCAGCTGGACGCCGCGGAGCTCGTGCCGGAGCGACTTGAACCACAGCTCGTAGACCTGGTGGACGACGATGAACAGCATCTCGTCGTGCTCCGCACCGTCAGGTCCGGCCGAGCGCTCGACCTGGAGCGACAGCAGCTCGGGCACCCTGAGGTACGAGGCGTACGTCACGGCGCGTCGGGTCACGGGGAGATGGTACGGGCTCAGTCGCGCGGCCGGATGCGGACGGCCCGCTCGGGCGCGCGACAGCCGGAGGGGTTAGCCTTCGTGAACATGGCGCTCGACATCGTGAACCAGGGCTCGTGGCAGTCGGGCTGGAAGCTCGTCGGGGCGCCCGCGGCTACCCGGGTGGCCAAAGGGGCCGGCGGATGAGCATCCCGGTCGCACGCCTCAACCACGCGGTCCTGTACGTGCGCGACGCCTCGGTGTCCGCCGAGTTCTTCGGCCGGGTCTTCGGTTTCGAGGTCGTCGAGTCGGCCTTCGGCGGGCGGGCCGTGTTCATGCGGTCCGCCAACGGCGAGAACCACCACGACCTCGGCCTCTTCTCCGTCGGGCCGGACGCGCCGCGCCCGCCCCGCGGCTCGGTGGGGCTCTACCACCTGGCCTGGGAGGTCCCCACGATCGAGGATCTCGCGGTGGCCGCGGAAACCCTGTCGGCCGAGCGCGCCCTCGGCGGTGCCTCCGACCATGGCGTGAGCAAGTCGCTCTACGGTGTGGACCCGGACGGCAACGAGTTCGAGATCATGTGGCGCGTCCCGCGTGAGGCATGGGGCGAGTTCGAGAGCAAGGGCGTCGTGATGCCCCTCGACATGGACGCCGAGCTCAAGCGCTGGGGGGCAGCCGGAGCCGCCAGCGCCTGACCACCGTCAAACGACCGGCCGCTGTCCCGCCACGACCGTGACCAGGCTGAGGATGTACACGTGCGCGATCGATCCCCACAGGATCGACCGCGTTCGCCACGCCAGCCAGCCATACGCCAGCCCGCCGCCGAGGGTCGACAGCAGCTCGAGTGCTGGCTTGCCCACGTGGGCGAACGCGAACGGCATCACGGCGATGAGCACCCCGATCGGGCCGATGGCCCGGACGAGAGTCAGCATCAGGAACCCGCGGAAGAGGAATTCGGCTGTCGTCAGATCGATGACGTTGGTGAGGACGATGTCCTGCGGCGGCGCGGCGCTGACCGCGTAGTAGGCGCGGACGTCCGGCAGGGTGGCGAACCACAGCACGATCGGGGTCATCAGGATGCAGCCGGCCAGGCTGAGTACAGCGCCGGCGCGCCCGTCCCCGAGCGTCCACCCGTAGCGCGCCGGCCGATCGCGGAAGCCGAGCAGGATCACCGCCAACGGCACGAGCGCGAACAGCACCACTCGTTCCAGCGCGATCGCGCGCAGGCCGTCCGGCGCACGCCCGAGCTGGACGACAGCTCCGGGCAGGAGCACCCGCGAGAAGTCGATCAGGAGGACCATCGTCGTCACTGTCACGACGACCGAGGCGCGCACCGGCAGCCGGAGGCCGACGAGGTCGGTCGTGCGGCGATCTTCATCGACGATCTGCTCGGGCGATGGAGTGATCAGCCACGACCAGAGGCGCTGGACGCGTGACGAGGCCATCCGCAGAGGGTATCCGTGCGAAGACCTGTGATCCTCGGGGTCGCGATTGCAAGACGGCTGTAGCGTCCTGCCCCAGGCCCGCGGGTACGCTGCGCAGCATGATCGTCCGGGTCGTGACGGCGACGGTGAGGACGGACCGTGCCGGCTCGTTCAACGCCCTGATGCGCGCCCAACTTCCCATCCTGCGCGAGCATCCGGGGCTCGTCTACGTCAAGCTGGCCCGTCGGATCTCGGGCGACGTCGAGGAGGTGCTGCTCTACGAGGAGTGGCGAAATACCGCCGCGCTCTACGGATGGACCGGAGCCGAAATCATGCGTCCCAAGCTCATCCCCGGCGCGGAGGAGCTTGTCACGGACGTCTCGGTCGTCCATTACGAGGCGCTCGATATCGACCCGCCGTTCGATTGACAGCCTGGCGCCCAAGGAGGGTGGGGCCCCGGCGCTCGACCGACCCCCGGTGATGGGAGCGACACGGGACCCGTGTCCGGAGACCGGCGCAGCGGTGCATCCGGGCAACGACCCCGGAAGTAGCGAGCCGGGGGAGTACCCTCTTGGGGCACGGCACCGGGGAGACGGAGGGACGCGAGTGACCGACGACCTGACCGACGAGATGGCGATCCTGCGCGCGACCTCCGATCAGTTGATCCAGGCGATCGTCGAGACCGACGCACGCGAGCGACGGAAGCGCGGCATGCGGCCGGCGGACCCGTCCTTCGTCGAATTCGCGCGATCCGTGAGGATCGCCGCCGAGGTCGTGCTCGAGCTGGCGCGCCAAGAGGAGCGGACCGCCGTCGAGATCGCCCGCGAGTCCACGACCGCCACGCTGCCGCCCATCGAGGCCATGCATCCGGCCCGGGAGCTCGCCAGCATCCTCGAGGAGTGGCGGGCGATCGAGCAGAGGATGAACACGGCGGAGCCCGGCTCGGCGGAGGCCGAGTCGCTCATGATGGAGTTCGAACGGCTCCGCGACAGCTACGCGCAGGCGCTCAAGACGCGCCGAAAGGACGGCTGAGCGGCCCTCGGTCCCAGCGGAACGTCACGAACGCGTCGATGGCACTGGCCGGATGATCGATAGTGCCGAGCACGCGGACCCTGATCGTGTGGGTCCGCGCTCAGCGGGACGCCTCATCCTGGATGTGCCCGAACGGACCGGGCACAGGCGTCCCGGCGCTCTCCCAGCCGTCCGGCTTGCGCGCCTGTTGGAGGCGAGACCACAGCCCCGGGTCGCCCTGGAGCATGTCGACGAAGAGCCGTGCCAGGTGCGGATCGAATTGCGTCCCGGCTTGACGATCGATCTCCTCGAGCGCCCGGTCGACGGGCCGGGCGGCCTGGTACGGCCGGCCGTGCGTGATGGCATCGAAGGTATCGGCCAGCCGCACTATCCGGGCTTCGAGGGGGATCGCATCGCCGGCGAGGCCGTCCGGGTAGCCGGACCCGTCGAAGTTCTCGTGGTGGGATCGCGCGATCCGGCGTGCGACCTCGAACCCCGCGCCCTGCG
>DASTIG010000066.1:0-5198 GCA_035717785.1 Candidatus Limnocylindrales bacterium
AAACCGGGGCGACGAAGGCGGTGAATGGACCCGGGAGCCTCCGGACCGAACGGCACGCGGCGATCGGCGACGACCGCCGGACCGCCCAGTAGGCTCCGGCGCAGAGCGCCAGCGTTACAGGGCAGCGCCGATCGGTGGGGAAGCCCATCCGTCGGTCACACGAGTGCGGCATAGCCGAATGAGGGTGGCACCGCGGAAGGCACGACCTTTCGTCCCAGGGACGATCGGTCGTATCTGATTCTCGAGGCCCCAAGCGATGACCACAGCCGATCCCATCAGCCTGAGCCAGGCCAAACGGCTCGCCGGTAGCGCGGACACGATCCGTCTGCGCGCCACCCGTCCGGCCGACCTCGAGACCCCGATCGGCGCATTCCTGCGCCTCGACGACGGCAACCCGGCATATCTCCTCGAGTCGGTCGAAGGCGGCGAGCGCCTCGGCCGCTACTCGTTCCTGGGCGTCGGCCCACGCCGCCTTCTCGAGGTCCGCGACGGCCGATCGCGGATCCAGACGCGACCGGTCACGGTCCCGACGTACTCACCCGACCTGCCGATCGAGGTCGGCGACGCGAGCGATCCGCTCGACGCCATCCGCGATTTCGTCCGCCACCGCCGTGTCGAGCCCTCCGACGGGATGCCTCGCTTCACCGGCGGCGCCGTCGGGGCCATCTCGTACGACGCGGTGTCCGCATTCGAGACCACGGTCCGGCTCCCGGAGCGCGACCCGATCGGCGTCCCGACCGCTTCTTTCATCGAGACCGACCTGGTCCTCGTCTTCGACCACCTCACCCACACCCTTTCGGCGATCGCGTCGCTCCACACCGACGCCCCGGACCTCGAGGGCCGCTATCGCATCGCCGAGTCGGCCATCTTCGAGGCGCTGGAGCGGACGGCACGACCGAGTGCCGCGGAACTTGCCGGACCGCCGACCCGCACGAACGGCGGGGCGACGCTGGCCGGACCGATCGACACGAGCCTCGGTCGCGAGGAGTACATCCGGGCCGTCGAGGTCGCCAAGGACGCGATCGCGGCCGGCGAGGCGATCCAGGTCGTCCTCGCCCGACGCCAGTCGTTCGGCCTGCCGCTCGATCCTACGACCGGCCGGACGCTCGACGGCATCGGGCTCTATCGATCGCTGCGTCGCGTCAACCCGAGCCCGTACCTGTTCTTCGTCCGGACGCCGCAATTCGAGGTGGTCGGCGCCTCGCCGGAACTGCTGCTCCAGGCCGAGGGCGACAAGCTCACGACGCACCCGATCGCCGGAACGCGGCCGCGCGGGGCGGACGCCCGTGAGGACGAGCTCCTCGCCGAGCAGCTCCAGAAGGACCCCAAGGAGCGCGCAGAGCACGTGATGCTCGTCGACCTGGGCCGGAACGACCTCGGTCGAGTCTCGCGCGCAGGGACCGTGACGGTCAGCAAGTACATGGAAGTCGAGCGGTATAGCCATGTGCTCCACCTCGTGTCGCACGTCGAAGGCCGCCTGAAGCCCGAACTCGACGCGCTCGATGCGCTGCGGGCGGTCTTCCCGGCGGGAACCCTCAGCGGGGCGCCCAAGGTCAGGGCGATGCAGCTCATCGCCGCCGCGGAAGGTGAGCGGCGCGGGTTGTACGGTGGCGCGGTGGGCTACCTCGGCTACGACGGCAACCTCGACACCGCCATCACCATCCGGAGCGCGGTGCTGAAGGACGGTCAGGCCCACGTCCACACGGGCGCCGGCATCGTGGCCGGCTCCGTGCCTGAGTCGGAGTTCGAGGAAACGGAACACAAGGCTGCCGCCCTCCGCCGCGCCATCGAACAGGCGGCCGGCGTGCCCGAGACTCCACGAGAACCAGCCGAGGCGACGACGTGATCCTGGTCGTCGACAACTACGACAGCTTCACCTTCAACCTCGTCCAGGCGCTGCAGGCCGCCGGCGCCGACGTCCGGGTGATCCGCAACGACGCGATCGATCGCGACGGCCTCGAGGCCCTCGCAGACGATCCAGGGTCAGACCTGCGCGGCATCGTGATCTCGCCCGGTCCGGGCGACCCGGACGATGCCGGAATCTCGGTCGCGACGATCGAGGTCGCGGCGAAGCGGGAGATCCCGCTCCTCGGAGTGTGCCTCGGCATGCAGTCGATGGCGGCCGCCTACGGCGCGGCGATCGTGCGCGCCCCGACGCTCGTCCACGGCGAGGCGACCGAAGTGACCCACGACGGGGCCGGTCTGCTCGAGGGGATGCCGCCGTCGTTCATGGCGGCCCGCTACCACTCGCTGGCCATCGACCCGGCCACGCTCCCGCCGGAGCTGCGGGTGACCGCGATGAGCGAGGTCGACCGCGTGATCATGGGCATCCGCCATGTCGCCCTGCCGATGGAAGGCGTCCAGTTCCACCCCGAGAGCGTCCTGACGCCGCAGGGCCCTCACCTGCTCGCGAACTTCCTCCGCCAGGCCGGCGAGGGCGAGGCGTCGCGGCTGGACGCCGCGACCGGGTCGTTCGCGACGGCGGGCCTCGCCCAGGCGATCGGGGACAGCGAGGCCGACCGATGAGCGACGCAGTTCGCGCGGCGCTAGCCTCGATCGTCGAGGGCGGGACGCTCACGCTCGACGAGGCCCGGCTGGCGATGGGCGCGGTGATGGACGGCGAGGCGACGCCGGCCCAGCTCGCGGCCCTGCTCATGGGCCTGCGCATGCGCGGCGAGACCGTGGACGAGCTGGCGGGCTTCGCGTCGGCGATGCGCGAGCGGGTCGTCCACGTCGAGGCGCCGGACGGCACGATCGATGTCGTCGGGACCGGGGGCGACGGCAGCGGGACGTTCAACATCTCCACGGCCGCGGCGCTGGTCGTCGCGGCGGGCGGTGTCCCGGTCGCCAAGCACGGCAATCGGGCGATCACCTCGAAGGCGGGCTCGGCCGACGTTCTCGATGCGCTCGGCGTGCGCGTCGACCACGACGCGGCGTCCGCAGGTGAGGCGCTGGTCGCGAATGGCTTCGCGTTCCTGTTCGCGCCATCCTTCCATCCCGCGATGAAGCACGCAGGGCCCACGCGACGCGAGATCGGGGTGCGCACGGCGTTCAACCTTCTCGGCCCCCTGACGAACCCCGCGGGCACGAGCCGGCAACTCCTCGGTGTCGGCGACGCGGCGACCGCTGTCCGGATCGCCGAGGTCGCTCAGCGCCTCGGGACCGAGCGGACGTTCGTGATCCACGGCGCCGGGATCGATGAGCTCCCACTCGACGACAGCGGCGTGCTGTACCACGTCGCCCCGGACGCCATCGAGCGCCACGACATCCCGGCCTCCAAGCTCGGGTTGCGCGTGACACCGACGGCGAAGCTCGCCGGTGGGACGCCCGAGGACAATGCCCGGACGATCGAGGCGATATCCCGTGGCGAGCCCGGAGTGAAGCGCGATGTCGTCCTGCTCAACGCAGGCGCCGCGTTCCTCGTCGCCGGCGAGGTCGAGAACCTCGAAGGTGGGATCGAGCGTGCGGCCCTGACCATCGATGCCGGACTCGTCACCGAACTGCTCCAGCGCCTCCGAGCCGAGCGCGCCGCGGACGTCCCGGCGGAGGCAACGACGTGAGCGCCATCGCCGCGGGCTCGAGCGTCGTCGAGGAGATCGCCGAGCGTCGCCGTGCCGACCTGGCCGATGAGCTTGCCGGAGTCGGGCAGGGCGGAGCGGACGTGGCCCGATCCGCGCCGCGCCCGATCGCCGCCCGCCTCGCGGCGCCGGGGCTGCACATCATCGCGGAGCTGAAACGGTCCTCGCCGTCCGCCGGCCGGATCGCCGCCGACGGCGATGATCTGGTGATGCGGGCGCGTGCCTACGAGGCCGGCGGGGCGGCGGCCATCTCGGTCCTCTGCGAGCCGCACTGGTTCAACGGGTCTGTCGACGACCTGCGCCGGGTGCGCGAGGCGGTCTCCGTGCCGATCCTGGCCAAGGAGTTCGTGGTCGATCCGCGCCAGCTTCGGCTGCTCCGAGCGGCCGGTGCGGACATCGTGCTGCTGCTCGCGGTCCTGCACCGGAAAGATCGGCTTGCCGATCTCGTCAGCCGCGCGTTCGAGCACGGGCTCGAGCCCTTGGTCGAGGCACATACCCATGCCGAGCTCGACGCAGCGCTGGCGACCGACGCGCGGCTGATCGGGATCAACAACCGCGACCTCCGGACGCTCTTGGTCGACACGGAACGTGCCGACCGCTTCCGATCCCGCATACCCGACGATCGGATCGTCATCGCAGAGTCGGGCGTCCGCGACGCGTCGACGATCGAGCGTTGGCGAGCCCTCGCGTTCGACGGCGCTCTCGTCGGCGAGGCGCTGATGCGCGCGGACGATCCGGCGGCGGCCGTCCGATCCTTCGTCAACGCCGGGCGTCAGCCCAGCGACCCTGCAAAAGTCGCGCGGCGGCCCTACGTGAAGATCTGCGGGATCACCACCGCGGAAGGTCTCTCGGCGGCCGTCCACGCCGGTGCAGATGCGGTCGGACTCAACGTCGTCGCAGGCACTCCGCGCGCACTGGCGCCCGACCTAGCGATCGAGCTGGCCGCAGCGGCTCGATCGATCGGCGACGCCTCAGCCCGCCCCGACGTCGTGCTCGTGACAGCGGACACGGTTCCGGAAGGTCTGTCGGCGGTCGAGCCCGACGTGATCCAGTTCCACGGCTCCGGGCCTGCCGATCCGACAAACGCGGCGTCGCGCCGCCGTTGGGGAGTCGTGCACGTGGAGACCAGGCCCGGTGTTGGCCGCGATGACGTCGCAGCCGTCCGGAGCTTGCTCGAGCACGGCGCGGAGCGGGTCCTCGTCGACACGGCCGGCGGACTGCACGCCGGCGGGACCGGCGTTCGCTCGGATGTCGCCACGGTTGCCGCGATCGCCCGGGACGTGCCGGTCATGCTGGCCGGTGGCCTGACCCCGGCCAACGTCGCCGAGGCGCTTCGGGCGATCCCTGCGACCGCCGTGGACGTCGCATCCGGCGTCGAGTTCGCGCGCGCCGACGGGGAGCGTCCCGCGAAGGACCCGTTCAAGGTCGCCCTGTTCATCAAGCGTGCCAAGGCCGCGCGTGACGACCGTCCCAACGTTCCGTTCGGACCCACGCCGGTCCACCCGGGACTGGTGGACGCGGACGGGGCAGGGCGGTGGGGGATGGAGCGCGACTTCGGTGGTCGGTACGTGCCCGAGACGCTGATGGCGGCGCTGGCCGAGCTCGAGACCGCGTACGACG
>DASTIG010000067.1:0-2594 GCA_035717785.1 Candidatus Limnocylindrales bacterium
GCGATCAAGCGCCTCGAAAAGGTTGCGCGACTTACCTGGGTCAGTGCGGAGCTCACGCTCGTTCGGACGTTCGGCGGGGGCACCTGGCTCCAGGTCTTGCCCTTCAGACACGGCGGCGATGGGGCGCTCGAGGGCCTGACCGGTCGACTCGGCGCCATCGAGCCCACCGTCGGACCGCTCTTTCCATACGGTCTCTTTCCCGCCGAGGAAGCAACCCGGATCGGTCCGGACCCAAGGTTGTTCCCGCGCGGATTCGACTACGCGGCTGCGGTGGAGGATCGTCGACAGGAAGCAGGCGACGCGACCCACCCGTTGGTGACAGCCCCGGGCACCCTGGCAGTCAGGATGGACCCGCCATGTGAGGGCTCGCCTGCGCTGACGCTCCACAGCGAGAGCGGCGACCGGATATTTGACGCGAAGCTGCACCGAGTGGCGGAAATCGAGCAGAACGTCGCCGTGCCCGTGGCCGTCCCGTGGTGGCTCACGCTCCACGATGGCGGGGGCATCGACTCGCTGCGGTTCGGCTTTGGTGTCCGGATCGGCCCTGTCAATACCACAGGGGGCCCGATCGCTATCGACGCCGAGTTCGACTGTTCCGTGCCGAGTGGCATCGTCCGAGTGAACGGCGCGATCGCCGGCGCCACGGACCCTCCTCTAACGCCATCCATGACGCCGAGGCCGGTCGGAGTGGCATCGCCACCGGAGATGGCGCCGTCGGCGACCGCGCTGCCGTCTCGGCCAACGTCCGGGACTGAAGGGACGCCCATTTCTTCGACGATCTCCCTCATCGCCGCCGCGATCGTCGGCTTGGCCGGCATCGCGACCGGCGCAGTCATCCGCCGCCGGCGCTCATGGCGCCATTGACATGTGACCATATGGTCACATAACATCCGGCGCGTGACGGATGACATGGCTCCGGTCTTTCGGGCACTCGGCGATGCCAATCGGCGCGTGCTGCTCGACCGGCTCTTCGAGCGCGATGGCCAGACGCTCGGCGAGCTGTGCGAGGCGCTGCCCGACATGACGCGGTTCGGGGTCATGAAGCACCTCGGCGTCCTGGAAACGGCCGGCCTGATCTCGACCCGACGCGTCGGGCGAGAGAAGCGGCACTACCTGGATCCCGTGCCGATCCGTTTCGTCCACGATCGATGGACCGGCAAGTTCGCCGAATCGATCGTGGGACCCATGACCGCTCTGAAGCGTCACCTGGAGGCACCGATGGACACGGTCGACCACGTCTATTCCGTCTACATCAAGGCAACCGCCGACCGCATCTGGCGCGCGATCACCGACGGCGACGAGACCGTCCGCTACTACTACGGGACGCGCGTCAACTCGAGCTGGGAGGTCGGCGCACCGATCACCTACACCTACCCGGACGGCACCGTCGCCGCCGATGGATCCGTGCTCGAGATCGAGCCCGGCCGGCGGGTCGTGATGTCGTTCCACCCACGCTGGGACCCTGACATCGAGGCGGCCGGTCCGATAAGGATGACCTGGGCCATCGAGCCCGGGGAGGGCGATGACAAGCCGTCGCGCCTGGTCGTGACCTCGGCCCTGGTGCCTGGGTCGAAGACCGAGCGCGAGTTCAGCGGCGGAGTCGTTTACATCGTGTCCGGTCTCAAGACTGCGATCGAGACGGGTGCCTCGATGGCCGTGGCCTAGGCTCCCGTTTGCATCTGGAACATCCCCATATTCCAATCAGCGGCTGAGCGAGCAAGGAAGGCCCAGTTTCGGGCCTTCCTTCGCTGTTCGGAACCTATAAATGTTCCAAACGACGTCTGGACTGGGCTGCGAGCATGGCTCCTTCGCCGGATGGAACATCGTGATGTTCCACGCTGGGTCCAGTGGTCGCATCCCCGTTGGGCGGTGGCGAAACCGGGCCCCGAAACGGCGACCGGCCGTTGACGGTCCAACGACCCGGGTCGATACTCGCTCGCAACATCGCCGCACCGCGGACCACCGCGTCGAGGAGGACGCGACGGCCTCCGCGCCAACTCATCGGACACGCTCGAGGCCTGTCCGGGCCGGACAAGGGCAGGCCCCACCAGCCCCCGCGGAGAGCGGGGAGGAGGGACGCTGCGCGATGATCCCCGGTCAGTTCGACTATGCGCGTCCGGGCAACCTGGATGAAGCGCTGGCGATCCTCCGAGACCGCGAGGGCGAGGCCAAGCTCCTATCGGGCGGCTACAGCCTGATCCCCCTCATCAAGCTCCGGCTCGCCCAGCCGGCTCTTCTGGTCGACATGCGCGACCTGACCGGACTCGACGGGATCGTCGAGACCGACGACGAGCTCCGGATCGGGGCTCGCGCGACACATCGCCAGATCCACGAGCACCCAGTGATGGACCGCTACCCCATGATGCGCGAAGTCGCGGGCGGCATCGGCGACCCGCAAGTCCGCAACTGGGGCACGATAGGTGGCTCGGTCGCCCACGCCGACCCGGCCAGCGACTGGCCGGCCGTCCTGCTCGCACGGCATGCCCACATCGTCTGCAGGAGTGCCAGCGGGGAGCGCACCATCCGCGCTCGCGACTTCTTCATCGACACGTTCCAGACCGCGATCGAGCCGACCGAAGTGCTCACCGAGATAC
>DASTIG010000068.1:0-20704 GCA_035717785.1 Candidatus Limnocylindrales bacterium
CGCCGAGCGTGACGAACCGGATGCTGCGCCGCTCGAGGTCGAAGTCCGCGAGCGCTACAACCCCATCATCCGGGCGCTGCGATCGATGGGCCAACCGGTCATCGCGGCGGTCAACGGGGTGGCAGCGGGCGCCGGCGCGTCGCTCGCATTCGCGTGCGACCTGCGGATCGCATCAGAGGAGGCGCGTTTCGTGCTCGCGTTCGGCCGGATCGGCCTCGTGCCCGACAGCGGCGCGACGTGGTTCCTGCCACGGCTCGTCGGGCCGGCGAAGGCCGCCGAGCTGGCGCTGGTCGGCGACCCGGTCGACGCACCGGAGGCGCTGCGGCTCGGGCTCGTCTCGCGTGTGGTCCCGGGCGAGCAGCTCATGGACGTGGCGCGGGCGCTTGCCGAGCGGCTGGCCGCCGGCGCGCCGCTGGCGCTCGCGCACACGAAGGGCGCTCTCCAGCGGTCGATGACGATCGACCTCGACGAAGCGCTTGAGGGCGAAGCGAAGCTCCAGGGCATCGCCGGCGCTTCCGCCGACCACGCCGAGGGCCTGGCCGCCTTCCGCGAGAAGCGACCGCCACGGTTCAGCGGCCGCTGACGATGGCGCGGCAGAGGCGTAGGCTGATGCCATGACCGACCCTCTCGCGCTCGATCCGGTGCTCTCGCCCGCCGAAAGGTCGAGCGGCGGTGCGCCGGTGCGCGCGCACGACGAGGCGTATGACGCGTGGTTCGAGCGGTTCGAGGCGCACGTGATGAACGGCGGCAAGGTCGAGGCCGTCGACGCCATGCCCGACGAGTACCGAACGGCCGTCCTGCGCTTCGTCGAGATGCACGCCAACTCCGAACTCATGGGCGTCCTGCCCGAGCGCGAATGGCTGATGCGTGCTCCGACCCTTCGTCGCAAGCTGGCGCTCACCGCCAAGGTCCAGGACGAAGTCGGCCACGCCCAGCTGCTCTACCGGATCGCGGAGGACCTCGGCAAGCCGCGCGAGGCGATGTTCGACGACCTGCTTGCGGGCAAGACCAAATTCCACCACGTCTTCCACTACCCGACGGTCGGCTGGGCCGACGTCGGGATGATCGCGTGGCTCGTCGACGCGGCCGCGATCGTCGCCCAGCAGGCGCTCCGCGACTCGAGCTACGCGCCCTACGCCCGGACGATGCGCAAGATCTGCTGGGAGGAATCGGTCCACATCATGCACGGCCGCGACGTGGTGGTGACGATGGTCACCGGTACGGCGGCGCAGCGCGCCGCCATCCAGGACGCTCTCGATCGCTGGTGGGGACCGCTGATGCAGATGCACGGCCCGCGGTCTCTGCGCGAGAAGGACATGGACCTGCGCTGGCGGATCAAGGCCAAGACGTCCGAGGAGCTGCGCCAGGAGTTCCTCACGATCTACGTGCCGCGGATCCGCGAGCTGGGGCTAGTCATCCCCGACCCGGAGCTGCGCTTCGACGAGGACGCCGGCGAGTGGAGCTACACCGAGCCTGACTGGGACGAATTGCGGACTGTCGTCACCAACCACGGCCCGATGTCGGAGGCTCGCCTGGAGTTCCGTCGTGTGGCTCGCGAGGAGACAAGATGGGTGCGCGAGGCGATCCTGGGCGTGCCCGCGGCCGCGTGAACGACTCTGGCCGCATCGAGCCTGCGCTCGAGGCCTGGGAGGTCTTCCGGCAAGAGAAGGAAGGCGACCCTATGCGCCATGGCGGCAGCGTGATGGCGCCCGACGCGGACCTCGCCACGCACTACGCGCGCGAGATGTACGGCCGCCGCCAGGAAAGCGTCAGGTTGTGGATCGTGCGGCGCGCCGACATCTTCGACCTCGAGGATCCGGACCTGTTGCAGCCGCCGCTGGACCGGTCGTTCAAGAAGCCGGGTGGCTACGTGATGCGCGACAAGCTTGCCGCTGCGCGCGAGGCAGCCGGCCAGGAGAAGCCCAAGGCCAGGGCGAAGTGAACGGCGCGGCCGCGCCGGCCGTGGTCGGCCTCGACGAGCTCTTGCTGTCGATGGCCGACGATGAGTTCGTCATCGGCTTCTCCGACTCGGAATGGACGGGCATCGCGCCGCTCCTCGAGGAGGACGTGGCGATGAGTTCGCTGTCCCAGGACGAGTTGGGTCACGCCGCTGCGCTCTACGCGCTGCTCGCCGAGATCAAGGACACGGACGCCGATGTCCTCGCCTACGATCGCGAGCCGGCGGACTACCGTCACGCGCGGCTACTGGACCACGGGCGGGGCGACTGGGCGATGACGATCGCCCGCCGATACCTGTACGAGACCGCCGACGCCACCCGGCTCGAGGCGCTCGTGGACGGATCCTGGTCGCCGCTCGCCGAGCTCGTCGACAAGATCCGCCGCGAGGAGCGCTATCACCTGATGCACATCGGGACATGGCTCGAGCGGCTGGCCGGGACGCGCGGCGCGTCGCGCGATCGACTGCTCGCGGCGCTCGAGACCCTGGGTCCCGACGCCGGGACCGTGTTCACGCCTCTGGACGGCGAGCCGTCGCTCATCGAGAGTGGCGTGCTCGCCCGCTCGATGGCCGACTCGGAGCGAGCGTGGCGTGACAGCCTGGCGCCCGTGTTCCAGCGGCTCGATCTGCCGATCCCACCGCCGACCGTCGACCCAGCGAGGGGACGCACGGCACACGGCAACGACTTCCGATGGCTGTGGGGTGAGTTCACCTCGGTCCGCGGCGCCGACCCCGGAGCGACATGGTGATCGGCACGCAGCCGCAAGAGGCCGACGTCCGAGCCGCCCTCGCAGAGGTCCCGGATCCCGAGATCCCGGTGCTGTCGGTCATCGATCTCGGCATCGTCCATCGCGTCGAGGTCCGACCCGACGCCATCGGGGTCGCGATCCTGCCGACATTCGTCGGCTGCCCGGCCCTCGACGTGATCCGGAGCTCGATCGCCGCTCACCTGGGCGCAAAGTTCGGACGCCCGGTGAACGTCGAGACGACGTTCGAGGTGCCGTGGGCGTCAGAACGGATCTCGCCAGCGGGGCGCGTGGCCCTCCGACAAGCCGGGATCGCGCCGCCGAGCGCACCCGAGGATGTCCGCTGCCCGTTCTGTGCTTCGGCGGAGGTCGTGATGGACAGCGCGTTCGGCCCGACCCAGTGCCGCTCGCTGTTCTACTGCCGCGGCTGCCGGCAACCGTTCGAAGCCCTCAAGTCGGTGTGACGACCGTCGGGATCGTGGGGGCCGGCGTGATGGGCGCCGGGATCGCCCAGGTTGCGCTCGAGGCCGGCTGGGAGGTCGTCATCCATGACGTCGACGACATCGCCGTCGAGCGGGCTACGGCTCGGGTGCGCGAAGGGCTGGCCAGGCGGGCGGCGAAGCTGGATCTCGACGCCGACTCGATCGACGCATGGGTCGACGGCCGGGTCGCCGGGCTCCGGCACGCCCACATCCTCGACGGCCTCGCGACTGAGGCCACGCTCATCGTCGAAGCAGCGCTCGAGGATCTCGAGCTGAAGCGGGCGATCTTCCGGGCGCTCGACGCCGAGGCGACGCCGGACGTCCTGCTCGCGACGAATACAAGCGCCCTGTCGGTCACGGCCATCGCCGAAGCGACCAGCCGGCCGGAGCGTGTGCTGGGGCTCCATTTCTTCAACCCCGTCCCGTTGATGGCGCTTGTGGAAGTCGTCCCGGGCGCCAGGACGGCAACCTCGACGGTGGAACGCGCCAGCGCGATCGCCCGCGAGTGGAGCAAGACCCCGGTCCTGAGCGCCGACCGGCCGGGTTTCATCGTCAACCGCGTGAACCGGCCGTTCACGATCGAGGCCCTGCGGATCGTCGAGGAGGGCCTCGCCGACGTCGTGTCGATCGACGCCGCGATGCGCGGAGCGGGCTACCCGATGGGTCCGTTCGAGCTGATGGACCTGTCCGGACTCGATGTGAACCTGGCTGCCGCGCGAGGCGTCTGGAGCGGTCTCGGCCGGCCGGATCGACTCCGCCCCTCAAGCATCCAGGAGCGGCTCGTGGCCGCCGGCCGGTTTGGCCGGAAGTCGGGTGCTGGGTTCTATCGATACGAGGAGGGTCGCCGGGGAGACGTCGACCCCGAGTTCGCCGACGCGCCTGCGCGCGCTCTCGCCGGCGACCGCATCAGGGAGCGCATCGAGCATGCGATCGCGGAGGAGGCGGTCATCGCCATCGGGGACGGTGTGGCAGCCCGCGAGGACGTCATCACGGCCCTGCGACTCGGCGCCGGGCATCCGGAGCGCTTCCTGAGCACGCTCTGACGCCACGCCGGCGGTCCGTCGACGCCGGACCGGCTACGATCGAGCCATGACCCGCGATGCCCAGAGATCCGTTCGTGAAGCGTGGATCGTCGAGGCCGTCAGGACCCCCATCGGGCGCTATGGCGGCGCACTGGCGAGCGTACGGCCGGACGACCTCGCCGCGATCGTGCTGCGCGCAGTGGTCGACCGCGCGGGCGTCGACGCGGCGCTCGTCGAGGACGTCATCCTCGGGTGTGCCAACCAGGCGGGTGAGGACAACCGCGATGTCGCACGGATGGCAGTGCTCCTTGCCGGTTTTCCGGTCGAGGTCGGCGGGCAGACCGTGAACCGGCTGTGCGGCTCGGGGCTACAGGCGATCAACTCGGCGGCGCATGCGATCGCGGTCGGGGACGGCGACGTGTTCATCGGCGGCGGGGTCGAGTCGATGACGCGGGCGCCGTACGTCATGGCCAAGGCCGAAGGCCCCTGGGACCGTGGCCCGCGCGAGTTGCAGGACACAACCCTCGGCTGGCGGTTCGTGAACCCGGCGCTCGCCGAGAAGTTCTACCCATATTCGATGGGCGAGACCGCCGAGAACGTGGCGGAGCGCTGGAACGTCAGCCGCGAACGCCAGGACGCCTTCGCGCTCGAGAGCCAGCAGCGGGCGGTCGCGGCGATCGAGGCCGGCCGTTTCGACGACCAGATCGTCCCAGTCGAGGTGACCGGACGCAAGGGCGAGGTCACCGTCGTGTCCCGCGACGAGCATCCCCGCGCAGAAACCTCGGCTGAGGCGCTCGCCAGGCTGCGTCCGGCGTTCCGCGGTTCGGGTGGCACGGTGACCGCAGGTAACAGCTCGGGCATCAACGACGGCGCCTCGGCGGTCCTGCTCGTGGAAGCGGAGCGGGCGGCGGGGCTCGGGTTGACGCCCCTGGCCCGCGTCGTGTCGACCGCCGTCGCCGGGGTCGATCCCGCGGTCATGGGTGTCGGGCCCGTTCCCGCCACGCGCAAGGCGCTCGAGCGGGCCGGACTCGGTGTCGACGACCTCGATCTCGTCGAGCTCAACGAGGCATTCGCATCGCAGTCGCTCGTGTGCATCGACGAGCTCGGTCTGGACCCAGCGAAGGTCAACGTGAACGGCGGTGCGATCGCCCTGGGGCACCCGCTGGGGATGAGCGGCGGCCGCCTGATCACGATGCTGACCCACGAGCTGCGACGCACCGGCGGGCGCTACGGCCTCGCGACGATGTGCATCGGCGTCGGCCAGGGCATCGCGACGATCCTGGAGCGCATCGAGGGCTAAGTCAGCGGCGATCTCGTTTCGGCCACCCCTCATTGCGCGCCCGTGCTGGCCCACGGTCAACGATTTCGACGCGAAGCGCGTCTGTCATGACGGACGTGCCTGGATCCGACCATTCCACGGCCCCTTGCTGGCCGACGGTCACCAGTCGGCTGCGATCAGGTCTGTTTCCGGACTCCGCGTACCCCGCGGCTGATGTTCCGACCGGATTCGTTGACCGTCGGTCAGCGATTTCGTCCCTGCGTCCGCCGGTAAGGCCCGTCGCAACGAAGAACGATGGCGGCCAGCCAACACCCGCCCCGCTCCAGCTCGATTCCGGCCGCCAGACGGTGGGACCATCGGATTTCGGCGCGGTGCTTGTCGAAACCCGTCGTGCTGCGTACGATGAGCGCACACGCCTCTCACCCATCCCTCCGAAGGAGGATGACCCGTCCCATGATCGAACAGCAGCCGACGATCACCGAGCCGGCCCCGCCAGGCACGGTCGTCTCCCTGTCAGACGCCGCCGTCGCCAAGCTCAGCGAACTGACCAAGGAAGAGACCAATCCTGATATCGGGCTGCGGGTGTACGTGTACTCCGGCGGTTGCTCCGGTTTCCGCTACGGGATGATGCTCGAGGACGCGCCGACGCCCGAGGACAACGTCCTGGATGTCAGCGGCATCAAGGTGTACGTCGACGGCCAGAGCATCTCGCTCCTGCAGGGCTCGGAGATCGACTACGTCGACACGCTCATGGGCGCCGGCTTCACGGTCAACAACCCGAACGCCGTCGCGGCCTGCGGATGCGGCTCGAGCTTCCGAACCGCCGACGACACCGGGGCTCCCAAGGGCTGCTCTCACTGATAGCACTCTAGCGCGACCGATCGAAGCCGCCGGGCGACCGGCGGCTTTCGTTATAGGCCCGATTCGGACCAAAGCGACGTAGCCATATTGCCCGGTAGGCCCATGTTGCCGAACCGGGCTAGACTCGCGCGGCGATGGAGATCCCGCTCTTCCCGCTTCACCAGGTCCTTTGCCCAGGGATCGTTCTGCCGCTCCATGTCTTCGAAGATCGCTATCAGGCGATGACACGGCATTGCCTCGATACGGGCGAGCCGTTCGGGGTGGTTCTGATCCGGGACGGGCGCGAGATAGGCACGAAGGGCGTCGCGACGCTGGCGGGCGTCGGGGCCTTCGCCGAGATCCGCGAAGCGGGGCGTTACCCGGACGGCCGCTACGACCTGCTCGCAGCGGCGACGGGCCGGTTCGCGATCGAGGCGGTCGACGCCCAGAAGGAGCCCTACCTGGTCGCCGAGGTCACGGCGCTCGATGACGAGGTCGGCGACGAGAGCCGCGCCGAGCGTCTCGCGGCCCGTGCCATCCGGCGGTTCGTCCGCTACCTCGACCTGATGCGTGCCCGTGATGGCGAGTCGTCCGAGGTGCTCGACATCCGAGTCGAGATCGAAGCCAACGCCGGCGAGCCCGATCCCGACGCCGATCCGATGGCGACCGCCGAGCCCCAGCTGACCGCCAAAAGCGAGCCGCGGACCCGCCGCGACCTCGACATCCCGGACGACCCGACAGTCCTGTCGTATCTCCTGTCGGGCATCGTCCAGGTCGAGTTGCCGCGCCGCCAGGCGCTGCTCGAGGCCGACACCACGGTGGAGCGACTCGAAGGCCTCATCGGCTTGCTTGAGCGCGAGGTCCTGCTGCTCAGCCGGCGGCTGCGCTACTTCACACCGGACCCGGCCACGATCGGCGGCACACGCCGCAGCTGACGTCCACGGCGAGCTGCCCGACGGCGCCGCAATACAGTCTCGTCCAACTGCAAACGCGGCCTGCATGACCCGCGCCGACGCCGCAACTGTCGAGGCAGTCATCGTCTCGATCATGGGCGGCAGCTGATCGCGTCGTCGACACCCGTTTGACGGTTTCGTTACAGCCGTCATAGATTATCAATGTGCCATTGAATGATAGCCGGGCTGCCGGCACGCGCCGACGGATAGTCGACGATCTCCTCGAGGAACTGACCTCCTGGAGCCCGCGTGAGCGTGCCGGCGCGTTCCGGCACTGGCTGCGCGGATCGCTCAGCCTCGTCCACCTGCATGTGTTGACTGTGCTCGAGGCCGACGGCCCGCTCTCCATGAGCAAGCTGGCCGAGGCGCTGGATGTCTCGGTCGCCAGCACGACCGGGATCGTCGATCGAATGGAGCAGCGGGGTCTCGTCGAGCGGCGCCACCAGCCGGACGATCGCCGGGTGATCCTCGTCCACCCGACCGATGCGGGTGATTCGGTCTTCCGCGACCTTGCGATGGAGCGCCGCAAGCACCTGGCCGGGCTGCTGGACCGTATGACCGACGCCGAGCTCGAGAGCTTCCTCACTGGGCTTCGTGCGTTGCGCAGGGTCCGAACCGAGGTTTTGTCCGAGCCGAACGGGCACCCACCCGAGACGGGGCAGACCTGATGATCAGGCTCTTGCGCACGTACCTACGGCCCTACGCGGCGCAGCTTGCCGTGGTGCTGGTCCTGCTGCTCGTCGGCGCGATCGGGAACCTGTACCTGCCGGACCTCAACGGCGACATCATCAACAACGGCGTGGTCAAGGGCGACACCGACTACATCGTTCGTGTCGGCGCCCTCATGCTCGTGATCACGGTGATCGTCGGCCTCGCCGCGATCGCCAGCGTCTATCTCAGCTCGCTCATCGCGAATGCCTTCGCCCGGGATGTCCGCAGCGCGGTCTTCAGCACGGTCGAGACGTTCGGACAGGTCGAGGTCAACCAATTCGGGCCGGCGTCGCTGATCACCCGCAACACCAACGACGTCCAGCAGGTCCAGCAGCTCGTCTTCGTGGCTCTGACCGTCGTGGTCTCGGCACCGATCCTGATCGTCGGCGGGATCTTCATGGCCCTCCGCACCGACGTCCCACTGTCCGGGCTGCTCGTCGTCGTGCTGCCGCTCATGGCGCTCGTCATCGGGCTGGTGATGAGCCGGGCGATCCCGCTATTCCGGGCCACCCAAGCCAAGCTCGACCGGATCAACCAGGTGATGCGCGAGACGCTCGCCGGGGTTCGCGTCATCCGGGCCTTCGTCCGCACGCGCCACGAGGAGGCCCGGTTCGAGACCGCGAGTCTCGACCTCTACGACACCCAGCTTCGCGCAGGCCGGCTGTTTGCGCTCACGCAGCCCGTGATCTTCGCGATCTTCAACCTCTCGACCGTGGCAGCCATCTGGTTCGGCGCGATCCGGGTCCAGAACGGAGGGCTGTCCATCGGCGACCTGACCGCGTTCCTGCAATACCTCAGCCAGATCCTGTTCGCGGTGCTGACCGCGGTCTTCGTCTTCATCCTCGTGCCTCGCGCGGCCGTGTCGGCGGGGCGGATCATCGAGGTCCTCGACACCGCGCCCTCCATCCACGATCCGGATGAACCCGTGGTCCCCGATCCGGCTGGCCCGGAACGTGGGATCGTCGAGTTCAGCGGCGTCGAGTTTCGCTATCCCGGAGCGCAAGAGCCCGTCCTGCACGGCATCTCGTTTCGCGCCGAGCCCGGCCGGACGACCGCGATCGTCGGCAGCACCGGCAGCGGCAAGAGCACGCTCATCAACCTGATCCCGCGCTTCTACGATGCGACGTCAGGCAGGATCCTCGTCGACGGCGTCGATATCAAGACGATGGACCGCGAGGACCTCTGGGCGCAGATCGGCGTGATACCCCAGAAGGCATTCCTGTTCGGCGGGACCGTTGCGAGCAACCTCCGCTTCGGGAAAGCAGACGCGACGGACGAGGAGCTCTGGCACGCGCTCGATATCGCCCAGGGCCGCGACTTCGTCAGCGAGATGGACGGCGGCCTCGAGGCGCCGATCACCCAGGGCGGCAGCAATGTCTCGGGCGGTCAGCGGCAACGGCTCGCGATCGCGCGGGCGGTCGTGAAGGACGCCCCGATCTACATCTTCGACGACAGCTTCTCCGCGCTCGACTTCGCAACCGACGCCCGGCTTCGGGCCGCGCTTGAGCGCGAGCTGGGCCGCGCGACGGTGATCATCGTCGCCCAGAGAGTCGGCACCATCCTGAACGCCGACCAGATCATCGTCATGGACAGCGGCCGGATCGTCGGCAGCGGCACGCACCGCCAACTCCTGGAGACGAACGAGACCTATCGCGAGATCGTGTACTCGCAGCTGTCCGAGGAGGAGGCTGTCGCATGAGCGGGCGACCCGGGGCGGACGGGCCGGGAGCTCCCGTGTTCCGCCCCGGCACAGCCGGCCCCGGCGGACCGGGCGGTCGACCGATGGGTCCGGGCGGTGGCCGCGGTCCCGGGATGATGGGCTTGGGGATGGGCCTGCCGCCCGCCAAAGCCGATGACTTCCGAGGTTCGCTGCGCCGACTGTTCGGGACGCTCGGGCCGGAACGACCCCTGATCGTCCTCGTCGTTCTGCTCGCGATCGTGAGCGTGACCTTCAACGTCATCGGCCCGAAGATCCTCGGCGAGGCGATCAACCTGATCGTCGAGGGCGAGCTCGGCAAGCAGATCCTCGGCAGCGGGGCGACCCAGCAGGAGGCGATCGACACGGCGCGGGCACAGGGTCAGAAGCAGCTCGCCGACATGCTGTCCGGCATGCAGCTCAACGCCGGCGGGATCGACTTCGGGGCGCTCGCCGGACTGCTCGGGGTGTTGGTCGCCGTCTATGTGATCAGCTCGATCTTCGGCTGGATCCAGGGCTGGATCATGGCCGGGGTCACCCAGCGGACGGTCCTCAAGCTGCGCGCCGACGTCGATCGCAAGCTCGGCCGGCTGCCGCTCCGCTACTTCGACAGCCACCCTCGGGGCGACCTGCTCAGTCGGGTCACGAACGACATCGACAACATCGGCCAGTCGCTCCAGCAGAGCCTGACCCAGCTGATCACATCGCTCCTGACGATCGTCGGCGTATTGATCCTGATGCTCACGATCAGCCCGCTCCTTGCGGTCATATCGCTGCTCGCGGTGCCGGCGTCGCTGGCCGTCACGATCCTCATCGTCCGCCGCTCCCAGCAGCAGTTCGTCGCCCAGTGGGCGTCGACCGGCGCGCTGAACGGGCACGTTGAGGAGATGCACACCGGGCACTCGATCGTGAAGGCCTTCGGTCGGCAGCGCGAGGCGATCGAGGTGTTCGACCGGGAGAACGAGCGCCTCTTCGACGCCAGTCGCCGTGCGCAGTTCATCTCGGGGATCATCCAGCCGGCGATGACGTTCATCTCGAACCTGAATTACGTCGCGATCGCGGTCATCGGCGGACTCCAGGTCGCGGCCGGCCAGCTCAGCATCGGCGACGTCGTCGCCTTCATCCAATACTCGCGCCAGTTCACGTTCCCGATCATCCAGACGGCGAGCATCGTCAACGTCCTCCAGTCGGCCGTCGCCTCGGCCGAGCGCGTCTTCGAGCTCCTCGACGAGTCCGAGGAGTCCGCCGACCCCGTCCACGCGGTCCCGCTCGATGCACCCGTGGGCGCGGTCCGGTTCGAGGACGTGTCGTTCCGCTACCTACCCGAGCAGCCGCTGATCGACGACCTGTCGCTCGACGTCTCGGCCGGCGCGACCGTCGCGATCGTCGGCCCGACGGGGGCCGGCAAGACGACGCTCGTCAACTTGCTGATGCGCTTCTATGAGCTCGATGCGGGACGTATCACGATCGACGGGATCGACACCCGCGACGTGACACGCGACGACCTGCGCCGATCGTTCGGGATGGTCCTTCAGGACACCTGGCTGTTCAACGGCACGATCCGCGAGAACATCGCCTATGGTCGGCTCGACGCCACGGACGTGGAGCTTCGAGCCGCGGCCGAGGCCGCTCATGTCGACCACTTCGTCCGGACGCTGCCGGACGGGTACGACACGGTGATCGACGACGACGCGACGAACCTGTCAGCGGGTGAGAAGCAGCTCCTGACGATCTCCCGTGCGTTCCTTGCCGATCCGCCGATCCTCATCCTGGACGAGGCGACGTCGTCGGTCGACACGCGCACCGAGGTCCTGATCCAGCGCGCTATGGCCGGGCTGATGCATGGGCGGACGACGTTCGTGATCGCCCACCGTCTTTCGACCATCCGCGACGCCGACACGATCCTCGTCATGGATCGCGGCAAGATCGTCGAGCAAGGAGACCACGAATCTCTCCTCGCTCGGGCCGGCTTCTACGCGGAGCTCTACGAGAGCCAGTTCTCCGAGGCGCTGGCCGAGGCTGTCTGAGCGAAGGGACTCAGCGCGGCGCCGGGCGCAGCGCGTAGACGCTACCTGTCCTGCGCGCGAGGTCCTCGAGCTCGGTCGTGGTCTGGACGTCGTACGAGGCGAGCTCGACGAGCTCATCGGTCGGCAGGTACCGGCGCCCGGGATCGCCGATCAGGACCTCGATGCCGCGCGCCTGCGCACGTCGGAGCCACGGCAGCACACGTTCCGCCAGCCTCGCGTCGTACCAGCAATCGCCGGCCAGGATGACGTCGACCTCGGGCGCCGCGTCGTCCAGCACGTCGTGATCCACGATCGTCATCCGCCGGCCGTTGGCGCGCGCGTTGCGCTCCATCGCCGCAACCGCGAAGCCATCGATGTCCGCGCCGGTCGCGGCCGCAGCGCCAGCACCCAGCGCAGCGATCGCACACAGGCCTGAACCGGAAGCAAGATCGAACACGCGGCGGCCGGCCACGGCCTCCGGATGGTCACGCAGGTAGCGCCCGATCGCGAGGCCGCCGGCCCACGCGAATGCCCAGTACGGCAGCGGGGCATCCGGTTTGCGCGTCTCGACCTGCGTGGCATGCCAGAGCGGCAGCACCTCGTCAGCAAGATGGAGGCGGATCTCCTCGAGCCCCGGGACGGGTCGGAGTCGGGTGTGGCGGAGGACGAAGGCGCGGCGCGTTGCCGGCATCGCGAACGGTGTACCTGACGAAGTCGATGGCTGCGCCCGTTCAGTCGTCGGTGAAGCGCTCTTCCTTCCAGGGATCGGCGTTGTTGTTGTAGCCGTAGCGCTCCCAGAAGCCGAGCTGATCGTGGTCGAGGAACTCCAGACCGCGGATCCACTTCGAGCTCTTCCAGAAATACCGCTTCGGCACGACGAGGCGGAGCGGGTAGCCATGCTCGGGCTCGAGCGGCTGGCCGCCATACGTGTCGGCGAGCAGGACGTCATCGTCATCGAGGATGCCGAGCGGCAGGTTGGCCGTATAGCCCTGCTCGGCGTGGCTGACCACGTGCGTGGCACTCGGGCGTACCTGCGCCAGCTCGAGGATCGCCTGGATCGGGACGCCCTCCCAGTCGGTATCGAGCTTCGACCAGCGGGTCACGCAGTGCACGTCGGTGTGGACCTGCTTGCGTGGCAGCTCCTTGAACTGTTGCCACGTCAGCGCGAATGGCGCATCGACCTCGCCCCACACCTTGAAATCCCAGGTCGCGAGGTCCGTGTGCGGCACGGAGCCGTAGTGGAGGACCGGGAACTTCTCTGTCTTGTACTGGCCGGGCGGGATGCGCTCGGCGATGGCGGGGTCGACAGCGGTGTTGCCGAAGAGTCGTTCGAACATGGGACGGGGAGATCCTTCCTGGCGCGCGGAATGGGTATCGTCGCACAACGTCGATGACGATCCCGTGACCGGTGTCCACCCGCTACGCTTCGCGCCGTGGCCCACCAAGGCGATCCTCGGATCATCGTCGTCATGCCCGCGTACAACGCCGCTCTCACCCTGGAGCGGACGTACGCCGACATCCCGCACGACCAAATCGACCGGATCATCCTCGTCGACGACGTGTCGGGCGACGAGACCGTCGACATCGCCCGTCAGCTCGGCCTCGATGTCATCATCCACGCGCAGAACCGGGGCTACGGCGGCAACCAGAAGACCTGCTACGACGCGGCGCTCGAGGCCGGCGCCGACATCGTCGTGATGCTCCACCCCGACTACCAGTACGACGCAACCCGGATTCCCGCGCTCGTCGAACCGATCGCCAACGGCGAGCGTGATCTGATGCTCGGGAGCCGGTTCCTCGGTGACCCGTTGGCGGGCGGGATGCCGACCTGGAAATACGTGAGCAACCGGTTCCTCACGACGGTCGAGAACGTCGCATTCGGCCTGCGACTGTCCGAATACCACACCGGCCTGCGCGCGTACAGCCGGCAGCTCCTCGAGACCATCCCGTATCACGCGAACAGCGACGACTTCGTCTTCGACCAGGAGCTGATAGCCCAGGTCGTCGCCGCCGGGATGCGCGAGCGTATCGGTGAGATCGCGGTGCCGACGCGCTACTTCGAGGAGGCCAGCTCGGTGGGCTTCCGTCGCAGCGTGGTCTATGGACTCTCGACGCTGCGCGTCGTCGCGCGCTACCTCCTCCATCGACTGCGCCTGCGCCCGTCAAAGAAGCTGACCGCCCGCCGCCCGTGAGCCGCCGTACCGCGATCCGCGCGGCCCTCGGCATCGCGATCAGTGTCGCCGCACTGGCGATCCTCCTCCAGTCGGTCGACGTCGGGGACGCCCTCGACGTCCTCCGCCAAGCCGACCTCGCGATCGTCCTGCTGATGGTCGTGTCCGTCGTCCTCGATGTCGCGGCGCGTGGCGCTCGCTGGCGGGCACTGCTGGCGTCTATACGCCGGCTCGCCTACCTGCGCGTGCTCGGGTACACGTTCGTCGGCTACCTCGCGAACAACGTCCTGCCGGCCCGGCTCGGCGAGCTGGTCCGCAGCCACGCCCTGGGCGAGGGGGAGGGCATGAGCCGGACGACGGTCCTCGGCACGGTCGTCGTCGAGCGGATCGTCGACACCGTGATCGTCGTCGGGTTGGCCGCAGTCTCCGTGGTGATCCTCGACGTCAGAGGGATCGTGGCGACCGGTGTCGTGCTCGGCGCCGTGTTCGTGGGCATCCTGGTCGTCGGCCTCGTCGTCGCGATCCTGAGCCATCGACTGCCCGGGGCGGAACGCGTCAGCGCCGCGGCCGAGCGGTTCCCACGGATCCTCGATCTGGCGCGCCGCTTGCGCGAGGGCCTCGCTGTCGTGAGCAGGCCTGGGACGGTGGTCGCCGCGCTCGGGTTCAGCGCGCTCGCGTGGACGTTCTCGATCCTGACCTTCGTCCTCGGCGGACGGGCGCTTGGCATCGAACTGAGTCCCATCGAGGGTGCCCTGCTCTCGAGTGGCGTCGCCCTCGCCACGATCGTGCCCTCAGGCCCCGGCTACCTCGGCACATTCGAGCTCACCGCTGTCGGGATCGCGACGCGGGTCGGCGTCGACGCCGATGCAGCATTCGCGATGGCGCTGCTCGTGCACGCGATGATCCTGCTGGTGACCTCGGTCGGTGGCGCGGTCTCGGCGCTTCGACTCGGCGTCGGTCTGTCGACCGGGTCGCGGGATGAGGAGGCCGCCGCGAGCTAGGCGGCGCACTCGGTCGCGGGGTCGCTGACCGGCGCGTCGTACGGCGCGAACGACAACGGCAGGCCGGCCCGCCCGGTCACGCGCACGAATTCGAGCGTGTAGCGCTCGTACATCTCATCGAGCAACGTGATCGCCTCGAGGTGATCGGGTCGCCCGGCGGCGGCGCGCGCCTCGGCGCGCGACGTCCAGAGGCAGAACGACAGGCACGTGCCGTCGTTGGCCGTGGGTCCTTTGAAGTAATGGACGAAACCCGGAGCCGAGGCCGCTTCGAGATGGGCGCGCTCGTCGTACTCCGCGAGGCGCAGCTCGTCGGCATCGGCTCGATGGACGGAGCGGAACGCCACGAGATACCACTCGCCCTCGCCGAGGTGCTGTGCGACATCGCTCCAGTCGAAGGCATCGGCGATGGGCAGCCACGCGTAGGAGTCGGAGACGGGTCCGAGAGTGGCCAGCGCGTCCATGTGCCGGCAGCATCTGCTTCCCAGATGCGATTGTCAAATCGTGGAAAGTCCCGATGCCATATCGCGATAGTACGGACGGCGCGCTCCGCTCAGACCACCCCGAGCGAGGTCTCGACCTCGGTGGCCGACCGCTGGAGCGCGGACCGCGCCCGGGACTGCCAGCGACGACTGGCCCGCTCCGTCGGCGCGGCGACCCCGAGTGCGGCCACGATCTCGTCGTCCTGCAGGAGCGGGACGGCCAATGTGATCGCCCCGGAGAACGTCAGGCCGTCGTCCTGTGCGAAGCCCTCGGACACGATCGCGGGCAGCGAGTGTCGGATGGTCGCACCCTCCGCGACCTCTGCCAACGCCGCGTCCTGGACCTCGGGCGGGGCGTACGCGAGCAGGACCAGCGCCACGGCGCCGAGGTGCAGCGGACCCGCCTGCCCGGTCTCGACGACGACGCGCAGCGATTGGGGCGAGGGCTCTTCCGCGAGGCTGACGGCGCCGAGTCCGATCCGGCGGCTGATGAACGCCGTCTCCCGCGTCGTCACGGCGAGGTCGGCGAGGACAGGCTCTGCCGCCCGGATGAGCTCCTCGGCGGTCACGATCGGGCCCGCGCCGATGACATGCAGTCGCGCACCGAGTCGATAGCCGCCCTCCTGGCGCTCGACGAACCCGAACTCGGTCAGCGTGCGCAGGTAGCGGTAGATCGTCGAGAGCGGCGTCTCGAGGAGCGTGCTGAGCTCGTCGGCGCGGATCTCGCCGCGGTCCGCGATGGTCAGGAACACGCGCAGCCCGCGCGCGAACGACGTGTCTTCGCCGGCTTCTTCGGGGGGTCGGTCGAGGGCCGTGGTCACAGGGTCTCCGGGTGCCTGGGGGAACGGTCAGGGTACCGCAGCAGCCCAAAGGCGCGGCGTCGCGAGCCGGTCGGCGATACTGCGCTCGTGAGGATCAGCGCCATCCGGCTCCAGCGGCTGCGTGTGCCGCTCGAGCCACCCTTCCCGGCGGCCTGGGATCCCGTGCCGCGCACGGAGTTCCCTGTCACGATCGTCCGCGTCGAGACCGATGAGGGCGTGACCGGCCTCGGTTCGGGCGACACGATGGACGCGTTCGAGGCGTTCGAGCACCTGTTCATCGGGCAGAACCCGCTGGCGATCGCGCGGCACGTCCGCGTGCTCGAGACGATCGATTTCCACGCCGGGCGGTACTGGCCACTCGAGGCCGCGCTGTGGGACATCGCCGGCCAGGTCGCGGGGGTCCCGGTCGCGACGTTGTTCGGCGGAGCGAGCGGTGGACTGCCCGCCTATGCCTCGTGCGGGATGCTCCTGCCGCCAGCGGAACGCGCCGAATCCGCCCTGCGACTTCGCGAGGAAGGGTTCCGGGCGCTCAAGATCCGGGTCGACCCGCGCCGCCTCGACGAGGGGCTCGCCGCGGTCACGGCGACGCGGGTCGCGGTCGGTGACTCGATGGCGATCATGGTCGATCTGAACCAGGGCTGGCGGATGGCCGGCGACATCACGCCGTCCATCGACGTGACCGCCGCGCGGGAGATCGCCGTCCGTCTCGCAGATCTGGGTGTCCTCTGGCTCGAGGAACCGCTGATCGGCACGGACCTGCGGGGGCTCGCCTCGCTGCGCGCGTCGGGGCTCGGCATCCGGATCGCCGGCGGGGAGATGACACGGACCCACCACGAGGCGCTGGCCGCCCTGGAGGCGGATGCGTTCGACGTGTACCAGCAGGACGTCGTGCTCGCGGGCGGGATGCTCCGTAACCGGACGCTGGCCGAGCTCGCTCTTGCCCGCGGCCGTTGGTTCACCCCGCACACCTGGACGAACGGTCTGGGCTTGCTCGCCAATCTCCACGTCGCGGCCGGCGTCGGTGGCGGCCCGTTCCTCGAGTTCCCATACGACCCACCCGGCTGGACCCCGGAGCGGCGCGATGCGTTCCTCGCCGAGCCGATCCGACCGGATGCCGAGGGGATCCTGCACGTCCCGGCGACGCCCGGCCTGGGGGCCGCCCTCGACGACGTCTCGATCCGGAGGTTCGCCGCATGACCGCGACCGCCCCAACCACCGCCGAGTGGATCGCCCGGGCGGACGCGGTCGAGCCGCGCAACGAGGCGTTCATCGACGGCCGTTTCGTGCCAGCCGCGTCGGGCCGGACGTTCGACGACGTCGCCGGACGCGACGGGCGCGTCATCACGCGCGTCGCGGAGGGAGGGGCCGAGGACGTCGATCGTGCGGTGGCCGCCGCGCGTCGCGCGTTCGACGATCGGCGATGGGCAGATATGTCGCCAGCCAAGCGCAAGATCATCCTGCTGAAGGTGGCCGAATCGATCCGCGGCAACAAAGAGGAACTCGCGCTCCTCGAATCGCTCGACGTCGGCAAGCCGATCCGCGACGCACTGGCCGTCGACGTGCCGTCCGCGGCCAAGACCATCCAGTGGTTCGCCGAGACGATCGACAAGCTGTACGGCGAGGTCGGGCCGACCGGTCCCGAGGCGCTCTCGCTGGTGACCCGCGAGCCGATCGGTGTGGTCGGCGCGATCGTGCCGTGGAACTACCCGCTGATCGTGACGGCGTGGAAGATCGGGGCGGCGCTGTCGACCGGCAACTCGGTCGTCCTCAAGCCCGCGTCGGCCTCGCCCCTGACCGCGCTGCGGCTGGCCGAGCTCGCGTCGGAGGCCGGGCTCCCGGAAGGGGTGCTCAACGTGGTCCCGGGCCCGGGCGCGGTGCTGGGTGAGGCGCTGGCGCGGCATCCGGGCGTCGACAAGATCGCGTTCACCGGTTCGACCGACGTCGGTCTGTCGCTGCTCCGGGCGATCGGCGAGACCGAGGTCAAGAGCATCTCACTGGAGCTCGGCGGCAAGAGCCCGCAGGTCGTGCTAGCCGACGTTGGCGATCTCGAGGCTGCGGCATCGGCCATCGGCTGGGGCATCTTCTACAACAGCGGGCAGACCTGTAACGCAGGCTCGCGGCTGGTCGTCCATCGGTCGATCCGCGAGGAGCTCGTCGAGCGGATCGCCGACCTCGGCCGGCAGCTCGCCCCCGGCGAGCCGCTCGACCCGTCGACACGGCTCGGCTCGATCGTCGATGCAAAGCAGCTCGACAAGGTCCTCGGCTACGTCGAGCTCGGACAGCGGGAGGGTGCGCGGCTGGTGGCCGGCGGGCAGCGCGTCCGCGAGGACAGCGGCGGCTACTACCTCCCGCCGACCATCCTCGACGGCGTCGACAACGGCTGGCGTGTGGCGCGCGAGGAGATCTTCGGCCCGGTCCTGACGGTCACCGAGTTCGACGACGAGGCAGATGCACTGCGGATCGCCAACGACTCGCCGTACGGTCTGGCGGCCGGCGTCTGGACGCGCGACGTGACGAAGGCCCATCGCCTCGCTCGGGCGCTCCGTGCCGGGACGGTCTTCGTCAACACCTTTGACACCGCCGACATCACCGTCCCGTTCGGCGGGTTCAAGCAGTCCGGCTTCGGCCGCGACAAGTCACTCCACGCGCTGGACGGCTACACCCAGCTCAAGACGACCTGGATCGACCTGTCCGGTGGATGAGGACACGCCGCTCCTGACAGACATGGACTCGGCGGCCGGCCAGGGACTGCAGCGGCGCCGCAGCGGCGGCCGCGCAGGTCACGAGCGCAGCCGGCTTCCGATGCAGCGGCCGTGGGCACAGCCGCGGATGCGCTACCAGCCGACCGAGGTGCTGTCCGCCGACGAGATCGAGTCGATCCACCACGCGTCGCTGCGCGTCCTGTCCGAGCTCGGGATGGACTTCCTCGACGCCGACGCGCGGGAGGCGCTGCGGGCGGCTGGCGCCCAGACGTCGCCGGATACACAGCGCGTCCGGTTCGACCCCGACATGGTCACCGAGACGATCAAGACAGCGCCCTCGACGTTCGCGCTGCACGCCTGGAACCCGGCCCACGACCTGCAACTTGGCGGCGACTGGGTCGCATTCGGGACGGTCGGCAGTCCGCCGAACGTGTCCGACCTGGACCGTGGCCGGCGCATCGGCAACCGGGTCGATTACCAGAACCTGCTGCGCCTGGGCCAGGCGCTCAACACCGTCCATTTCCTCGCCGGCTACCCGGTCGAGCCGGTGGACATCCACCACGGTGTGCGCCACCTGCACGCGACGTTCGACGCCCTGACGCTGATGGACAAGGCGATCCACTGCTACAGCCTCGGGCGCCAGCGCAACGTCGACGTGCTCGAGATGGTCCGGATCGCCCGTGGGATCGAGGACGCGACGCTCGACTCCGAGCCGTCGGTGTTCACGGTCGTCAACTCGAGCTCGCCGTTGCGCCTCGACGCACCGATGCTTCAGGGGATCATGGCCTTCGCCGAGCGCAACCAGGTCGTATGCATCACGCCGTTCACGCTCGCCGGGGCGATGGCACCGGTGACGCTCGCGGGCGCGCTGGCGGAGCAGAACGCCGAGGCCCTGGCCGGGATGGTCCTGACCCAGGTCGTCCGGCCCGGCGCGCCGGTGATCTATGGCGGGTTCACCTCGAACGTCGACATGCAGTCGGGCGCGCCGGCGTTCGGGACGCCCGAGTACATGCGGACCGCGATGGTCGGCGGCCAGCTGGCGCGTCGCTACGGGGTGCCGTACCGCTCCTCGAACGTGAACGCCGCGAACGCACTCGACGCGCAGGCCGCCTACGAGTCGGTGTTCTCGCTGTGGGGCGCGATCATGGGCGGCGTCAACCTGCTCATGCACGGCGCGGGCTGGATGGAAGGCGGGCTCCACGCGAGCTACGAGAAGATGGTCCTCGACGCGGAGCTGCTCGGGATGGTCGAAGCGTTCCTTGATCCGGTCGTCGTCGACGACGCGTCGCTCGCGTTCGACGCGATGGTCGACGTCGGGCCGGGCGGCCACTTCTTCGGTACGGAGCACACGCAGAGCCGCTACAAGACGGCGTTCCACAGGCCGATGCTCAGCGATTGGCGCAACTTCGAGACGTGGGAGGAAGCCGGCTCGCCCGAGGTACCAAGCAAGGCCAACCGGATCTGGAAGGAGCTGCTCGCGGCCTACGAGCCGCCGCCGATGGACGCCGCGGTCCGCGAGGAGCTCGAGGCGTTCGTCGCCCGCCGGGTCGCCGAGGGCGGCGTCCCGACCGACTATTGACCCGACTGTCACAGGGACCGCTCGAGAGGATCGCGTGAAGAAAGACACCCAGGTCGTCGTCATCGGGGGAGGCGTCGTCGGCGCCAGCGTCCTGTACCACCTCGCGAAGCTCGGCTGGACCGACGTGCTGCTGCTCGAGAAGAGCGAGCTCACCTCCGGCTCGACGTGGCACGCCGCCGGCGGCATGCACACGTTCAACGGCGAGGCCAACATCTCGCGCCTGCAGAAATACACGATCGACCTGTACCGGGAGATCGAG
>DASTIG010000069.1:0-16537 GCA_035717785.1 Candidatus Limnocylindrales bacterium
TCTGTCCGGCGCCGGACACTTCCGCATCGCGATGCCTCCCGAGGCGACCGAGGCGGCTGCCGACCTGGATATCTACGTGTTCAACCCGAGCAACGTCATGGTCGCCTCCAGCACCGCTGGGGGGACCGACGAGCTGATCGACATACCGAACCCGGCCAATGGGATCTGGAAGGTCTATGTCCACGGCTGGTCCGCGCCAGGTGGCGATTCGGACTATCACATGTGGACCTGGGCCGTGCCCGCCGCCGCCGGCGGCGGGAGCCTGTCAGTCACGTCGGCTCCGACGTCTGCGACGATCGGGACGGTCGGGACTGTGGTCGCCGGCTGGTCCGGTGTCACCAGCGGCGCCATCGGGGACTGGTTCCTCGGCGCGGTGTCGCACACCGGCCCGAGCGGCCTCATGGGTCGCACCCTCGTCAACGTCGACAACAGACCCTGACGCGCCCGCGTCAGCGATAGAGAGGAGGCCCGCCGGCACGGCCGGCGTGCCTCTTCATATCCCCCGGGGATGAGACGAGCGCCCGGGGAGGGACCGGGCGCTCAAAGAAGGCGACGAGATCGAGACGCGCTGACGGCGACGGCCGCCATCGACGAATCGGTTGTGCTTAGCGGTTCTGGGCCAGGAACTTCATCACGTCGTCGAGGCGGAAGCGGCGATCGCCCCGCTTGCAGACGCGATAGAACGGCAGCTCGCCGCGGTCTCCCAGGCGCTTCACCGTGTTGACGTGCAGGTGGAGCATCTCGGCGACCTCGGTCGCGGTGAGCATCGGTCCCAGTTCGTTGACGGCCATCGATGCCATTTGTCAGGTTGCCTCGTTCTGAGCACTTCTCGGCGGCTCCGGTCCCCTGGGGTACTCAGGGGTAGGGTCGTGACCGCTGCGTGCCAGACAGTAGGGGTGCGGGCCCGGTCGCTCCAAGCCGTACTTTGGGATACCCGCCAGTACCAGACTCGCCCTCGGCCTACCATCAATCCGTGCGCCTCTCGCCATCGATCCCGATCGGGTCTCGTCGGTCGGCCAGTGCCACCCCGAGCTGGCGAGCCACGGCGGCGGTCGTCATGCTCGCCCTCGGGTCGCTCGCGATCACGACGCTCATCGTGGCCGTGCTCGAGGGCGATCTCGTCGGCATCGACGACGCGTCGGCCGTCTACCTCGTGGCGGTCGTCGCGGTAGGCGCCGTCGCCGGCACGGCCCCGGCTGTTGCCACCGCGATCGCCGCGTTCCTCACGTACGACTTCCTGTTCACGAACCCACGCCTCTCACTCGCCGTCGCCGACCCGCGCGAGGTGCTCGATCTCGTGCTGTTCCTGTTCGTGGCGCTCGCGATCGGGAGGCTCGTCGCGACCCAGCACGCCCGCGCCGACGAGGCCGCCCGCGGAGCAGAGGAAGCCAACACCCTGTTCACACTCAGTCGATCGCTGGCGACGGCGGCATCGACCGCCGAGGCCGCCGGGGAGATCGCGGAACGCGTGCGTGGCGCGGCGGGCATGGACCGCGTCTGGATCCTCGCCGGCCCCACCAGCACCGAGCGGCTCCTCGCCGACACCGGGGAGGGTCCCGCGCCGCCGACCCCGAGCATCACGTCGAACCTCGTGCGAACGCCAGGCGACGAGCCGGCACACTGGGTCCGCACCCATACCGGAGACCGGCGGCCGGGGCCGGCGGCGGCCGACCATCCCCAGTTCCGGGTCCGCATCGAGGCCGATGCCGTGGGGCTCGGGACGCTCACCGGGTCGCGCGATCGAGCACACGGCCATCCGAACCGCGTCGAGACCCGTGTGCTCGCGCTCGCGGCCGACCAGATCGCGGTATCGCTCCGCCGAGATCAGCTCCGCCAGACCCGCACGGAGCTCGAGGTCGCCCGCCAGACCGATGCGCTCAAGACCGCACTGATCGACTCGGTCTCGCACGACCTCCGCACGCCGCTCGCGAGCATCCGTGCGACGGCCGGCGGACTGGCCGATCCCGAGGTCGCCTGGAGCGAGGAGGCCTCGCGCGCCGCCGCGCTCGTGATCGACGCCGAAGCGACCCGGCTCGATCGTCTCGTCGGCGGTGTGCTCGATCTGAGCCGCATCGCATCCGGCGCGATCCACCCCGATCTCGAGCCCCACGAGCTGTGGGCGGTGGTCGAACCCGTCGTCGACCGCATGCGGCCGAGCCTGGGTGCCCGCCCCATCACGATCTCGATCCCGGACAGCCTCCCGGCGGTCCTTGCGGACGCCGTCCTCCTCGACCTCGTCGTGACGAACCTGCTCGACAACGTCGTGGCCCACACCCCCGACGACACCGCCATCACCATCTCGGCGGCCTCGGCCCCGACCTCGGGCGACGAGGCGACGGTGACCCTCACGATCGAGGACGGCGGGCCGGGCGTGTCGACCGAGCAGCTCTCGTCGCTCTTCGAGCGCTTCAAGCGGGCGACGTCGCGACCGGAGGGATCCCGACGGGGACTCGGGATCGGGCTCAGCGTGGTGCGTGGGCTCGTCGAGTCGATGGGCGGCCACGTCGCGGCTGCGCCCGCGTCGATCGGAGGTCTGGCGGTCATTGTCACGCTCCGCCAGGCTCCTGCGGATCCCGATCGATGACGCCGATGGCGCGCATCCTGCTGGTCGAAGACGATGACGCCACGAGCGACGCCGTCGCCCGGAATCTCGAAGGCCATGGCTTCCGGGTGGCGACCAGCGGGACCGTGGCGGAGGCACTTCGGCGCTGGGATGCCGAACGACCCGACCTGATCCTGCTGGACCTCGGTCTGCCCGACCTCGACGGAGCCACCCTCGTCCGGCACGTTCGTCGGGACGCCACCACGCCGATCCTGATCCTGTCCGCGCGGACCGACGAGCGGGTCAAGGTCGCGACGCTCGAAGCCGGCGCCGATGACTACGTCACGAAACCGTTCGGGATGGACGAACTGCGCGCCCGCATCGGCGCCGTGCTGCGGCGGGCGGCCGGGCCCGCGGCCGACCAGGGCGGCGTCGTGACGCTGGGGCCGGTGTCGGTCGATGTCGCTGCGCGCCGCGTGACGGTCAACGGGACACAGGTGGATCTGACGCCGCGTGAGTACGAGCTGCTCAAGGTGATGATCGCCCAGCCCGGTCGCCTGCTGACGAAGGGCCGGCTGCTGCGCGCGGTGTGGGGGACGGCCTACACAGGCGAGGCCCACTACCTGCATGTCTACGTCTCGCGGCTGCGGCGCAAACTCCATGCAGCGGACCCGAGCGGTGGGGCCGACGGCCTGATCACGGCGGAACCGGGGATCGGCTACCGGATCGGCGACCCAGCGACGAGGCGTTGAGCGAGGTTTGAGGGCTTCGCCCCTCCGGACCCTCTCTCCTTCTTGGACCGCCGCGTACGTTTGAAGCATGGATACCGCGCGCCTGTCGTTCCTGCCTGGTGCCGACGATCCGCTCGACGTGGACCTTCGCGAGGTCGATACGGCGATCGGGATGGTTGCTTCGGGCATGGCGGTGCGCGTGCGCCTCGTCGGATTGAGCGATGCCGACACGATCGCACCGATCGCGCTGGCCCGCGCCCAGCTCGCGGGGATCGACTTCCGGATCGACCGTGGGGAGTCGACGAGCCTGACATTCGGACCGGCCGCCTAGGGCAGTCCTGCCGCAAATTGAGCGATCCTTGAGCAGTCCTGTTCGGACTGGCTGGTTCGCTCGCCCCCGACGTGGCACCGTATTGAACGTGCCAGCTGTTCGCTCGGTCCTGTGCGACCACCTTCCATGATTCCGCTCGTCTGCCCTGGCCGACCGACCATCCAACCATGATCGGAGGCCGTCGGCCGCTCACCGGTCGCAAGGCCGGCGACCGACGCGTGCGGGTCGACCGGCCGCATGCACCGTATTTCCGCTATGCCGGTCCGGGCCAGCTTGTCGCGCGCGAGGCGGCATCGTTGCCGCGAACCCGGACCGGCAGGGCCCTGGCGCGGCTGCGCGGCATCGTCTTCGGGCGACCGCTGGCGAGCGAGGCCGAGATCGAGGAGCGCCTCGACAAGAAGAAGGCTCTCGCGATCTTCAGCTCCGACGCGATCTCCTCGTCGGCCTACGCCACAGAAGAGATCCTGCGGGTCCTCGTCCTGGGCGGAGCGGCGGCGATGCTGCTGTCGGTCCAGGTGTCGATCGCCATCGCCGTCCTGCTGGCCGTCGTCGCGCTGTCCTACCGACAGGTCTGCCGGGCGTACCCGAACGGGGGCGGCGCGTACGTCGTCGCCCGCACCAACCTTGCACCGATCTTCGGCCTGATCGCCGCCGCGTCGCTGCTGATCGACTACGTCATGACTGTCGCCGTCTCGACAGCGTCGGCCATCGCCCAGATCCAGTCGGTCGTGCCGGCCGCGTATGAGTTCCGGATCGAGATCGCCTTCGTCTCCATCGGCTTGATCACTGTCGCGAACCTGCGCGGACTCCGCGAGAGCGGCAACATCTTCGCGGTCCCGACCTACCTGTTCGTCGGCCTGGCGCTCGCCATCGTGGCGATCGGCGGCTGGCGCATCGTCACCGGGTCGGCGGCACCCATCCCGTCGGAGCCGACGGCCGTTCCCTTCGGGACCGAGGCGGTCGGGATCCTGTTACTTCTCAAGGCATTCGCCGGGGGCTCGGTCGCGCTGACCGGCGTCGAAGCGATCGCCAACGGCGTGCCCGCGTTCAAGCCGCCGGAGGCGAAGAACGCCGCGAACACGATGACGATCATGGCCGTGCTCCTCGGCGTGCTGTTCGTCGGCCTCACGGTCTTCGCCATCGCGTTCGGGTTGCAACCGACCGAGCCGGGCGGGCCGTCGGTCGTGCAACTCGCCGCCCAGGTCGCCTTCGGTGAGGGCTCCGTGCTGGCGTACCTGTTCGCGGCGGCGACGGCATTGATCCTGTTCCTGGCCGCGAACACGAGCTTCAACGCGTTCCCGCGCCTCGGCGCGATCCTGGCCGAGGACGGCTACATGCCCCGCCAGTTCGCGTTCCGCGGGGACCGCCTCGCCTACTCCTGGGGGATCGTGCTGTTGGCGGCCGTGGCGTTCGGGCTGCTGTGGGCATTCGGTGGCGACACCCATTCCCTGATCCCGCTCTATTCGGTCGGTGTCTTCCTGTGCTTCACGCTCAGCCAGACCGGCATGGTCCGCCACTGGCTCCGCGTCCGCGAGCGCGGCTGGCAGTGGCGCCTCGCCACCAATGCCGGGGGGGCCGTCCTGACGGGCGTCGTCCTCGCGATCGTCATCTTCGAGAAGTTCGCGGACGGTGCGTACCTCGTCGTCATCCTGGTCCCGGTGCTCGTCGGGATGATGCTGTTCATCGAGCGGCAGTACGCCCGATCCCGGCGCGAGCTGGCGGTCAAGCCGGACGTGGTCGTCCGGCCGCCCATGCGCGAGGAACGCGTTGTCGTCCCGATCCCCGGGCTCGACCGGGCGAGCGTCCAGGCGATCAACGTCGCCCGCTCGATCGACGACGATGTCCGGGCCGTGTTCATCTCGGACGATCCCGAGGAGGCGCGCCGCGTGCGCGAGGACTTCGAGCGACAGGTCCCGGGCGTCCCCCTCGTCGTCGTCGAGTCGCCGTACCGCGCGCTCGCCGGTCCGCTGCTCGCTTATCTCGATGTTCTCGACCTGGCCTGGCCGCCGGACAAGCCCGAACCCATCACATTCGTGGTCATCCCCGAGTACGTCGCGCGCAGCTGGTGGGAGCGCCTGCTCTACAACCAGTCGGCGAAGCGACTTCGATCGATCCTGCTCGGCCGGCCGCACACGGTCGTTGTCAACGTGCCCTATCGCCGGGAGGACGCGGAGGGCATCTGAGCCTCAGCCGTCCAGACCTCGGGCGATCCGGCGCGCCTTGCGCGTGACCCGCAGGAACTCCCTGAAGTGCCGCCACGGTTGGATATGACTAGGCTCGCCGGTATAGATCGTGCGGATCGGCACCCACTCGATGGGAAGGCCGAGCGCGATGCAGCGCGCGATCATCTCGACCTCGAACTCGAAGCCCGATTCGTCGGACGGGAGCATCGCTTGCATGAGCTCGCGGCCGATCAGTCGATAGCCGGATTGGTTGTCGGGCACGTCCCGGCCGAGCGCCACGGACACGGCGACTCCGCCGAGGACGTTCGACGCCCGCCGTGATGGCGGCATGTCGGAGAAATCCCGACGCCCGACGATCAACCCGGGCCGGCGTTCGCGGAATACCGCGAGGAACGCGGGGATCTCGGCGGGGTCGTGCTGGCCGTCCGCGTCGAGCGTGACAACGGCGATCGATCCCGCCGCCAGCGCATCGCGAAAGCCGGCCCGAAGCGCCGCGCCCTTGCCGGCATTGGGGACCTGGCGGAGGACCATGGCGCCGGCTGACTCGGCACGCTCTGCGGTGTCGTCGGTCGAGCCGTCGTCGACGACCACGACCGGCAGGTGCCGCGCGACGGCGTCCACGACCGCCGCGATGCGCGGCCCTTCCTGATACGCCGGGATGAGCGCGGTGATGCGTTCACGTCCGTCGTTCACGAAACAAGTATCGCGGTGCGCTGATTCTCAGGACTGACTCAGGAATGGCGGCGACGCTGCACAGGTTCGACGGACTCCGACCTCGAGCGCCGACCCAAAGGAGACGTGGATGACATCGAACGAGACCGATCCGGCGGTCGCGCCGCGCCGAGCAACAGCATCGGATCCGGCCACGCCGCCGCCCGCGACCACGCCCGCCACGACCCCTGGCGCGGCGTTCAACGGGACGACCGGCGCTCCGAACAAGCGGCGGATCGGCCTCGTGCTCGGTGCCGGGGCGGTCCTCGCCATCGTCGCAGCCGCGACCTCGATGGCGGCGGACGCGCCCAGCGACGCGGTCCGCGGAGGCGCGAACTTCGCCCTCGATGGCAACGATCCGGCACTGGGCGATGCTGGCGAGCTCACCCAGGGGCGCTTCGGGCGACACGGGTTCGGAGAGATCACGATCACGGCGATCAGTGGCAACGCCGTCACGCTCGGGACCCCGGATGGCTGGAGTCGAACCATCACGATCAGCGACACGGTCGACCTCACCAAGGGCGGCCAGGACATCGCGGTGTCCGACCTCAAGGTCGGCGATCAGGTCCGGTTCAGCCAGACGCGCAATGCCGACGGAAGCTACACGGTCACCGCCGTCGCGGTCGTCGTCCCGACGGTCCGGGGCACAGCCAGGGCGATCACCTCGACCGGCTTCAAGGTGACGACGCGTGATGGTTCCGTCTGGACCGTAACGGTCAACGGCTCGACCACGTACACGTACGGGCAGGGCTCCGGCACGCTGGCCGATGTCAAGGACGGTCAGGCCGTGCGCGTGCAGGGCACCACGACCGCCGACAATCAGATCACCGCGCTGAACGTCCGGGTCGCAGGCGACCGAGCTGTCGGGACCGTGACGGCCAAGACGGCCGACACGATCACGATCAGGCAGCGAGACGGCTCCAGCCTGACCATCCACGTCGACGCCGAGACGACGTACCGCGTCGCCGGTGTCGACAACGCCGACCTCGGCGACATCACCGTCGACATGGGGATCGGCGTGTCAGGGCGCGCACGCGCCGACGGCTCGATCGATGCCGATGCGGTCGCGGCCGGCAAGGGTCTCCGCGGGGACCGCGGCGGCGGCAGGGGCGAGGGCGGCCTGGACGGGCCCGGCCTCGTCGTGCCGAACCCGGCCGACCCGATCATCGAGGGATACGTCGGGGTCCCGACCGCCTGAGCGAACGCTTCGCCTCTTCAGGGACCGCCGCATCTCCCATGCTCCGAAGTACGAAGGGCCCGCTGGCATCTCGCCCGGATGGAAGTAGCGTTGGGCCCATGGACCTCGTGGTCGCATTCGTCTCGGCCCTGCTCGGCCTGAGCGCGGCGTTCTTCCTGTCGATCTCGTTCTACGACCTGGTGCCGCAGCCCTGGGTCAGTCTGGGTCGCCTCCGTCGACGCTCCGTGTTCGACCTGGCCGGCGGGCGTCAGGCACTCATCCCGCGAAGGATCCAGCAGACGCCGCTCGACTGACGCGGCCCGGGCTGCACCACGCGGTGTGGCGTCCCCGGCAGGATTCGAACCTGCGACCTTGCGCTTAGAAGGCGCCTGCTCTGTCCACTGAGCTACGGGGACGCGGATCGCCTGCTCGGCGGGCCGCTGGGCGCGCACACTCTACCGCCCCTCGCCGGCTGGACGCCTCGTGCGGCTCAGCCCTAGGGCGACTCCCCGTCGCCGATCGCCTCTGTGATCTCTCGCTCGGCGACCGTCTTGGGCACGATCCGTCGCGCGATGCGTTCACTCTCATGGGAGAGCTTCTGGGTGAGCGGATCGGCGGGATCGAGGTCGGCCTTCGTCTCCTCGATCTCCTTGAGCCTGGTGGCATCGGCGGCGATGTCTTCAGCCGTCGCGCGCAGGTCGCCTTCCAGGTCTGACACTCACGCCCCTCCTCCCTGCTCGGTCGGTCATGGCTGGACCCACCGACCGTCACGGTAGCAGTACCAGATCGTGAACGGTTCGCTAGCGAGCTCGCGCTGGCGTACGACACTACGAGGATACCGCTCGCGGAGGCGTTCCTGGAAGGCGTCGGGCGTGGTCACCCCGTTCGCCAGCACGGCCTCCGCGAAGGCCACGAACGCGATATCGCTGCGCGGGTTCAAGACAAGGGCCGTTGGCACGCTGACTGACCTCCGCGTCACCTCGATTGTCGGCCGGGGGACCTTGCACCCGCATACCGGGACCGTACGCGATGTGTCCATCGTCGGTCCCAAAGCCGCGAGGGGCCCGGTCGCGCGGCACTCGTCCGGCGCGGGTTGGTGCGAGCTGTCACCAGGTCTCGAGGCACCGTTATGCCGTTGTGATCATGTCGACTCCACCGTGTACCGCCGCGCGAGTTTCCGGCACATACGGTCACGACAGTGGCGGCGGTGCTGAACGGTGGGGGACGCCGCCGCCACATCGTCCTGAAGGGAGCACCGTCCAGGTGGATGAGTGGATCAAGTGGCGCGGACCCGAGCGCTGGCCCTTGTCGACCTGGGGTCGGATCTGACCGTCGCCTGCGGGACGCCGGACGTCCGCGACGCCGATGCGGTGAGCTGGACCGATCCGGATCGGTACCCGCCGGATGGGGAGCGTTGCCCGCCGTGTCAGTCGATCTTCAGCGGCGCCGTGAGCCAGCGGCCCCCTGAGTCCGAGGCCCTCTGAGGCAGCTGCCGTAACATCGGGCGGCACGAGCCGTCGGATGGGCGACGGGACGGCGATGGGACGGGCGACAGTCGCCGGATCAGGGCTCGTCGAGATCGACCAGGGGGGTGCAATGTCGGGATCGTGGTGGAGGATTTGGGCCGTCATCGGGTCCGCCCGTGCCGGGCGGCCGTCTGTCGGGTTGCACGTGGTCCTGATGGCCGTGGTCATGGCCTGCGGACCCACGCCTGCGGTGGTCCCGCCCTCGGGCCAGACGTTGCCGTCTCCTGAGACCTCGGTGCAGACGGGCACCCCTGCGCCGGCCTCGGGGACGACGCAAAGCCCCACTCCGACTCCCCCGTCGATGGGGGATCACGTGCTTCTGGTCGCTGGCGACATCGCAGCGTGCAGCCAAGACGGAGATTCGGCGACGGCCGAGATCCTCGCGCGCTATCCGGATGCCACCGTCCAGACCCTCGGCGACAACGCCTACGACAAGGGCACTCCCCGTCAATTCGGGTGCTACGACGATACGTGGGGCGTGGCGCTCGACCGTACGCATCCGGCACTCGGCGGTCACGACTACATGACCCCGGATGCGGCCGGGTACTTCGGCTACTTTGCCGGAGTCCTCGCACCCCTCGGGGCGACCGCGAGCGACCCGCGCATGGGCTGGTACGCCTACGACCTGGGTGACTGGCGCATCATCGTGCTGAACTCGATCTGCGACCGGGTCGATGGTTGCGATCGCGGATCGCCGCAGGCGACGTGGCTGACCCAGGAGCTGGCCGATCACCCGACCACATGTTCGCTGGCGGTCCTCCACAATCCGCGCTTCAGCTCAGGGCGCAAGGAGAACGAGCCGCGGGTCCAGCCACTCTGGGAGGCACTCCACGCGGCCGGTATCGAGGCGGTCCTGAGCGGGGACAACCATGCCTACGAACGTCTGGCCCCGATGACGCCGGACGGCAGCCTCGACGCCGCCGGTGGCATCCGCCAATTCGTGGTCGGGACTGGCGGTCGAAGCCATTACAAGTTCTCGGAGGGGGCGATCCACCCGAACACCGAGACCGGCGACGACGACACATTCGGGGTCTTGAAGCTCACCCTCAAGCCCGATTCCTATTCATGGGAGTTCCTTCCCGAGGCCGGCAAGACCTACACGGACACCGGCTCGGAGGATTGCCACTGAGCCTCCGCGACGGGGCAGCGACGGGACGACGAATAGGTATTCCGACGTATTCCCGTACGGACGTTCACTTTCATAGCCTCTGGAAAGACCCGGCTCGCTCTTCCCCCTGGCGATCCGGGTCTGCTGATTCCGCAGCTAACGCACGGGGGATGAGTCACGAAAAGAGAAAGCCCGCCGCTAGCCCGGACTGAGCCGGGGCGACGAGCTTGTCGGGTCCGAGGTGGCCCCTTCGCCGGCGATGGCCGGACGGTGGGGACGGGGCTGAGCGCCGACCGGACGCCACGGAGTCGACCGAGACCGTCTCCCTGGCGTTCGGGACCATCGCTCGGTTCCGCGTGATCCTCGGACCCGGTGCTAGCGTACGCCACGAACGCGCAGTGTGCCCACCCGCTTTCCGGCGGTTGTGGGACCTTCGGGGGAGGTCGAGGTGCCGTTGCCCCCGTGCTACACTCCGCGCCCCATCGCACCGGCCGGGATCGGTGCGTGTGTCAGAGGACCGATCCGCCCATGACGGCCGGACCGACTCGCGCGCGAACGCCCACGGCCGCGCAACAGCTGGCCCTGGACCTGCCGGTCTCGCTGCCGGCGATCTCGATCGAGCCCGAGTGGAAGGCTCAGCAGCGCCTATGGGGCCATTCCTTCCATCCCATGTGCTCGTACCTCGCGAGCTTCCCGGCGTCGTTGGCGCACGCCTTCATCGCTCGCTATTCGCGGCCCGGTGACGTCGTCCTCGATCCGTTCTCCGGCCGCGGCACGACTCCCCTCCAGGCGTGCGCGGAGGGCCGCATCGGCGTCGGGAATGACCTGAACCCGTTCGCCCACCTCCTGACCGCGTCCAAGGTCGAGCCGGCGACACGAGCCGCCGCCATGACCCGGCTGACGCAGCTGCGCCTGGGCTGGCACGCCGACGCCGAGGACTGGACCGCACTCGCCACGGGGGTGACGACCGATCCGCGATCGACCATGATCCCCGCGGCCGGCTCGCGGACCAGTGCGGCTTCCGGCACCCAGCGCGTGCCTGTCGAGGTCGCGCTGGCCTTCCATCCGGAGACCCTCGGACAGCTCCTCTACGTTCGGACGAGCCTTCGATTCGACGAGCGCACCGATCGGTTCCTTGCTGCCGCCATCACCGGCATCCTGCACGGCAAGAGCGCGAGCTACCTGTCGGAGCTCATGCCCAACACGTTCAGCATGGCGCCGCGCTACGTCCGCGAGTTCGCGGCACGCACGGCATTCGCCTCGCCCCGGCGCGACGTGTTCGACGGGCTCAGCTCCAAGCTCGATCGCCTCTTCCGCCAGCCCGGTCCATCGGTGGAGGGGGTCGCCCTCCTTGGTGACGCCCGTGACGTCGCACCACGTGTCCAGGCTGCCCTGCGCGCCCGCGGCCGGCCCGACCGCGCCCGCTTGGTCGTCACCTCGCCGCCGTACCTCCGAGTGGTCAAGTACGGCTATTACAACTGGCTGCGGACGTGGTTCCTCGGCTTCGACGCCAAGGAGATCGACGCAACGCTCGACGACGCCCACCATCGCGAGCCGTACCTGGCGTTCCTGCGGGAGGTGCTCGCGGATCTCAGGCCGGTGCTCACGGACGACGCCATCGTCGTGCTCGTGATCGGCGACGTGGAGACCGACCGCGGTCGCCGGATCCGGGGTGGCGTCGGGTTGGCCGAGCGCGCCTGGGAGCAGGCCGCGGCCCCCGAGGGCTATCGACTGGCGGGCGTCGCTCTCGACGACGTCGCCGCGGTCCGCAAGATGACCAAGCTGTGGGGTGACGAGGCCGGCCGCGCGACGAAGACCGACCGGATCCTCATCCTCGGGGCGACGGAGTCCGGCCGTCGACGGGCTATCGCCGCCGCGTCCCTCGACATCGACTGGACCTGGCCGCCTCGCTCGCTGCGCGGACTCTGACCGGCCGCCCAGGCACGGCTCGCGCGACCGGCCATCGACCCTAGAATGCCGCCATGCAGCAGATGTACCACCCGTCGGACCTGGCCTCGATGGACCCGCTCGTCCTCATGAAGAACCTCGACCATGTCCGGATGACCAGCCGCCGACTGTCGTACATCCTCCAGCAGCAGGTCCACCTGTACACGCCCGAGGCGAACCAGCTGCGCGAACAGATCGACCGCTACGTCGAGGCCGAGCGTCAGATCGAGGGCGAGATGGCGAGGCGCCAGATCCGCGCCTGAACCGATCCGTGCCTGACAAGACGAAACCCCGCCGGATCCCGGCGGGGTTTCGGATGAGTACGGTGCCGGTTACGCCCCGGCGGGCACCGCGGCGAACCGGACGGGTCGTTCGCCTCGCTCCCTTGGCTCCGCAGCCCCGTCGACCACGGCTGGCTGGATGTCCTCGACCACCGGCTCCAATGGGGTGATCACCACGGTCATCGGTCGCCGGAGGGCTTGTTCCTCGGCGATGACCCCGGACGCCATGCCGGCCAGCGCCGGCATGTCGAAGAGACTGAATCCGATCCCGTGTGCCGCGAGATCCTCAGTCCCGAGCCCGCGGAATAGGCCGCGTGCCGCGACGGCGCACATCTCGTCATAGAGCTCCGGCCAGCCCACGCGTCGGCGCCGGTAGCAGAATCGGATGAAGTCGGCCGCGTCCGGGTCGGGGACTCGCGTGGCGGCATACCGGGGTTCCATCGATGGCAGGCCCTCCCTTCGCCGGACGCCCCGCGGCCCGGATGGGACGCGTGCGCGCTCGGCATACGACGGCACCACGAAACCAGCCCGGGCTGGACGGTCGTGCCGGAAACCGTTCGCCGGACGGTGATCCCTGGTGTCCGATCGCCCGCTTGGGGTCCGCAGCGACCGGATGTCGGGCCATCCTAGTTGCCCGCAGGACGAGCCGGAAGGGGGCTTGTCCACGACTTCATCCACGAACTTGTCCACAACGGTGGATAAGCGCTAGAACACCCGTACGGAACGTGCGTGGACCGGGTCACGCGCGCTTGCGTGTCAGGCCCAGGCCGGGTCGGTCGGGCAGCTGCCAGCGCTTGTCCGGCGCGAGTCGGAGACCCTCGAACGGGTCGTCGGCGAGGAGAAGGTTGCCGTCGAGGTCGACCCATTCCGCGAGCGAGGCAACGACCGCCGAGGCCGCGATCCCGACCGACGTCTCTTCCATGCAGCCGATGAACGTCCGGAAACCCATCTCGCGGCCCTGTTCGAGCATCCGATAGGCAGGGCCGATCCCACCGCACTTGGCGAGCTTGACGTTGATACCCGCGATGACACCGTCGAGCGCCTCGAGGTCCTCGGGCAGCACGCACGACTCGTCGGCGACGATCGGCAGCGTCGATCGATCCTGCAGCCACGCGAGATCGCGGTACGCTCGGGCCGGGAACGGCTGCTCGATGAGCTCGACCCCGAGGTCGACGAGGTCCGGCAGCAGGCGTTGCGCGTCATCGCGTGTCCACCCGGTGTTGGCGTCGACGCGGATGGGGCCCGCGTACACCTCGCGGACCGCATGCAGCGTGGCCAGGTCGGACGGTCCCCCGACCTTGATCTTGAGCGCCGGGAAATCGGCGGCGCGCTGGGCGCGCTGGGCGACGACCGACGGGTCGTCGATGCCGATCGTGAAATCGGTCGGTGGAACCTCGGCCGACAAGCCGCGCAGTTCGTACACCGGGATGCCGGCGACCTTCGCGACAAGGTCGTGCAAGGCGATGTCGATCGCGCAGCGAGCGGCCCCGTGCCCGCGGATCCTTCGCTCCATCGCGTGATCCGCGGCGATCAAGCCACGCTCGTCGAGGGCAGGCTCGCCGATCGCGTCGAGCAGGAGAGGCATCACGGTCGCCATGGTCTCGGGGGTCTCGCCGTAGTAGGTACCGGGATAGCCCTCCCCCACCCCGACCACGTCCGGGACACGCTCGTCACCCAGCTCGACGATGACCGTCGTGATCCGCGTGCCCTCGCCGTGCTCCGCGCGGGCGATCCGGAACGGGTCGCGCAGTGGAAGCGACAGGACCTCGTGGGTCAGCGTCAGACCCATGGCAGGTCGTTCACGGCATCGCGGATCGCCGGCCACAGCCGGTCGGCCCCGAAGCGGACCGGGTCATCCGCCGGCAATCCGGTGTCGGCGGCGATCCTCTCGATGACCAGCCGGGCCTCGCCCTCATCCGGGTAGAGCGAGGTGTTGAGGGCGATCGCCACCACCCGGGACGGTGCGACCATCTCGGCGATCCGCTCGTGGAGGTCGATGAACGGTGGCAGGTCGGCGATCGGGAACGAGGCGTCCGGCAGGTGATCGAAGTCGTGCTCGACGAGACCGGGCTTGTGGACAAGGACCATGGCGTGGGGCGTCGCGCCGTGGATCAGGCCCATGGTCACCGCGCTGTAGGCGGGATGGTCGATCGACCCCTGGCCCTCGACGAACACCCAGTCGGCGCGGCTCTCCCCCTGCTCGACGAGCCACTCGACGGTACCGTTCGTAAAGTCGCTGATGACGCGGTCGACGGCCACGCCCCAGCCCTCGATCATCATCCCGGTCTGGCCGGTCGGGACCATCACGGCCGTTGCTCCGTCGCGCCTGGCCGCCGCGACGAGCTCCAGGGCGACGGACATCTTGCCGATCGCGCAATCGGTCGCGACGGTCAGGATCACGCGCTTGCCGGGCAGGTGCCGCCGGCCGGTGGTCGTCTCCATCCGGTCGGGCGGTCGCCGGTAGTCGATCAGCCGGACGCCAGCCGTCTGCGCGGCTTCCGCGAACTCCGGATCGTCAGCGAGGAGATCGTGCAGCCCCGAATGGATATCGAGGCCGGCCGTGATCGCCTCGAGGATCGCCCCGCGCCAGTCCGGCGGGAGCCTGCCACCGGTCGGCGCTATGCCGATGAGCAGGCCGTCCGGTCTGACGGGGCCGCCAAGGGCATCGCCGAGCGTCCCGACGAATGGGATATCGAAGGCCGGGAGGAGCTCGCTCAGGTTGCGCCCGGCCATCGTGGAATCGAGGATCGCGACGATGGTGTCCCGCCCGTAGCGGATGACGCCCATCGCGGTCTTCGCGTCATGGATCCCGAACTGACCCTCGGTCATGATGACCAAGCGGCGCGGTTCGGTCGGCAGCATCCGGGCAGTCTACGGAAAACGAGAACGCCCCCGGGGCGCGGTCCGGGGGCGTCGGGAATTTCAGCTCGCCGAGTATACCAAGCGGTGCATCTGCCACCACAAGACGCGTCCCGATCGGGATCTGACGCGGATGAGGTGACTCGCTGTGCGATCAGGTGCTGTGGTCGAGGCGTGATCAAAGGCGCCAAGACCCCAATGGACGCCCCGGTGGACGGCCTTGCGGCTCGGTCTGCGCTCTCCTTCCGAGCGTCCTGCGTCACAGTGCTGGACCGCGTGGCTCGCCCTGCACCTCGCGGCGAACGGCCTCCAGACGGTCGGCCAGCTCGCGTGGGTGGCTCATCGCGACCATGTGACCGCCATCGATCTCATCGACCTCGAGGCCTAGCCGCTCGCGGGCGACCCGTCGCTGGAAGTCGAGCGGAAACATCCGGTCGTGGCGGCCGGCCAAAACCCGGGTCGGAGTGTCGGGCCAGGCGGCCAGTGGCCAGGGCTCATCCAGGGGCGTACTCGATTGGTCCTGCCACGTCCGCGCTTGTGCCGCTGCCCTGAGCTCGGCCGGAAGATCGTGGTAGTAGATGACCGCGTCGTCTTCGGCATCCGCCGGCTCCAGACCGATGCTGGCGTGATGTGTGCGCCGCGCGGCTTCCGAGTCGGTGTTTGACCACCAGGCGTTGAAGGTCTCACCGGGCACCGGGATCATCGCGTTGAGCAGGACGAGCAGGTCGACTGGCCGCCGCGTGCAGACGATCGGCGCGGTGAAGCCGCCCATCGATTCGGCGACGACGATGAGATCAGGGCGATCGTCGACGACGTCGATGACCGCGTCGGCGTACTCGGACCAACCGGCGGTTGCGTCGGAGGCGGGCAACCGGACCGCGAGCGCATCGTGGTGGCGAGCCTCAAGCTCGGGTACGAGTCGGTGCCACTCCCAGGGATCACCGCCACCGCCGGGGATCAACACGTATGTCGCCATCTGCCCTCCCTACCAGCGGTCCACGGGCGGTGCGAGCGGGAGATATTGGGGTTCTTGATATTGGTTCCGCATGCCCGACTCCCGATGAACTGTCTCATGCGTCTCGGCCACGTTCACCGAGTACATCCAAGAGACGCATGAGACACAAGAAACAGGATCGATAGG
>DASTIG010000070.1:0-13369 GCA_035717785.1 Candidatus Limnocylindrales bacterium
CCGGATCGGCCCACTCCCGGCGAGCCCGAACGGCCTGGCTCGGACCCGGCGACGGAGTGGGTCAAGGAGCTGCCCCCTCCCCCGTTCGTCGATCCGGCTTCGAGCCCCGCCGCGCCCCGGTTCGCACCGATCTCGCCGCGCGTGGCTGTCCTGATCGTGGCGGCGATCGTCGTCGGCATCATCCTGTGGATGGCCCGCGACGCGGTCCGGCCGTTCGTCGTGGGCCTGCTGCTCGTGTACCTGCTCGATCCACCGGTGCGCTGGCTGGCGCGTCACGGCGTGCGCCGGAGCCTGGCGATCCTCATCGTCTACGTCATCGCGATCATCGCGATCGTCGAGTTCCTCAATATCACGCTCGCGCCGCTGATCAGCGAGATCGTCCAGTTCCTCCAGGACCTGCCTGGTCTCGCGGCTCAGCTGCAGGCCCAGCTCGACCGCCTCTCCGAGGTCTACGCGCGACTGGCCATACCCGACGCAGTCCGCGACTGGATCGACGCGATGATCGCGTCGATCGGCCAGGGTTCGGGTGGTGCACCCTCCTTCGACCCGACCTCCCTCCTGCCGATCCTGACGGGCGCCACGAGCTTCGTCGGTGCGATCTTCGGCTACATCCTGCTCCCGGTGTGGGTGTTCTACCTGCTCAAGGACCGCGTGTCGCTGACGCAGCAGTTCGACCGGAGCTTGCCGACCGCGTGGCGATTCGACACCTGGGCCGTGCTGCGGATCGTGCGCCGCCTGTTCGGCCAGTGGGTCCGGGCACAGCTGGTCCTCGGCGTCACGGTCGGGCTGTTCACGTTCATCGGCCTGCTGCTTTTGAGCCGGATCGTCGATCCCGTGTTCGGGCGATACGCGGTCCTGCTCTCGGTGACGGCCGGGATCCTCGAGCTGCTGCCGATCATCGGGCCGATCATCTCCGCCGTCCCTGCGGTGCTGTTGGCGGCGACGGTTGGCCTCGAGGCCGTGATCGCGGCCTTGGTCCTGTACACGTTCGTGCAGCAAGTCGAGAACAACGTGCTCGTGCCGAAGATCCAGGGAGACGCCATCGAGCTGCACCCCGCCCTCGTGATGTTCGCGATCGTCATCGGCGGGTCGCTCGGGGGCTTGCTCGGCGCGATCCTCGCCTTGCCCGTCGCTGCGGCCGTGCGCGATGTCACGCGCTACCTCTTCCGACGCCTCAGCCCGGACGCGCCGGAGGCCCTGGCAGCCTCGATCGCCGGCCTCGGGCTGGACGTCCACCCGGGCATCCCTGGCAGACCGGCCTCGTGACGGAGAGGGCGGCCGACCCGTACAAGACCCTTCAGGTCGACCCGGAGGCCGAGGACGAGGTCATCGCCGCGGCCTATCGACGGCTGGCACGCAAATACCACCCCGACTTGGCAACAGGCGCCGAGTCCGCCCGGCGCATGGCCGCGCTCAACGTTGCCTGGGAGCAGATCGGCGACCCGGTCCGGCGTGCCGCGTTCGATCAGGAGCGCGCCATCGAGGCGGCGATGGCACGGCGCGGCGATGCGGGTGCCCCTGCAGGGTCTGCCGTCGGGCGGTCCGCGCCGAGGTCGCCCACGCCGCCGGAGACCGTCTCGCGCGACTGGTCGAGTGGGCGCTCGTCGGTCGGCGGCGGATATGACCCATCGATGCGCACCGCCGATGGCGCCGGCGCGGCCGGACCACCCCCTGGCAATCCGTCCGGCAGCGTCCTGAACTTCGGGCGCTTCGTGGGCTGGTCGCTCGGGGAGATCGCCCGTACGGACATCGAGTACATCGAGTGGCTCGATCGGACGCCGATCGGCCGGCAGTACCGCGACGAGGTCGACGTGATCCTGCGTGGCGCGGGTCGGCGACGCTCGGCCGAGGCTGACGCGACCGAGCGACGGGGCCTGTTCCGGCGGCGCTGACGCGCGCCATCCTCGTGCGCCATCCACGCGGCCGGGCGGTTCGGCCGACTCGCCGTCGTCTAGCCGGCGGTTACCACTCGGCGCGGGTCTGACGGATGTTGATGCTCTGGATGATCCCGAGCCCGATCGCGATGCTGACGAGCGAGGCTCCGCCGTGCGTCACGAATGGCAGCGGGATCCCTGTGATCGGCATGATGCCCATGACCATCCCGACATTGACGAAGAGCTGGAATAGCACCATCGATGCGATCCCGGACGCGAACAGCGTCCCGAACGGATCGCGTGATCGCCAGGCGGCAACGATGACACGCCAAAGGAGCAGGGCAAACAGCACGAACAGCACCATGGCTCCGAGGAAGCCGAGCTCCTCGGCGAGGACCGAGAAGACGAAGTCCGTGGTCTGCACGGGAAGGAAGTCGCCTTGTGCCTGCGTGCCGTTCGTCAGGCCACGCCCGAACCAGCCCCCCGAGCCGACCGCGATCTGCGACTGGTAGAGCTGGTAGCCCGAGTCCGAGATGTCGGGGGTCGGGTTCAGGAACGAGGTCAGTCGCTCCTTCTGGTAGTCGCGCAGGATATACGTCCACGCGATCGGGACCATCGCGATGACCGCACCCACCAAGACTGCGAGCCACTTCATGCTCGCCCCGGACATCCAGAGCATCCCGGCCAGGATCCCGATGAAGACCAATGACGTCCCGAGGTCAGGCTGCAGCATGACGAGCAGCCACGGCGGGCCGACGAGCACGCACGCCCCGAGGACCGTTCTCAGCGAGTCGAGTCGGTGATGTCGGCTCGCGAGGTAGTTCGCGAGCACGATGATCATCAGGACCTTCGCAAGCTCGCTGAACTGGAAGGTCAGCGGACCCATCGTGATCCAGCGAGCTGAGTTCCCGACCCCATCGCCGATGGCTAGTGTCACCACCAGCAGGCCGAGCTGAAGCAGATAGACGGGCCAGGACAGTGTCTTGAACCAGCGATAGTCGAATGCGGTGGCGAGCACGAACACCACGCCCGCGATCCCCGCCCACATCAGACCGCGCGTGAACGTCGTGCCGGCCTCGAGGGGCGTCGAGCCACTCTCCACGCTGTTCGTGTAGGCCATCACAAGGCCGATCGCGACGAGTAGGCCGGCGTAGGTCGCAAGCTGCAGGTCGAAAGCGCGCCATGCGGCCCCGACGGACCGTGCCGCCCAGTCCGTCATGCGCGCCGGTTCGGTTCGGATGACGCCCATCAGTCGTTCGAGTAGAAGTTCGTGCGCTCCATGTTCTCCGGGAGACGGTAATCCTTGTCGATCCCGTAGTGGAGCTGGAAGAAGTACTTCACGATCTCTGTCGCGGCATTGCCCTTCGTGCGGGAGTCGTGCGCGAATGCCATCACGATGAGCTCGGAATCGTGGTCGGCGAATGAGCCGTGGCGCGGGTTCTTCGGCGTGAACCCGACGAAGAACGACGAGTAGGGCAGGCGGCCCTTGGAGTCCGGGTTCCCGAATTCGGCCGTACCGGACTTTCCGGCGATCTTGATCGGCAAGTCGACCAGGTTATACGTGTGGCGCAGCGTCACGGTCTCGCGGGCCGCGAGCCGCATCGTGCGCAGGACGCTCGACTTCGCCTTGAGCTTGTGGAGCACCTTCGGCTCGAACGGACGCACGATCTCGCCATTCGGGCCGATGACATCGCGCACGATCTGCGGCTGGTAGAGCGTCCCGCCATTGGCGAGTGCTGCATAGGCGTTGATCAGCTGCAGCGGCGTGACCGCGTCATAGCCCTGGCCGATGCCAGCCTGATAGGTCTCGCCCGGGAACACCGGCGCGCCCAGGGCATCCTGCTTCCAGGCGTTGTCCGGGACGATCCCTTCGACTTCACCAGGCAGGTCCACGCCGGTCGGGGCGCCGAACCCGTACTGCCGTGCCCAGTAGGCCAGCCGGTCGATCCCGAGCATCCCGGCGACCTGGTAGAAGAACGTGTCGCTCGAATGACCGAACCCGCAATAGATGTCGCACGGACCCCAGCCACGCCGGTTCCACTCGTAGAACTTGGTATCGCCGAGCGTCAGGAAGCCCTTCGTCAAGACTCGGGTCGACTCGGTGATCTCGCGGTCCGCCAGGCCGCCGGTGCCGGTCACGAGCTTGTACGTCGATCCGGGCGCGTAATGCGCCTGGATCGCGTGATTCAACAGCGGCTTGTCCTTGTTCTTGAGCAGCTTCTTGTATTCGGCCGCACTGATGCCGCGAGCGAACTTGTTGTTGTCGTACGTGGGGAGGCTCACCATCGCGAGGATCTCACCCGTCTGGGGGTTCATCACGATCACGACACCGCGGGTCATCCCGACCTTGTCCATCGCCCATTTGAGGGCCTTCTGGGCGTTCTTCTGGGTCTTCGTATCGACCGTCAGCGTGATTGAGGCGCCGGGGACGGCGTCACGGACCGTCTGCAGCACTTGCGTCCGCCGGCCGGTCTTGTCGCGCGCCACGGTCTGGACGCCGTAGGTGCCTCGGAGCTCCGTCTCGTATTGAGCTTCCAATCCGACCTGTCCTAGCAGGTCATCCGGTTGATAGCCTTTCTCACGCAGGTCGGGTAGTTGTTCGGCCGAGACCGGACCCGTGTACCCAAGGAGTTGGGACATCAACGCCCCGTCGGTGTATTCCCGGCGTGCCTCCACGGCGACTTCGACCCCGGGCAGCTCGTAGCCGGCCTCCGAGATCAACTGGGCGGTCTCGCGGTCCACGTCCTGTGCCACACGGACGAGATCAAAGGCCGAGCCAGGATTCCCGTCGATCGTCGCGTTGATCTCGGCCGGATCCATCGACAGCAATGCCCCGAGTCGAGCAACGACCGCGTCGCGCAACGGGTCGGGAACGTCGGCGGGCCGCACCTTGACCGCGAACGTCGCCACGTTTGTGACCAGCAGCCGACCGTTCCGGTCATACATGATCCCGCGGGGCGCCGGGATCGGTTCATCGACGGTTCGCTGGCGGTTCGAGATCACGGTGTACTCGGTCCCGTTCGTGATCTGCAGGTAGAACAGCCGCGCAGTCAGCGTGCCGAGCGCCAGGACGACCGCCAGACCGAAGACGACGAACCGCGAGAACCGTCGCTCCGGAGCTGGACGTCCATCCAGGTAGCTGTTCACCAGTCGACCCTCTCCTGCTCCATCCGCCGATCATGCACGGCGACGGTCAGCGGGCCGATGATGGCGCCGAGCACAGCGTCGTACACGGCCCCAGGGAACAGCATCGCCACGGGGTCGGTCGTGGGCGGTGGGACGCCTAGTGCGCTGAGGGTTGCGAACAGGATCATCGAGTACCCGAGACTGAACAGGAAGACGGCCACGATCGGCACGATGGGTCGGAGGTGGGGGAGGGATCGGGCGAGAATCGACGCTCCGCCGACGCAGAGCAAGAGCGCGAATGCGGTCGAGCCGAGTGGTCTTTGTGCAAGGACATCAAGTGCGAGCCCTCCCACGAAGGCCCAGACGAGACCGGCCTCGAGGCCGACGGCGATCGTGACGATGACCGCCAGCACGAGAACGGGGTGGGGTTGAGCCGACCCGATGCGGAGGTATGGGGTCACGGTGAGTTCGATCAGGGCTGTCACCACCGCCCCGACCGCAGCGAGGAGCAAGGTCATCGGACGGGTCGTTTCCTCGGCGAAGCGGCCAGAAAGGTCGCGCGCCCACCTGCCCGGCTCTCGATCACGACCGATTCGGCGGCGACGTCTCGGCGGAGTATCCCACGGAGTCCTCGAACGGGCAACGGCCCCTCACGACTCCACGGGTCACGGGTCACGGGAGTCGCCCAAGCCTGTTTCACGTGAAACGAGGCCCGCTTGGGGCACGCACGGTAAGTGGCAGCTACGCATCGTCTGGCACGCTTGTGGACCTCCCGCCACAGGCCCTTCTGAGCCGAGGTCGAACGGGCGTCAATGGTAGAATCCGTACCTGTGAGACTGTTCCGAGCGGATCGCTGAGTGGGGCGGACGATCGCGTGCGCGAACCAAAAAGGCGGCGTCGGTAAGACCACCACGGTGGTGAACCTGGCGAGCCTGCTCGCGCTCTCGGGCGACCGGATCCTCCTGATCGATCTCGACCCCCAGGGCAACGCCACAAGTGGTATCGGGATCGACCGATCGACTCTCAAGCGTTCGTCGTATGACGGCATCATCGACGGTGTCGGCCTGCGCGACCTGATCGTGCGTGGATCATCCGAAGGGGTCGATGTCGTCCCGTCTGCCATCGCCCTGGCAGGTGCGGAGGTCGAACTCGCCGGAACCTCAGCACGGGAACGACGGCTACGCCGGCTCCTCGAGCCGCTCATCAACGACTACGACGTCATCTTCATCGATTGCCCGCCATCTCTCGGTCTGCTGACCGTGAACGCCTTGACCGCTGCCGATGCGGTCCTCATCCCGCTCCAATGTGAGTACTACGCCCTGGAGGGATTGACCCAGTTGCTGGCCACCATCGACCTCGTTCGCGACCACCTCAATCCGCGACTTGCGATCGACGGCATCATCCTCACGATGGCCGATGCCAGGACGAATCTCTCAGCCGACGTCGAATCCGAGGCGCGACGGCACCTGGCCGGGATCGTGTACGACACCGTCATCCCGCGCAGCGTGCGCCTGTCGGAGGCACCCAGCCACGGCCGGTCGATCGCGACGTATGCGCCCGAGTCCCGAGGCGGTCTGGCGTACGCCGCGCTGGCATCGGAGTTCCGGGTTCGGAACGCCCGGCACATGACCAACCATCTCGTCGGCATCCCGATCATGCGCGAGCCGGACGTGGCGGTGCTGTCGTGACCGTTCGCGACGAGCGCGCACACGGGCTCGGTCGAGGCCTGTCTGCGCTCATCCCGCAGCGGCATGAAGGCCGGAGCGGGCCGATCGAGATCGCCCTCGCCAGCATCCGCCCGAACCCGAACCAGCCGCGCCGCAATTTCCGCGATGCCGAGATGGCCACGCTCATCGCCAGCATCCGCGAACACGGAGTCCTTCAGCCGATCCTCGTGACGGAAACCCTCGACGGCTACCAGCTGGTCACCGGTGAACGGCGCGTCCGCGCCGCGACGGCCGCCGGTCTCGACCGCATCCCGGCGATCGTGCGCGACCTCGATGACCAGCAACGACTCGAGCTGGCACTTGTCGAGAACCTGCAGCGCGAGGACCTGGATCCGATCGAAGCGGCGCATGGCTTCCGGCGCCTGATCGACGACTTCGGGTTCACACATGAGCAGATCGCCATGCGTGTCGGGCGGGCGCGATCGACCGTGGCGAACACCATTCGACTCCTCGACCTCGCGCCGATCGTCCAGGCCGCTATCGCCGATGGCCGCATCAGCGAGGGCCACGGTCGCGCACTCGGCGGCCTCTCGGTCGAACATCAGGATCACGTGCTGGGGACCGTCGTCGACCAGGATCTGTCGGTCCGCCAGACAGAGGAGCTCGTCCGGCGGCTGCGGGAGCCCAAGTCGGTTGACGCACGTCATGACCCTGAGACCCCGGCACCCACTCACGATCAGGACCTCGAACGTGTCGAGGAGGACCTCCGGCGTGCTCTCGGGACCAAGGTCAGCCTCGCCCGGTCCCGGCGTGGCGGCCGGATCGTGATCGAGTACTACAGCGACGAGGAATTGGGGCGGCTGTACGAGCGCCTGACCGGAGGGACCGCGTGACCGAGGAAGCCAAGAACCTGCCCAGCACGAACGGGCGGGCCAAGAAGGGTCGCGCGGGCGGTGCCGACTACACCGCCGCCAGCATCCAGGTCCTCGAAGGGCTGGAGGCCGTCCGGCGGCGCCCAGGCATGTACATCGGTTCCACCGACGAACGCGGGCTCCATCACCTCGTCTGGGAGGTCGTCGACAACTCGATCGACGAGGCGATGGCCGGTCACGCCGCCACGATCTTAGTCACGATCCGGCAGGATGGCACGGTCATCGTCCAGGACGACGGCCGCGGCATCCCGGTCGGAAAGCATTCCACCGGCAAGGATGCGCTCGAAGTCGTCCACACGGTCCTCCACGCTGGCGGCAAGTTCGGCGGCGGCGGCTACAAGGTGTCCGGCGGCCTCCACGGCGTCGGCGTCAGCGTCGTCAACGCGCTGTCCGTGTGGATGCGCGTCGAATCGGCCCGGGACGGCAGCATCTGGGCCCAGGAGTACGAGCGCGGCAAGCCGAAGGCCGCGGTCAAGAAGATCGGGCCCCAGGGCACGCGTCGCGGGACGCTCACGATGTTCCGCGCCGACCCCGAGGTGTTCGAGGCGATCGACTACTCGTTCGAGGTCATCAGCCAGCGGCTCCGTGAGTCGGCCTACCTGACCAAGGGGGTGTGGATCACGCTCATCGACGAGCGAATCGACCGCGAGCGATCGTTCTACTTCGAGGGTGGGCTGCAGTCGTTCGTCCGGCACCTCAACAGGAACAAGGAGACCCTCCACAATCGCCCGATCTACGTCGAGCGCAAGGAAGGCTCGACCGCCGTCGAGGTCGCGCTCCAGTACAACGACACCTACACCGAGAACGTCCTCGCGTTCGCGAACAACATAAACACGCCCGACGGCGGCAGCCACGTCACGGGATTCCGCGCCGCCCTGACGAGTTCGCTCAACGACTGGGCACGCCGGGCAGGGGTCCTCAAGGACAGCGACACCAACCTGTCCGGCGAGGACGTTCGCGAGGGCCTGACGGCGGTGATCAGCGTCAAGCTGACCGACCCGCAGTTCGAGGGTCAGACGAAGGCCAAGCTCGGCAACCCCGAGGTCAAAGGGCAGGTCCAGACGGCCGTCGCCGACAGTCTCGGGCAATACCTCGACGAGAACCCCGCCGACGGTCGGCGGATCATCGAAAAGTGCCTGACGGCCGCACGGGCCCGCGAAGCGGCCCGCAAGGCGCGGGACCTTGTCATCCGCAAGGGCGCGCTCGACGGCATGTCGCTGCCGGGCAAGCTCGCCGACTGTCAGGAACGGGACCCAGCGCGGAGCGAGCTGTACATCGTCGAGGGCGATTCGGCGGGCGGTTCAGCCAAGCAGGGCCGCGACCGGCGATTCCAGGCCGTCCTACCGCTGCGCGGCAAGCTCCTGAACGTCGAGAAGGCCCGTCTCGACAAGATCCTCTCGAGTGAGAATGTCCGGCCGCTGATCATCGCGCTCGGCGCCGGCATCGGGGAGAGCTTCGACGTGACGAAGCTGCGCTACCACCGGATCATCATCATGACCGACGCCGACGTCGACGGCGCTCACATCCGGACGCTCCTGCTCACGTTCTTCTATCGCCATATGCCCGAAGTCGTGGACTCGGGCTATCTGTACATCGCGCAGCCGCCGCTGTACCGGCTCAGCACCGGCAAGCAGACCCGATACGCCCAGAGCGAGATGGAACGCGAGCGGATCATCAAGGAGTTCAACGTCAAGAACCTCTCGGTGCAGCGCTTCAAGGGCCTCGGCGAGATGAACGCCGACCAGCTCTGGGAGACGACGATGAACCCCGAGACCCGGACGCTGCTCCGAGTCGACTCCGAGAACGCCGCGCTGGCCGATGAGATCTTCACGATGCTCATGGGGGAGAAGGTCGGACCGCGCAAGGACTTCATCAAGACCGAGGCTCGCAAGGTGCAGAACCTTGACGTCTGAGCCCCGGGTCATCGACGTCCCGGGCGTCACCCGGTTCGAGATCGCACCGCACCAGTGCTTCGCCTGCGGGACCCTCAATACAAGCGGCATGGGTCTCCTGCTGCACGTCGAGCCCGGGCGCTCGCGGGTCGAGCTCACGCTCGAGCCCAGGTTCCAGGGCTGGGATGGGATCGCCCACGGCGGCATCGTCTGCACGATCCTCGATGAGGTCATGGCCTGGGCGCTGGTCGGCGAGGACAACTGGGGTCTCACCGCCCGCTTGAACGTCGCCTTCAAGCGCCCGGTCCTGGTCGGCCAGGATCTCCGCGCCGAAGGCTGGATCACGCGCTCGCGCAGGCGCGTCGTCGACACGGCCGGGCGCCTCGACGACGCGGCGACCGGGCAGACGCTCGCGACCGCGACCGGCGTGTACGTGGCCGCGGACGAGGCCCGCAAGCGCGAGCTCCGTGAACGCTACGGCTGGCGACCGCTTGTCGGGATCACCGCCGAACCGCCCGACTCCGTGGATGGAGTCCCGTGACGGCCGTGAGCGAGGCCCCACGGCCCACAAGCCCCACGACGGCCCGCGCCGTCGCGTTCGTCGCCGACCATAAGCCGGCCGCCGAGGCCCTCGGTGTCAAGTTGGCCGACGACCTCCAGGATCCCGATGCGCTCGCCGACGCTCTCCGCGAGGGCCTCGCCACTTTGGCCGATCCGGAGTACCTCGCGGGCCAGCAGTTCGTGGCACCGGGCCTGGGCACGACGCACGGTGTCCGCTGGCCGCTGCTCGCGGCCGTCATCCGCGGTTTCCGGAAGGCGACGCGCCTCGACCGCCCGACCCCGTTGCTGTTCGTCGCTGATCGCCTGTTCCGCGAGGAGCACCTGGAAGCTCGCTGGTTCGCCTTCGCGCTCCTGGAACGGACACTCGCGTCCGAGCCGGAGCGGACATGGCAGCTCCTGCGCCGCGGTGCCCGGGAGGCTGCCGACTGGATCACGGTCGACGACCTGGCGCATCCGTACGGCACTGGCATCGCCGCCGAGGCCTATCGCTGGGCCGAGCTCGAACAACTCATCTTCTCCCCGTCGCGCTGGGAGCGCCGCCTCGTCGGCTCGACGATCGCGACGATGACCCACGGCAACCGGCGATCCGGGCGCGGGCCCGAGGTCGTCGATCACGCGCTGCCGCTGCTCGGGCAACTGATGGGCGACGCGGAGCCCGACGTCCAGAAGGCGCTGTCGTGGGCATATCGCTCGCTCGCGCAGATCGACCGCCCACGCACCACCGCGGCGCTCCGTGCCGAGGCAGACCGAGCCGCGGCCACCGACGATGGCCACCGCGCGTGGGTCATCCGCGACAGCCTGTCCAAGCTGGACGCCAGCGACGCCGACGACATCCGCGCCCGCCTTGCCGGGGTTCGGCGACGGCCCGGTGCTCCGTCCACGTCCGCCGCCGCCGACCTCGCGTCCCGCTTCGGTGGGCTGCCGGACCCGGCCCACCATCCCGAACCACCGCTGACCTGATCAGGAGTAGCCGACCGTGACCGACGACCTGGGCGACGTCCGAGCCATCCGGATCGAGGACGAGATGCGAGTCTCGTACCTCGATTATGCGATGAGCGTCATCGTCGCTCGCGCGTTGCCGGACGTGCGCGACGGCCTCAAGCCGGTGCACCGCCGGATCCTCTACACGATGGGCGAGATGGGCCTGTCGTCGACCAGCTCATTCCGCAAGTGCGCGGCGGTGGTGGGCGAGGTCATGGGTAAGTACCACCCGCACGGCGATAGCGCGATCTACGACGCCCTGGTGCGCCTCGCCCAGGACTTCTCGATGCGCTACCCGCTCGTCGATGGGCAGGGCAACTTCGGGTCTGTCGATGGCGACGACGCCGCGGCGATGCGTTACACCGAGGCTCGCCTGACGGCGATCGCGTCGGAGATGCTCGCCGATATCGACAAGGAGACGGTCGACTTCGTCGAGAACTACGACGGGACGCAGAAGCAGCCGTCGGTGCTGCCGGCCAAGCTACCCAACCTGCTCGTCAACGGCTCGACCGGGATCGCCGTCGGGATGGCGACGAACATCCCGCCGCACCATCTCGGCGAGATCGTCGACGCGACGATCGCGCTGCTCGACGACCCCGAGCTCACCTCGGACGACCTGTGCAAGTTCGTGCTCGGACCGGACTTCCCGACCGGCGGCACCATCTTCCGGTTCGAAAAGCAGCGCAACGTCCTGACCGGCGAATGGGAGACGGTCGACGCGATCCGGCAGATGTACGCCCACGGGCGCGGCCGGGTCGTGATGCGCGCGCAGGTCGCGTTCGAGGAGGTGCGCGGCGACCGGATGGCGATCATCGTCACCGAGCTGCCGTACCAGGTGAACAAGGCGGCGCTGCTCGAGAAGATCGCCGACCTGGTCAAGGACAAGCGCATCGACGGCATCGCGGACCTGCGCGACGAGTCCGACCGCGACGGGATGCGCATCTACATCGAGATCAAGCGCGACGCCAACCCGCACAAGGTGCTGAACAACCTGTTCAAGCACACCCCTATGCAGCTCGCCTTCAACATGAACATGCTGGCGCTCGTCGACGGCCAGCCGCAGACACTGCCGCTGCGGAGCGTCCTCGAGCATTACGTCGAGCATCGTCAGGAGATCGTCCGCCGGCGCACCGAGTTCGACCTCGGCAAGGCGCGCGCCCGGGCGCACATCCTCGAGGGCCTCAAGATCGCCCTCGACCACCTCGACGCGGTCATCAAGACGATCCGCGAGTCGGCCGACGTCGACGTCGCCCGGGACAACCTCATGGCGCGCTTCGACCTGTCGGAGCTGCAGGCCCAGGCCATCCTCGACATGCGCCTCGCCCGCCTCGCCGCACTCGAGCGCAAGAAGATCGAGGACGAGTACCTCGCGGTCATCCAGCTCATCGCCGAGCTCGAGGACATCCTCGCCAATCCGGCGCGGGTGCTCACGATCATCAAGGACGAGCTCATCGAGCTGAAGCGCAAGTACGCGGGCGAGCGCCGCACGCGCGTCGCGGACGACTCGAGTCGCGAGATGACCGACGAGGACCTGATCGCCGACGAGGACGTCGTCGTAACGATCTCCGGGCGCGGCTACACCAAGCGCCAGCCGGTCGCGACGTACCGCCGTCAGCATCGCGGTGGCAAGGGGATCATCGGCCACGTGACGCGCGAGGAGGACGCCGTCGAGCACCTCCTGGTCGCGAACACCCACGACTATGCCCTGTTCTTCACGAATCGGGGCCGCGTCTTCAGCGCCAAGGTCCACGCCATCCCCGACGCCTCCCGGCAGGCCAAGGGCATGGCGATCATCAATCTGCCGGGCGTGCAGGTCGAGGCGGGCGAGGTACCCGTCGCGACGATCGTGCTCCCGAACTTCGAGCCCGGGCACTTCCTGGTCATGGCCACCCGCAAGGGCATCATCAAGAAGACGCCGCTCGAGCAGTTCGAACGGGTCCGCTCGACCGGCATCCGGGCGATCACCATCAACCACGATGACGAGCTCGCCTGGGTCGACGTCTCGGGCGGGGGTGACGACATCATCATCGCCACGGCGCAGGGCATGCTCGCGCGCTTCGAGGAGAGCGAAGTCCGACCGATGGGCCGCGACGCGGCCGGTGTCATCGGCATCCGCCTGCTCAAGCGCGAGGGCGACAGCGTCGTGGCCATGAGCGTGGTCGAGCCGGAGGCGGACCTGCTGGTCCTGACCGAGACCGGCTACGGGAAGCGCGTCTCGATCGGAGACTTCCGGCGCAAGCACCGCGGCGGCCAGGGCGTGCGGCTGATCGCTCTCGAGGGTCGCAAGACAGGAATCGTGGCGGCCGTCCAGCAGGTCACAGAGGAGGCCGAGGAGC
>DASTIG010000071.1:0-3346 GCA_035717785.1 Candidatus Limnocylindrales bacterium
CGGCGGCCCGTCGGGCGGGCTGCTGCCGAAGACCATGCTCGACACCCCGTACGACTTCGAATCGTTGCGGGAAGCCGGCGCCCACCTCGGCTCGGGTTCGATCGTCATCGCCGACGACCGCGCCTGCGTCGTCGACCTGGCCCGGCTTCTGACGCGGTTCTGCGCGAGCGAGGCGTGCGGCAAGTCGATCCCCTGCCGCATCGGGACGAAGCGGCTCGCCGAGATCGCGGACCGGATCACCGAGGGCCGCCCGCGCCAGAACGACATCGGCATCCTCGCCGACCTGTCGGCGGACATCGTCGCGTCTGCGCTGTGCGACCACGAGCGGCTCGCGACGCTTCCGCTGGGGAGCGGGATGCGATACTTCCAGGCAGAGCTCGACGATCACCTCCTGCGCAGCTCCTGCCCCGCCGGCGTGTGCCAGCCCATCGCAGTTGCCGCCGGCAAGCCGCCCAAGACCCCGGTGAAGGCACACTGATGGCTGATTTGATCACGCGCCCGGATAGCCACCTCGACCGCGCACCCGCGGCGTCCCCGGAATCGCTCGCGGAGCGCCTGCTCGAGACGCAGGCACCGCAGCGGCCCCAGTCGACGCCGCGCATCCGGATCGAGGTCGACGGCCGGGTCGTCGAGGGCGACGAGGGCCAGACGATCCTCGAGGTCTGCCGCGACAATGGCATCGAGATCCCGACGCTGTGCTATGAGCCGAAGCTGCCCGGCTTCGGGGCCTGCCGGATGTGCGTGGTCGACGTCGAGGGCGAGGAACACCCACCGATCTCGTGCTCACGGACATGCGAGGACGGCATGGTCGTCCAGACGCAGACCGAGGAGATCCGCCGGCTGCGCCGCACGAACCTCGAGCTGATCTTCAGCGACCACAACGCGTACTGCCTGCCGCCCTGCCAGAACAAGTGCCCGAGCCACATCGACATCCCGGGCTTCCTCAAGGCCAACGCCGAGGCCGACTGGCGCGAGTCCACCCGGATCTTCAAGCGGACGATCCCCTTCCCGAGCGTGCTCGGCCGGGTGTGCCCGGCGCCGTGCGAGGAGCACTGCCGGCGCGACGAGGTCGACGAGGCGATCGCGATCCGCGACAGCCACCGCTATGCCGGCGACCAGGTCATCAAGTCGATGCTCGACGAGGACGTCGATCCACCGCTGCCGTTCGAGCGCCAGGCGCCGACCGGCCGCAACGCCGCGGTCATCGGTTCCGGACCGGCGGGCATGGCGGCCGCCTACTACCTGCTGCTGGCCGGCCACGACGTGACCGTGTTCGAGCGCGACCCGGCGCCCGGCGGGATGCTCCGCTACGGGATCCCGCAGTACCGCCTGCCGAAGGTCGAGGTCCTCGAGGCGGAATACGAGTCGGTCACCCGTCTCGGCGGCGAGGTCGTCTGCAACGCGGGCCTGGGTCGCGACTTCACCCTGGACGACCTGACCAACCAGGGCTTCGGCGCGGTCGTCGTCGCGATCGGCTGCTACGACACGAACAAGCTCGGCATCCCGGGCGAGGACGCGCCAGAGGTACTCGACGGGCTCGAGTACCTGCGCACTGCCACGCTCGGCCTGCCGTACCCCGACCATTCCGGCAAGCGGGTGGTCGTCATCGGCGGCGGGTTCACCTCGATGGACTGTTCGCGGACGTCGGTCCGCCAGGGCGCCAAGGAGGTGACCCTCGTCTACCGCCGCGACATGAAGGACATGCCAGCCGCGAACGAGGTCCATGAAGCCATCGAGGAAGGCGTCCAGACGATCTTCCAGGCGGGCCCGGTCCGGGTCGTCACCGACGAGGACAACAACGTCACCGGCGTCGAGTTCATCCGGATGCGCCTCGGCGAACCGGATGCCTCAGGCCGGCGCCGACCGGAGCCCGCGACCGGCACGGAGTTCACGATCCCCTGCGACCGCGTGCTGCTGGCAATCGGGCAGGGCCCGGAACTCGACTGGATCGAGCAGCCCGGCAACGAGGGCATCACGGCGAAGCGCGCGCGCCTCTCCGCGGATGCGGTGACGTTTGCCACCGGGCGGCCTGGCGTGTTCGGAACGGGTGACGTACGGATCGGGGCCGCGACCGTGGTCGAGGCGATCGCCGAAGGCCGTCGCGCCGCCTACGCAGTCGATGCCTACCTCAAGGGGATGGACCTCGAGGCGATCCGGACGCGGCAGACGCTGGCCGAGCCGCAGCCCGAATTCCTGTCGATCGTGCCGTTCACAAGCGAGGTCAAGGAACCGCGCTACCGCATGACGGCGATGCCGGCCGAGGAGCGCAACCACAACTACATCGAGTACGAGCTGCCCTACACCCCCGAAGCGGCGATGGCCGAATCGACGCGCTGTCTGCAGTGCACCTGCGAGGCGATCGGCTTCTGCGACCTGCGCCGTCTCGGGATCGAATACGGCACCACCCTGAAGACGCTCGAGCCGACGTACCACCAGGGGGCGGGCTACCGGAGCGTCACCGAGAACCGGTTCACCGGCCTCAACCACGACTACATCCGCGACGACTCGCACGCCTTCATCCTGCGTGAGCCGTCGCGCTGCATCGACTGCGGCCGCTGTGCCAACGTCTGCGCCGAGGTGGTGGGCGCCGCCTGCTACGACTTCATGCGGATCGGCTTCGACACGCTGGTCACGACGCCGCTCGACATGAGCCTCAACGACACGCCGTGCGTGTCCTGCGGCCGCTGCGCCGAGACGTGCCCGACCGGCGCGCTGATGCCGAAGCCGCGCGTGCTCCAGAAGTACGAGGTCGACGAAAGCCGCTGCATCCTGTGCGGGATCTGCGTCGACGCCTGTCCGTACGACGCGCTGCGCGACGGTCCGGACATCGAGCTCGCCCAGACAAGCCGCGAGGAGCCGATGATCGACCTCATGGCGATCTCGGCGGTCGAGATGGACACCGAGGTGACGTACGTCCGGCGCGAAGCCGACTGGGCGACGCGCGCCGCGGCCGAGGGCCGGTTGATCGACGCCGGCCGGCTGCTGCCGGTCCTGCCCGCGACGACGCGCGGGCTCCCGGCCGGCAACGGCCACGGCAATGGACACGAGGGCAACGGCCACGCGGCGCTCGGCAGCGGGCACGGCGGCGGCCACGCCCACCCGAAGTAGCCATGGTCCGTACGCTGCTCTTCATCGCGCTCGCGCTGGCGATCCTGGGTGCGGTCACCACGGTCGCGGCGCTGATGATCGTGTTGCTCGGGCAGGACTGGGAGGACGCGCTCCTGTGGATCCTGTCGGCGGTGATGATCGGCTCGGCGCTGCTCGTCGTGACGATGCGCGACATCATCCGCTGCGGCCTCGCGATGATCGTGAGCTTCGGGGCGCTCGCGGGGCTGTACGTCCTCGC
>DASTIG010000072.1:0-2196 GCA_035717785.1 Candidatus Limnocylindrales bacterium
CGTGCCCGACCTCATCACGAGCGCGAAGTCGCTCGGCGGCGGCCTGCCGATCAGCGCCGTGACCGGACGAGCCGACCTGATGGACGCCGTGCACGTCGGCGGTCTCGGCGGGACCTACGGCGGCAATCCCGTCGCGGCGGCGGCGGCACTCGCCGTCCTCGACAAGATCGAGCGGGAGGGTCTGCTGGAACGTTCTCGAACGCTCGGCGAGAAGGTGCTCGGGCGGTTGCGCGAGATGCAGGATCGGCACGACGTGATCGGCGACGTGCGCGGCCGCGGGATGATGACCGCGATCGAGCTCGTCTCCGACCGCGACGCGAAGGAGCCACTCGACGGCGCAAGCGGGAACGCGATCGTGAAGCGCTGCCTGGAGGAAGGTGTCCTCATATTGAAGGCGGGGACCTACGACAACGTGATCCGGCTCCTACCGCCTCTGACGATCGACGAGGGGCTGCTCGATGAGGGGCTCACGACGCTGAACGAAGCGCTCGGCGCGGGGACCGGCTAACGGCAAGCCCGGCCGAACAGGCCGGATCCGTTGCTACCTTCGACGCATGAGTGACGAGCCCGAACGAACGCGAACGTCGCGGATCGGGGGTTTCGCTCGGCGGATCGCGGTCGACGTCACACCCCTTCGCGCGTCGCGCGACTTCCGGCGGCTGTGGCTCGGGCTGCTCGCGTCGACCTTCGGCTCCCAGTTCACGATCGTCGCGACGTTCCTGCAGGTGTACAGCCTGACCGAGTCCACGGTCGCCGTGGGGTTGATCGGGCTCGTCGGGTTCCTCGCGCTCGTGGTGGGGACGCTGGCGGGTGGGACGTTCCTGGACGCGTTCGATCGTCGGAAGATCTTGATCACCGCGCAGGTCGGGTACCTCGCGTCCTCGGGCCTGCTGTTCGCGGGCGCCGTCCACGGCGATCCACCGCTCGCGCTGATCTACGTTGCCGTGGCCGGCATCGCGGCGACGAGCGCGATCGACAGCCCGACGCGTAGCGCTATGACCCCTCGGCTGCTCGATCGCGGCCTCCTGCCGGCCGCCGCGGCGCTCAACCAGATCATCTGGAACGGCGCTGGTCTGATCGGTCCGGCGCTCGCGGGGGTCGTCGTCGCGGGCCTCGGGTTCTCGTGGGCGTACGCGATCGATCTGATCTCGATCGGCTTCCTGCTGCTCGCCTCGATCTCGATCCGCCCGATGCCGCCCGCCGAGGGCGAACGCACGGCGGTTGGGTGGCGCGCCGTCCGAGAAGGATTCGCCTTCCTGCGGGGCCGCCAGGTCCTGCAGTCGACGTTCGTGATCGACATCATCGCGATGGTGTTCGGCATGCCCCGAGCGCTGTTCGCGGTCCTCGCGTTCACGCAGTTCCATCGCGGTGCGACGGTGGTCGGGCTCCTGTTCGCGGCCCCCGCCGTGGGTGCGTTCATCGGGGCGGCGACGAGCGGCTGGGTCGGCCGCATCCGCCACCAGGGACTGGCCGTGATCTGGGCCGTGGTGGTGTGGGGGGCGGGGATCGCCGCCTTCGGTCTCGTCGGCACGAACCTGTGGCTCGGTCTGTTCTTCCTCGCGGTCGCGGGCGCGGCCGACGTGATCTCGGCGGTGTTCCGGAACACGATCCTGCAGGTCACGGTCCCGGAGCACCTGCGCGGCCGGCTGTTCGGCATCCACATCCTCGTGGTCACCGGCGGGCCGCGTCTCGGCGACCTGGAAGCAGGACTCGTCGCGGCGGCCTTCTCGCCGATGGCGTCGGTCGTGTCCGGCGGGCTGCTCTGCATCGCGGGTGCGGGCATCGTTGCCTGGCGCGTTCCGGCGTTCCGCCGGTACCACGCCGGCGACCCCGGCTGACTAAGCTCGCGCACGTGGCCCCACCGCGCGCCGATCTCGTCGAGCTCCGTGTGCTCGACGGCCCGAACCTGTACTTTCCTCGCCCTGCGGTGAAGCTGACGATCGGCGTCGGCGGGTGGCTCGGCGTCCCCGAGGAGAGCCTCTCCGCTGCGATGGAGCGAGCCGGGGTGAGCGGCCGACCGGGTCGCGCCGGATCGGATCAACGAAGGCGGACCGTCGCACGGCTGGCGGCCCGCCTCACGTGGCGGCTCGCCACCGCGAGCGGCGTACGGCTCGCCGTCCGGAGCCGACCCGGTCCCGAACCCCACCAGGTGGTCGTCGCCTTCCCGTGGCGGCGGCGGGGGGCGGCCGAGGCGCT
>DASTIG010000073.1:0-3431 GCA_035717785.1 Candidatus Limnocylindrales bacterium
CATGGTTTTGTGGGCTCCTTGCTGGCTTGCGACCGCCGCGTCGGCGGCCATCTCATGCATCGCATGCTGGCACGCGAATATGGAGTGGCGATGGAGCGCTGATGCACACTTTCCGACGTTGGTTCCGACCATGCGGCGCTAGTTCGACCATGCGGCGCTGGTCCGACCATGCGGCGCTGGTCCGACCATCGGTCGTCGATGCACATGCGCCGCATCACCCGCGCCGTCTTTATCAGCCAACCGATGCGGCCCATGCGCGTTGGTCCGACCATCGGTCGTCGATGCACATGCGCCGCATCAGCCGCGCCGTCGTTATCAGCCAACCGATGCGGCCCATGCGCATCAGCAAAGGAATGCCGCTACAGCAACGGGCCGCTACAGCAACGGGGCCGCTACAGCAACCATGCCGCCACCGCGCGGTGGCGATCGCGGAGGTAGACGATGACGCAACCTATCGATGACCAGGCCGTGCTGGGCGGGCGCAATCTGCCGATGTGCCCGCTGTGTGGGAATGGCACATTCCGACAGGAAGAAGGCAAGTTCGACAGCGCTTGGGGCTTCACCGCCCACCGCGTGACGATGCTCGTCTGCGAGCGCTGCTCCTACATCCTGACCTTCTACGACGGCAACACGATCTTCGACTTCGACTAGGGCCTGCTTCGGCGCCGACGACTGCTCTGAGCCAATACCTCGTCATGAAAGCCACGCATGCCAGCGTGGCACCACCCCCTCGAGCGCATGCACCCCACGCCTGACGAGGGAGTGCGGCAGCGAGACACCGGGCGACTACCATCACGGCGTGCGAACGAGCTCGTGGATCTTGGCGGCGACCGGCGCGCTCGCGATCGCGCTGGCGGGGTGCGGCGGGGGTGGCGCAAGCACGGTCGCGCCGTCGAGCGTGGCGCCGTCGAGCCTGGCGCCGTCGAGCCTGGCGCCGTCGAGCGCGTCTCCATCTGCCGAGGCGAGCCCGTCCTCAGCGAACGCGATCGTCGGGGAGTGGGTCGGCGTCCACGACTGCGAGCGGATCGTCGCGATGCTCGGGGACGCCGGCTTGGACGAGTTCCTTGGTGACACGGTCTACGGAAACGAGTTGATCCCGGGTGTCGATCCGAGTACGACGACCCTCAAGGACCCAAGCAAACCGTGCGACGGCGCGGTCGAGCGCCAGCATTCGCACTTCTTCACGGCCACCGGCGAGTTCGGGTCGAGAGACTTCCACGGGCAGCAGGTCGACGAGGGGACCTATACCCTCGAGGGCAACGACGGTATCGTCATCACCGGCAAGCGCTTCACGTACGAGATCCAGGGTGACGAGCTGTCGCTCGAACCCGAGCCTGTCGACATCGCGACGTGCACGACGAAGGAGTGCCGTTTCGGGGCGACCTGGGTGTTGATGGTCGCGATGCCCGGCACGACCTGGACGCGGGGCGAGATCTCGCCGACGTGACCCACGCGCCTCGGTCACTCGTAGCGGCGATCGATCAGGGGACGACCAGCAGTCGATGCATCCTGTTCGACCATGCCGGGGGGCCGGTCGCCAGCCACCAGCTGGAGCATCGGCAGATCACGCCGCGGCCGGGTTGGGTGGAGCACGACCCGGACGAGATCATCGAGCGGGTGCGGACGTGCGTGCGGGTCGCGCTCCGGGATGCTGGTACGAATGCGAAGGCAATTGCCGCTGTCGGCATCAGCAACCAGCGCGAAACGTCCGTGGTGTGGGACCGGCGGACGGGCCGACCCGTCTATCCCGCGATCGTGTGGCAGGACACGCGGACGGCGGACGCGGTCGCCCGGCTGTCGGCCGCGGAGGGCGGCGTGGATCGCTTCCGGGGAAGGACCGGGTTGCCGATCTCGACCTATTCGAGCGCGCTGAAGCTGCGCTGGATCCTCGATCACATCGACGGCGGTCGGGATGACCTCGCGTTCGGGACGATCGATTCGTGGGTGCTGTGGCAGTTGACGGGTGGCGTCGACGGCGGCGTCCATGCGACCGACGTCACCAACGCGAGCCGGACGATGCTGATGGGCCTCGAGACGCTCGATTGGGAGGCGGTGATCCTGGATGAGCTCGGCATCCAGCGCCCGATGCTGCCCGCGATCCGCGGCTCGTCCGAGGTGTATGGGACGGGCGTCGGTGACCTCGATGGCGTGCCGATCTCGGGGATCCTCGGCGACCAGCACGCGGCGTTGTTCGGGCAGACCTGTTTCGAGGCAGGTGAGTCGAAATGCACGTACGGCACGGGCGCGTTCATGCTCATGCATACGGGGACGACGCCGGTGCACAGCACGCACGGGTTGATCACCACGGTCGCTGCGCGGCTCGGCGGTTCAGGTACTCCGGCGACCTATGCACTCGAGGGATCGGTCGCGGTCGCGGGCTCGCTCGTGCAGTGGCTGCGTGACGACCTCGCGATCATCGATTCGGCCGATGAGGTCGAGGCGCTAGCCCGTTCCGTGCCGGATTCGGGTGATGTGGTGTTCGTGCCGGCGTTCTCCGGGCTGTTCGCGCCCCACTGGCGGCCCGACGCCCGGGGCGTGATCGCGGGGCTGACCCGCTTCTCGACCAAGGCTCATGTCGCGCGGGCAGCGCTCGAAGCGACGGCCTATCAAGTCGCCGATCTCGGGGCTGCGATGGCGGCGGACCTCGGGGCGCCACTCCCCGGCGAGCTGCGGGTGGACGGTGGGATGACGCGGAACGAGCTGCTGATGCAGATCCAGGCGGACATCCTGGGGAGTGTCGTGATCGCACCGGCGATCACCGAGATCAGTGCCCTGGGCGCGGCCTATGCCGCAGGACTCGCAGTCGGGTTCTGGCGGGACCTTGACGAACTGCGGTCGATGGATTCGGCGCCGCGTCGATGGGAGCCTCGGATGTCCGAGAGCGACCGCGCCGCCGGTCTGGCTCGGTGGCATAAGGGTGTCGAACGCTCGCTGGGTTGGGTCGAGCCCGGCTAGGTCGAGGCCGGGCGATCGACCGTCGCTAGATCAGCGCGGCGAGATCACCGGTCGGCGAGTGCCTGCTGGAGCGCCGCGGTCGACGAGACGATGCCGTTCGGCAGTTGGAGGACTTCTGCCGGGAGATCGGCGTCGAGAGCTCCGGCGCCGCCCGCTGCGACAAGCCACCCCCCGCTGTGGACCATGGTCTCCGCGACTTGCCGCCCGGGCCCCCTATCGCCGGCGCTCGGGATCCCGATGACGACGCCCCGCGCGTTCGTTACGTGAGCCGCGTCGATCCAACTGTCATGGGTGACGTCCGCACCGAGATAAACGACCCCGATGCCGCGCCGCCGCGCGGCCGTGGCGAATGCCAGCGCTCCGATCTCGTGCCTGCTCCCCGCTGGCAGTCCGACGAGGACGGGGCGCTCGGCGTCGAGCCGTCCGGCCGCCTCGAACGCGGCCGCCAGGCGTCGAAGGACCGCGTGGCTTGCCGC
>DASTIG010000074.1:0-4021 GCA_035717785.1 Candidatus Limnocylindrales bacterium
CCATCCGCGTGATCTCGGCCCGGTCCGCGACCGTTCGCCACGCGCCGTCGTCGACGCGCTCGCCGACGTGGAACTTCACCGAGTTCGTCCCGACATCGATTACCGCGTAACGCGGAGGCCGGCCGCCAAGCAGCGCGGCGAGACCGACGGGGTAGCTCGTGTTGAGGTAGCCCCCCAGACCGACCGAGCGCACGGCAGCGACCACGGCCGCCGGGTCCTCGTCCTCGATCGCGATCGTCCGGATCGGCTGTCCGTCGGCGGTGACGTCGGAGACTTCTGCGGTGCAGCCACCGGGCGCGTAGCGGACGCGTCGCTTGTGGACCGCGACCGCGCGGACCGGGCCACCGGGCCGCGCGATCTCCGCGAGGAAGCCATCGAGGCTTGCAGCCGCGTCGTCGGACGGGGTGGACGCCAGGCGAAGCGCCTTGGTCACGATCGCCAGGTCGGCCGGGGCCAGCGGGAAGGCGACCTTCGCCACCGGCTCCCAACGCTCGAGACCATCGGGGTTCACCTCGCGGAGCGTCTTCACGTCCATGAGGTCGAACCGGATCTTCACGACATCCGTCTTCGGCTGCCCGTCGTCGACGAGCAGGTAGACCTCATCCGACTCCTGCACGGCGCCGGGGGTCATCGCCCCGAACGCCGCCTCGGCGGCCCCGAAGTGCTGTCCGAAGGTCCGGAACTCCCAGCGCGGGACGATGACGGTCATCGGGACTTGGCGGCGCTCGACTCCCTCACGAGGCCGTCGCGGGCAGCGGCGCACCGCCCGTGGTGACAGCCTCGGTCGACATCGCGCGCCGACGGAACACTTTGCGGATCTCCGCGACGATGATGATCAAGGCACCCGCAACGATGCAGATCCCCCACTGATCGACGCTGAGCTCCACCGTGTCGAGCACCCGTTGGAGCGGACCGAACGTCGTGGCCAGGAAGATGGTCAGCAGCGACAGCCCCGATGTCTTCAGCAGGACGCTGTTCTCGAGGAGCTCACTGCTGAAGATCGTGCGCTCCTCGTCCGACGTCTCGATCGAGAAGAACAGGTGCAGCATCGAGAAAGTCACGAGGCCCATCGTGTGGGCGACGGTCTCGTCGAAATTGTTCCCGGCCCAGACGATGACGGCGAGGGTGATCGCAGCCATGATCAAGCCGATGAACGCGAGCCAGGCGAACAGGGGCCGCGGCAGGATCTGCTGGTCCTTGGGCCTGGGGGCTTCCTCCATGAGGCCCTCGCGTTGCTTGCCGTAGCCGAGGCCGATGGCCTGGAAGATGTCGACAGTGAAGTTGATCCATAGGGTCTGGAGCGGCAGGAACGGGACACCACCAAGGATCCCGAAGATGCTCGCGCCGAGGAACGTTCCGATGAAGCTGAAGAGACACGCCATCTGGAACCGGATGTAGCGCACCAGGTTGTCGTACAGCGCGCGCCCCTGCTCCACGGCCCGCACGATCGTCGCGAAGTTGTCGTCGGTCAGGATCATCACGGCGGCCTCCTTGGAGACCTCCGTGCCGGTGATGCCCATCGCAACGCCGATGTCGGCCATCTTGAGAGCCGGCGCGTCGTTCACGCCGTCGCCGGTCATCGCCACGATGTCGCCGTTGCGGCGGAGGATGTCGACCAGGTGGACCTTGTCCTCGGGGGCCACGCGGGCGATGACGCCGATGTCGTCGATCCGGCGATCGGCTTCCTCGTCGGACATGGCGCGGAAGTCGGCGCCGGTCATGGCCTGGCCCTCGATCCCGAGCTGGTGGGCGATGGCATCGGCCGTCACGGCGTGGTCGCCGGTGATCATTCGCACCTTGATGCCGGCGGCCTTTGCCTTGGCGATGGCGTCCCGGGCCTCAGCGCGGGGCGGGTCGACGATCCCGACGATGGCCAGGAGCTGGAGGTCGCTGACCAGTGGCAGGAGATCGGCGTTCGGGTCGAACGTGGCCGGATCGAAGTCACGCTGCGCGGTGGCCAGGACGCGCAGGCCCTGGGCTCCGAGTCGCTCGTTCTCGGCAAGGAACGGTTCGCGGACCCGGTCGATCGGGACGTCCGCTCCATCGGGACCATGGGCCGAGGTGGCGCGGGCGAGCAGCTGGTCGGGGGCCCCCTTGACGAAGCAGCGGATGACGGCCTTGCCAGCGTCATCCTCCATGCGGTGGAACGTGGCCATGAACTTGTAGGCCGCATCGAACGGCAGCGTCGCCACCCGCGGATAGCGCTCGCGCGTCAACGAGGGGTCGACGCCGCCCTTGGCGGCGAGCACGACGAGCGCGCCCTCGGTCGGGTCGCCGACCAGCGAGCCATCGCGCACCTCCGCGTCGGCGCACAGGGCCATCGGCAGCAGCAGTCCCTCGAGCGGCACATCGGGTTGCCCGCCCGTATGCGTGATTTGCCCGTCCGTCGAGTAGCCCTCGCCCGAGATCGTATAGCGCCGCCCGACCACCGCCATCTGCACTGCCGTCATCTGGTTCAGGGTCAGGGTTCCCGTCTTGTCCGAGTTGATCGCCGAGGTCGAGCCGAGTGTCTCGACCGAGCGCAAACGCTTCACGATCGCGCCGGACGCGGCGAGCGCGGTGGTGCCCGACGTCAGGATCGTGGTCACAACCGCGGGCAGGCCGGTCGGGATCGCCGAGACGGAGAATGAGATCGCGGTCAGGAACAGGATGTCGAACGGTGTGTCTCGCGCCAGACCGATCAGGATCGAGACCAGGAGTGCGATGCCCGCGATGACGAGGATCTGGTTCGTCAGGGTGTTGAGCTGGCGGGTGAGAGGCGTGACCTCGTCCTTGGTCCGCTGGAGCATGCCGCTGATGTGACCGACCTCGGTTGACATGCCCGTTGCGACGACGAGGATCGTTCCCGCGCCGCGGGTGACCTGCGTGTTCATGAACGCGAGGTCGATGCGATCTCCCAACGCCGAGTCGTCGGGGACGGCATCGATCTGCTTGGGGACCGGGACGCTCTCGCCGGTCAGCGCGGACTCGTCGATCTCGAGCGTGGCGGCGCTGAGGACCCGCGCATCCGCTGGAACCAGATCACCGGCCTCGATGTTGACGATGTCGCCGGGCACCAGGTCGCCCATCGGCAGCTCCACAAGGTCCCCGTCGCGGCGGACCTTCGCCTTGACGACCATCATCTTCTGGAGGGCGGCCACGCTGGCCGACGCCTTGCCTTCCTGGCTGAGGCCCATCGCCGCGTTGAGCAGGGTGAGGCCGATGAGGACCACGCCCGTGGCCACCTGGTTCGGGATGAACAGACTCAGAACGCCCGCTGCCAGCAGGACGATCTGCATCGGGTCCTTGTACTGGCGCACGAATGCCTGCCAGCGCGGCTCGGGCGCTGCTTCAGCGAACTTGTTCGGACCGTACTTATCGCGACGCGCCTTCGCCTCGGCGGTCGCCAGGCCGTCGGCGACGGTGACGCCTTGTCGTTCGAGCGCCTCGGCGGGTGTCAGGGCGTGCCAGGCGGCTCCCGCATCGGCGGCGCCAACGTCGCTCCCTGTCATCGTGAGCCTCCTCGTCGTCCATCTCGGCTGAGTCTGATGATGCGCCAGATTACCGGCGCATCATTGCCCGTGTCGGCATCCACGACGTCATCAGGTTCGGGTGATGCCCAGCTCGGCGACGCAACATTTGCCGCAGGCTCGCCGGCCGTCGGTGGGACAATGCCGCGGTACGCAGAGAGCAAGCCTCGGGAGGCGCGACATGGCACAAGCGACGACGACGATCGCCAACAAGCCGGCCTGGATCGATCTCGCGAGCTCCGACGCGGAGGCGTCGCGGACCTTCTACTCGAAGCTCCTCGACTGGCAGGTCGAGGTCAATCCCGATCCACAGTACGGCGGCTACGGACTTGCGAAGACCGGCGGCAAGGATGCCGCTGGCATCGGTCCCAAGATGGACCCGAACGGCCCGACGGTATGGAACCTGTACATCGGGACGGATGACCTCGAGGAGCTGACCCGAACGGTCCAGGCCGCCGATGGGACCGTTGCCATGGCCCCGTTCGACGTGGGCGACCAGGGCCGCATGGCCG
>DASTIG010000075.1:0-9244 GCA_035717785.1 Candidatus Limnocylindrales bacterium
CCTTTATCGGCCGGCCGGTTCGCTCGCGGTCGACGGCTGGTCGGTTGTCCTGACGCCCAAAGACGCGGGATGGGCGTTCAGCGGCCTCCGCGCCGGCGCGTTGGCACAGGGCGGGACCCTCGCCTTCGACTCAGGGGCGGATGAGATCATCGTGCTCCCACTCGAGGGCGGTTTCGACGTCGTCGTCGACGGCGAGCCGTATCGGCTGGTGGGCCGGCCGAGCGTGTGGGCTGGCCCGACCGATTTCGTCTACGCCCCGCCGGGATCGAGCGTCGACGTGCACAGCAGCGCAGGCGGGCGGTTCGCCGTCGCGACGGCCCGTGGCGAGCGGCGCTATCCCGTACGCCACGTGCCCGCTTCGGCGGTCTCGGTGGAGCTGCGCGGCGCGGGTGCGTCGTCCCGGGAGGTCCGCAACTTCGCCGCGGCCGATCGGTTCGAGGCGGACCGCCTGATCGCCGTCGAGGTCCTGAGTCCAGGCGGCAACTGGGGCTCCTATCCGCCCCACAAACACGATGAGGTACGCGAGGGAGAGACCGATCTCGAGGAGATCTACCACTACGTCGTCGCGGACGGCCCGTCCGGTCCGGGGCTCGCCTACCAGCACATCTACGGCACGCCCGGTCGCCCGATCGACCTGCTGACCACCGTCCGGACCGGCGACGTCGTGCTTGTCCCGCACGGGTGGCATGGCCCAGCGATGGCCGCGCCCGGGTACGACCTGTACTACCTCAACGTGATGGCCGGCCCAGGCGAACGGGCCTGGCGGGCATGCGACGACCCGGCTCACGCCTGGGTGCGCGACGCCTGGGCGGGGCAGGCCGTGGACCCGCGTCTGCCCTTCGGACGGGGCGGCTCCGGCCCGTAGGTCACGCGACCGGACGGCGCATCAAGGCCTGTGGACGAGGCCGTGTACCTGTAGATTCGGTGCACCGTCATGCCGTACCAGAACGGACCTCACACATGGAAACACGCGAGCCGACCCGGATCCCCGAGGAGCTGAAGCGAGCGTGGCCGGACATCCGTCCAGAGGACAAGACCGCGGTGATGGCCGTCCTGGATCGCGGTGTGCTCGGCGGGGTCGGAGCGCCTGGATCCACGGCCCTCGAGGCGGAGTGGGCGGCCTTCGTCGGCCGGTCGACCGGCCTGCTCTTCAACTCCGGCACCGCGGCGATCCACGCCGCGTTGTACGGCATCGACCTGCGGCCGGGCGACGAGGTCATCACCACCTCGTTCACGTTCGCCGGGACGTGGCAGCCGATCCTCCAACAGCTGGGGATCCCGGTCTTCGTCGACATCGATCCGCGGACATACACGCTCGACGCCGGGCAGATCGAGGCGAAGATCGGGCCGCGGACCCGGGCGATCATCGCGGTGCACATCCAGGGCACGCCGTGCGACATGGACGAGATCATCGACATCGCGGGTCGGCACGGGTTGCACGTCATCGAGGACGCCTGCCAGGCGCACGGCGCCACCTACAAGGGTCGCCAGGTCGGGTCCATGGGCGTCGTCGGCTGCTACAGCCTGAACTCGAGCAAGATCCTGACGGGCGGCGAAGGCGGCCTGTTCGTGGCTGACGACCCGGACGTCATCCATCGAGCACGGCGGCTCCGGACGTTCGGTGAGGACATCCCCGAGCTGGCGCGCCTGACCGGCTGGAACTTCCGGCCCTACACGGTCCATTCCGTCGGCTGGAACTACCGTCACCAGGAGATGCCCGCCGCGCTCGCCCGATCGCAGCTGAAGCGCCTGCCCGACTACATCGCCACCGGCCAGCGGAACGCGGCATACCTGACGGAACAGCTGTCGAGCGTACCCGGCATCACGCCGCCGTACGTCCCGGCCGATCGGACGTCGAGCTACTACGAATATCGCGTCCGCCTCGAACCGGCCGAGCTCGGCCTGGGTCACGTCGAGAAGACGGCGTTCCGCGATGCCCTCGGCAAGTCGCTCCAGGCACAGGGCGTCGGCTGCGAGCTGTGGCACACCGAACCTGCCCCCGCATTCCCGATCTTCCAAAACCGGGAGGGCTTCGGCGGCCAGTTCCCGTGGACGCAGCCTCCCGCCGGCCGTGATGTCACCTACGACCCGGCCGATTTCCCCGAGGCGCAGGCGCTCCTCGATTCGTCGCTCGTGATCTGCGACATGCGCCACCCGATCTTCGTCCAGTCGCTCGAATTGATGGAGGTGTACGTCGAACGGATCCGCACCGTCCTGGCGGATCCCGAGCGCATCCTCGACGCGATGGACTCGCCGCGGCCGATCCCGGCCTGACGGGACGAGCCACCGGATGAGCGACGCGGTCGGCATCGGGATCCTCGGAGCCGGCTGGATCACGCGGGCGCACGGACATGCGCTCCGCACGCTCGGTCATGTCGCTCCGCTCGCCAGGCCCATCCGCCTGACCGCGATGGCGGCACGGAACCGCGACCGCGGCGAGGCGATGGCCCGCGACCTCGGCGTCGAACGTTTCACGACCGACTTGGCCGATGTCGTCAATGACCCGCGCGTCGACGTCGTCGCCAACCTCCTGGGCGAGTCGGCCCACCGCGAAGCGACCGAGGCCGCGCTCGCGCTCGGCAAGCCGGTCCTGTGCGAGAAACCGCTGGGTAGGGACCGTTTCGAGGCCGGATCGATGCTTGCGGCGGCCGAGCGAGCCGGCGTGCCCGCCGCCTGCGGCTACAACTATCGGTACGTGCCGGCGATGCGCCTCGCGCGCCAGATCGTCGACAGCGGCCGGCTCGGTTCGCTGGTCCAGTACCGGGCGGTGTACCTCCAGGACCATGCCGCGGGCCGTGTGCCGAGCCGACGTCCGAACGCGTCGCGGGCTGTCACCGATTACGCCCACATCGTCGACTTCCTGCGCTACCTCGGCGGGGAACCCGAAGCCGTGCAGGCGTCGTCAGCCAAGCTGACGACGGGCGGCGCGGACCTCGAGGACGCTTATGTCGCTGCGGTCAGCCTGCGCGGCGGCGGGATCGCGTCGCTCGAAGCCTCCCGTGTCGCCCGGGGCTGGAAGGGCCGGCAGGTCGTCGAGTACAACGGCACCGAGGGCTCGCTGTGGTGGGACATGGAGGACCTCAACCGCCTGCACGTCTTCTACGCCACTGACGAGGCCGACCGCACTGGCGGCTTCCGCGACGTGCTCGTGACCCAGGCCGACCATCCGTTCCTCGACATGTGGTGGCCGCCCGGTCACACGATCGGCTGGGAGCACAGCTTCGCCCACGAATGGCGCGACTTCCTTGGGGCGGTCATCGACGGACATCCGTTGTCGCCCGAGCAGGCGTCGTTCCGGGACGGCTACGAGGCCGCCGTCCTGTGCGACGCGGTCATCGCCTCGGCCGCCGAGGGTCGCCGGGTCACGATCGACGAGATGACCGCGTCCGCGGCTCCGGGATGACTGCTCGCCCGCCGGCCATCGGGATCGCGCTGGTCGGTGCCGGCACGATGGCCGCCGCACATGGCGCGGCGCTTACCGTGCTCGGTGCTCTCTATCCGTCGTTGCCTCGCGGGACGCGCCTCGTCGCGGTGGCGGACGTCAACGAGAGACTTGCCGCGCGACTTGCAGGTCGATTCGGGTTCGAGCGGGTCGAGCGTGACTGGCGTCGCGTCGTCGAGGCGCCCGATGTCGACCTCGTCGTCGCCTGCCTCCCGCCCGTGCTGAACCACGAGGTCGTGGTGGCCGCCGCGGCTGCCGGCAAGCACGTCGTCAGCGAGAAGCCGCTGGCCGAGTCCGCTGCCGCCGCTATGGAGCTGCTGGAGGCGTGCCGCGCCGCGGGCGTCTTCCACGGGCTCGGCGCCGCCTACCGCTGGAACCCTGCCCTGCGCGCCATCCGCAGATTGATCGATGACGGCCAGCTCGGCGAGATCAGGTCCCTGCAGGCCTGTTTCATGCTCGACTACGCGGCAGATCCCGAGGTGCCGCTCTTGTGGCGCTTCCAGCGCGCCCTCGCCGGCGGCGGGATCGGGATCGATACCGGATACCACATCGTCGATTGCGCGCGTTACCTGGTCGGCGAGATCGTCTCCGTACAGAGTCTGACGAAGACGTTCATCGCCGAGCGTCCGTTGCCCGCTGCGGGTGCGATCGGCAACCGCGGGGGCGTCGCGGACCGCTCGACAGGGGCGCCTCGCGGGACCGTCGACGTCGAGGACGCGGCGGCCGCGCTGGTGACGTTCGCGGGAGGCGCCTATGGCGTGCTCGAGACCAGCCGCGTGGCGATCGGCCGGCGCGTGTCGCTGCGGCTGGACGTCTTCGGCTCGACTGGCTCCGCCGCGTGGGACCTCGAGCAGCCGGACGAGTTCCGGGTCTGCCTGCCAGGGGACCCGGGGACGTTCGGATACCGCCGCGTGCTGGTCAATCCGACGCACCCGGGTGCCGCCGAGCTGCTCATCGGTGGCACGGATGGGACGTCGATCGGCTGGCTCGGCCAGGGCTGCGCGATGTGGGCGGAATTCCTGACGGCGATCGCCGAAGGACGCCAGGCGCACGCGGACTTCGAGGACGGCGTCCGCGACAACGCCGTGATCGATGCCATCTACGCGTCGGCGGCAAGCGGCATGCGGACGCCGGTCACCGACCCGGCCGGTCTCGACCCGGCGCTGCAAGGAGTCATGCCATGACCGCCCCCGACCAGACCCGACCCGCGGCCGCGACGGCGCCCGACTGGCCGGTGCCGACCACACGTTCGGCGGAGCTCCATGCCCGGGCAAGCGCCGTCTCGCCGGGCGGCGTCCAGGGCGAAGGTCGCAGCGCCAACCCCCATCCGCTGTTCATGACACGGGCACAGGGATCGCGCATCTGGGACGTCGATGGCAACGAGTACGTCGACTTCCACAACTCGTTCGGAGCGGTCCTACTTGGGCACAACGACGCCCGGATCAACGAAGCCGTCAATCGCACGATGGACGAGCACGGCGTGTCGTTCTCGACCGCCAATCCGTTCGAGGTCGAGCTCGCCGAGCGGCTCGTCGAGATGATCCCGTCGGCCGAGCGGGTCGTGTTCAGCTGCACCGGGTCGGAGGCGACCTACCACGCGATCCGGCTCGCACGAGGGTTCACCGGCCGGGAGCGGATCCTCAAGTTCGAGGGGAACTACCACGGCTGGCACGACTACGTCGCGTGGAGCCACCATTTCGCGACCGACGCTGAGGAGCCGGTCCCCGTTGCCGCGTCGGCTGGGATCCCCGAACTCGTGCGTGAACTCGTAGTCGTCCGCGAATACAACGACGCCGCGGGCGTGCGGGACCTGCTGGTTCGTGAAGGAGACTCGATCGCGGCGGTCATCCTCGAGCCCGTCTTCCACAACGCGGGCGCGGTGCTGCCGGAGCCGGGCTTCCTCGAGGCGATCCGCGAGGCCTGCACCGACGCGGGCGTCGTCCTGATCTTCGACGAGATCATCACCGGCTTCCGGCACGCCCCGGGCGGTGCCCAGGAACGATTCGGCGTCACACCCGACCTGACGACGCTGGGCAAGGCGCTCGGCAACGGTTTCCCGATCTCGGCGCTTGCCGGGCGGGCCGACATCATGGACCGGCTCGGGCCCAAGGGCGATGTGCTGTTCGCTGGCACCTTCGCTGGCCATACGCTGAATGCCGCTGCGGCTCTGGAGGTCACGCGGATCGTTCGCGAGGGGTCGATCCATCGCCACATCGCCGGCCTCGGGCGACGCCTGACGAGCGGGATCCAGGCGGCGATCGACGAGACTGGCGCCCCCGTGCAGGTGCGCGAGTCGGCCGGCGTGTGGACGATGTACTTCACCGACCAGCCGATCCGCCGGTTCCGCGACTTCGCCAGGTTCGCGATGGACAAGGATCACCCGGTCCAGCGGGCGTACCGGGGATGGCTGCTTGAGCGCGGCATCTACGTCCACCCGCACTACATGATCCGGGGCTTCCTCACGGGCGCCCACATCGAGCACGATGTCGATCGGGTCGTGGATGCGACGGCGGGGTTCCTGAGGGCCAACCGCGAGATGCTCGCGGCGCAGTAGCCGCTGGCCGGGCCCGTGCGCTGCGCCCCTCGGGTCAGGCGTCCAGGATCGGGTGCATGAACCGCGCCGCCTCTTCGACGGCGGCCTCCGGCGGCAGGCCAGCGTCCTCGTTCTCGATGGCCAGCACGTCGTCGTAGCCGACCTCGCGCAGCGCGGCCACGAACGCCGACCAGAACTCGACCCCGTGGACGCTGCCGACCGTCCGGAAGACCCACCCCCGCTGCGACGGGTCGTCGAACGGACGCTGGTCGAGCACTCCGGCGAGTGCGACCTGCTCGGGAACGAGTTCGGTGTCCTTCAGGTGGACGTGGTACACGGCCGGTCCGAGCGCCTGGACGACGGCCAGCGGGTCCATCTGCTGCCAGAACAGGTGTGACGGATCGAGGTTGGCCCCGATGATCGGGCCGACCGCAGCGCGCATCCGCTCGAGCGTCGGCACGTTGTACACGAGATGGAGCGGGTGGAGCTCGAACGCGAGCTGGTCGATGCCGGCGGCGCGGGCGTCGGTGCCGAGGCCGTGCCAGAGGTCGATCGCAGCCGTCCATTGCCGGTCGAGCAGCGCCATCGCATCCGCCGGCCACGGGTACCACGTGAAGTTGACCGTTGACGAGCCAGGTCCATCGCCCGGGCTGCCCGACATCGTGACGATCTTGCGCACGCCCAGCTCGGCCGCCAGCCGGATCGTCGAGCGGATGAGCGCGACGTGCTCATCACTCACGACGGGGTGGAGCGGCCAGGCCGAGCAGTTGAGCGCCGCGATCCGCAGGCCACGGCTCTCGAACGCGGCCGCAAACGCCGCGCGCTTCCCGGCGTCGCCGAGGAGCTCGTCGATGCGGAGATGCGGTGCCGACGATTGGCCGCCGGTCGCGATCTCGATGCCAGTCGCACCGATCCGCGCGGCGACATCGAGGGCGTCCTCGAACCCGAGATGTGCGAGCGAGTCGGTGTAGAGGCCGAGCTCCAGGGGTCTCGGGCTCACGAAACCGGCGGGACGCCGGGGGTGATGACGGCCTTCGTGGCGGCGCCGGAGCGCAGCAGGTCGAGGCCCTCGCCCACGCGATCCAGCGGGAGGACGTGCGTCACGATCGGGTCGAGGGGGAGGGAACCGCCCTCGACGAGCCGGATCGCGGTCGGGAACGTGAAGGCCGTGACGTACGTGCCGAGCACGGACAACGATCGGTGGGTGATCGTGTACTGGTGGATCGCCGGCCGCGCCGTGTCGTTCATGCCGAACAGCACGATTCGCCCGCCGAGCGCGGCATGTTCGACGGTCGTTGCGAACTGGCTTCCGACGGCGTCCACGAGGATGTCGGCGCCATCGGGCAGGAGCTCGGCGCGCCGCTCCGCCAGCTCGTCCGGGTGGACGATCGCGTCCGCTCCGACGGCCGCCGCCACGGCGGCCCGCGCGGCCTGTGGCTCGACCACGATCACCGGTGCCGCACCGGCCGCTTTGAACATCGCGAGGAACAGGCAGCCGATCGCCCCGGCGCCGAAGATGATCGCCGACTCGCCCGGCCGGGGATTGGCCTTGTTCACGCCGTTCACGACGCACGCGAGCGGCTCGATGAGCGCGGCGACGCGGGCAGGGGGAGCGTCGGAGATCGGGAAGACAGCGGCCGCGGGCGCCTTGACGTGGGACGCGAGCGCCCCGTCGCGGAAGATCCCGAGCGCCGCGATGTCCTCGCAACTCGCCGGCCGACCGGCACGGCACGGGCCGCACACGCCGCACTTGGGGTCCGGATCGACTGTCACGCGCTGGCCGACCGTCAGGCCGGCGACTCCAGCCCCGATCGCCTGGACCCGCCCGATGAACTCGTGCCCCATCACGACGCCGATATCTGCTGGATGGCCGGGTGGCACGTTCAGGATCTGGAGGTCCGAGCCGCAGATCCCGCAGGCCTCGACCTCGATCACGACATCGTCGTCGGCCTCGACGACCGGCTGAGGCACGTCCTCGAGCTGGACCACGCCCGCGCCCTTGAACACCGCGGCCCGCATCAGCCGGCCTGCCGCCGTCTACGCATCCGGCCGGTCAATCGGCGCGCGCGACCGAGGGCGAGCGCCGCCAGGCCGAGCGTGCCGAGCGTCACGACGAGCATGACCGTCGCGACCGCATTGACCTCGGGCGTCACCCCGAACTTGACCCGTGTGTAGATGAAGGTCGGCAATGTCGGCTGGGCGCCGACCGTGAACCACGTGATTACGAACTCGTCGATCGACAGCGTGACGCTGATGAGCGCACCGGCCAGGATGGCCGGCGCGATGAGGGGCAGTACCACGTGACGGAGCGCCTGGCGAGGCGACGCCCCGAGGTCGGCCGCCGCCCACTCGAGGAAGCGGTCGAAGCTCTGCAGGCGGCTCGCCACGATGAGGACGACGAACGGGACCGTGACGACGAGCTGCCCCGCGATCACGGTGCCGAGGGACAGCGGCAGGTCCATGACCCGGGCGAAGTAGATCAACAGCGACACGCCGATCAGCACGCCCGGCACCATGATCGGCAGGGTGAACGCGATCCGCGCGGCGTTCGGGAAGCGGATGCGGCCGCGGACGAGCACGAAGGCGGCCATGGTGCCGATGATCGTGCCCAGGATCGAGACGACGACAGCGACCGTGATGGAATTCCCCAACGCCCGCAGAAGCACCCGGTTGTCGAGCATGGCCTCGTACCAGCGCAGTGTGAAGCCGGTGATCGGCAGGCCCGGCGTCTGCGATTCGTCGAACGAGAACACGACCATGAAGACGATCGGCAGGTACAGGAACACGATCAGCGCGCCGAACACGAGTCGCAACGCCCAGCGCATTGGGCGCGCGTAGCGGCTCACCGGCATCGTCTCGAGTGGATCGACTCCGTTAGCCACGGACGACCACGTCCTCGACACGGAGATACCGCCGGAACACGATCAGCAGCGCGACGACGAAGAACGCGATGAGGAAGCCCACGGCCGCACCTTCAGGGATGAGGGCATTCTTGAAGAAGTTGGCCACGAGATTGGCGATCAGGAGCCCTGACGCGCCCCCCACCATGGAGGGGGTCAGGAACTCACCCAGGATCGGGATGAAGACGAAGATGCAGGCCGTGATCAGGCCCGGCCTGATCTGCGGCAGCAGCACGTGGCGGAATGCCGCGAGTGGCCGCGCTCCGAGGTCCTGGGCGGCCGTGAGCTGGGTGAAGTCGAACCGCTCGAGCGAGGCGTACAGGACCAGGGCGGCGAATGGGACGTACACGTACACCAGGACGATGAACG
>DASTIG010000076.1:0-4780 GCA_035717785.1 Candidatus Limnocylindrales bacterium
CGCGCGGGTCACGCCGCAGCTTGCGCCACTGCTCCCATTCGAGCCGGAGCGCCTCGTCGCTCGCGAGCGCCTCCGCCAGTGCGGCGTGGCTGTCTCGATACATCGTTCGGAACTTGACGAGCGGAAACGGCTTTCGGTTCCGGCCCACGCGCCGGTGCACGAAGACCACGGGCCCGGGCGACTCGAGCACGATGGCCAGGGCGATCATCGCGGCGAACGGCAGCAGCACGACGATGAGCACAAGGCTTCCGACGATGTCGACCAGCCGCTTGAGCACGTAGTGCCAGCGTGGCCTGGGGACCGCCTCGTCCCCGCGTGGCGCGGCGTCCGATATCGTGACCGTCGCGGGGACCGGCCGTGTCCCGTCGCGGCCAGGCTCAGCCGGGTACGCCGAGGACTGGTCCGACCCTAGCCGTACTGCATCGCTCATCCCGAGTCTCTCCGTTGACGTCGCTGTTTGCACTCCCCGCGCCGACGAGGCAACGCTATGGAGATTTCACGTACTGGACATCGAACGGTCGTCGTAGCTTCACCTACGCGACTCGTAGTTGGGGTTCGGGCACGATGCGCGCGACGCAGGTCCTCCTACGTCGGGACGATCGTGATGCGTACGGCGTCTACGCGCTTCTTCACATGTGGAAGGCGGCCGACGTCGCCTACGTTCATGCGGTCCCATCCAGCACGAACCCCGACACGTCGAAGGCCGCGCAATGACCCTCGTTCGGACCTCAGATCGCCCTACGGCGAACACATCGGTCGCGTCCGCCGACGGCCGCGCGCCGAGGATCGCGCACATCGTCACACGATATCTGCGCGGAGGATCCGAACGCCGGATCTGCGACATCGTCCGCGCGCTGCCCGAGGCCGAGCATCACCTGTTCCTCGGTGAGGAGTCGGACGTGGAGCTCGCGGTCGAGCAGGTGCGATCCGACTCGGTCACGGTACTGCCCTCACTGGTCCGGCGCCCCCACCCATTCCACGACGCCATCGCTCTGGCTCGCCTCCTCCGCGTGCTGCGGCGGGATCGATACGACCTCGTCGTGACGCACCAGTCGAAGGCGGGGGTTCTCGGCCGCACGGCATCGCGGATGACCGGCATCCGGGTTGTCCACTGCCTGTCGATGCCGAGCTTCGGACCCGGGTACCCCTCATGGCAGAGTCGGCTCTTCCGGCTCTTGGAGAGGCGCCTCGAACGCAGTACCGACGCGTTCGTCGTTGTGGGAAGCGACGTCGCCCGCCGCTATCGCGACATCGGCGTCCCGGGCGAGAAGCTGCACGTCGTCCGATCCGGCGTTCGACTCCCAGCGTCGGCGGCACCCGCGGATCCCGAGGACGGCATCCGACGTCGGTACGGGTTGCCCGCGGACAGCCCACTCGTGCTCTACCTCGGCAGCCTCGAGCGCCGGAAGAACGTCCTCGAGCTGCCGCGTGTCCTCGCGGAGCTCGTGCGATCGAGGCCCGACCACCCGCCGTTCCTGGTGATCGCCGGCGAGGGCCCCCTGGACTCCCGGATCCGGATCGAGCTCGAGCGGGCGGGCGTCTCCGACTTGGCGGCGTGCCTCGGCTTCGTCGACGATCCCCTTTCGCTCGTCCGTATCGCCGCGTGCGTCGTTCTGCTCAGCACGGCCGAGGGCGTCCCGCAAGTGCTGGTACAGGCCGCGGCGCTCGGGACGCCGTTCGTCGCCTACCGGGTCGACGGCGTCGGCGAACTGCTCGAACTCGGTGCGGACGGCGTCTCGGTCGTGCCCGGCGATGTCGACGCCGCCACCGCGGCCACCCTCGCGATCCTCCGTCGGTCGGGGAGCCCTGCGCGGCCGCGGATCGACCTCTCCTCGTGGCAGCCGGAGCGGATCGCCCAGGGCTATCGCGACGTGTTCCACCGCGTGCTGACGACCTCGCCAAGGGGCTCGAGCCCGACCGAAAGGATCCAGTCCGGATTCCGAACTTCCTTGTGATCGGCGCCGAGCTGCACCGCATTCGCCATCGCCACCCTGTCCCCCGACAGGAAGACCCGCGTGTTCGACCACACGTGGTCGATGGACGAACCCTCGACATCACCGGCGCGCCACGCCGCCCGCCCCGCCTCGATCATCGATCGGGGCGGTGTGGACGCGTACGTGTCCGGGACGGCCCGGTTCACGGAACCGAAACCAGCCGCGGCGAGATAGACGGTGCACCCTCCCGCGCCAGGCCGAAGAGGTAGACGCCCGCGAGGATGCCGAACAACGACCACACGTGCCGGTAATGGAGGATCTCGTGTGTGACCGCCGAGACACTCAGGGCGACCGCCGCGCCAATGAACGCGCTCTGGTTCCGGATCGCGGCCGCGTAGGCGGGGGACAGCGGCCGGTGAGACACGGCCGATGCGCGCAGCCCGACGCCGAGGATCAGGATGAGCAGGCCGACGACCCCGATCACCCCACGTTCGACCAGCGTGGCCAGATAGTCGTCGTGCGCCTCTTTGACCACGTCGCCGTAGGAACGGGCCAGGTTCGCCTTGGTGCTCGCCGGGCCGCGGCCGATGAAGGGCCCGGTCCGGAAGAGCTCGAACTCGTGCGCGAAGAGAGTGGTGCGACCTTCCGCGCTGCGGGACGACCGACCGATGGAGTCCTCGATGAGCGTGTTCGAGCTCTGGCTTATCTCCGTGACGGTGCCCGACTCGAGCGCGATGAACGCGATCGTGGCCAGCAGCGCGACGCCGAGTGCTCCCGCCGCCATCGCCGAGCGAAGGTCAGCCTTCCGCCACACGCGGTACAGGAGTACCACGCAGCCGCCGATCGCGAACGCCCCCAGCGCAGCGACCGAACCCGCGAAGAGCACGGCCCCGCCGATCAGGAGGTACCCGCACACGCGGGCGAGGCGTCCCCGGGGGCGATCGCTCAGCATCAGCACGAACAGCGAGATCATGAAGAAGTTCCCGGCCATGTTCGGGTTGTCGAACCACAGCTGCGCGCGGACCCCGTAGGTCGCGCCCGGGATCGACGGCACGCCGACGAAGATTCCAGCGAGAAGGATGGACGCCCAGGCGATCGCGCCGAGCGACCAGGCGGACAGGAACAGGTTCAGGTCGCGCGGCCGGCGAATCAGGTTCGCGATGGCCGCCGCCCAAATGAACAGGAACAGGTCCTGGCCCACCGCGACCACGCCCGGCACCGGCACGATGCTGAAGGCCGCCGCCACGATCCCCGTCGCGATCAGGATCGCCATCGGCACGGCGTACGGAAGGTGAAGGTCGACGTGGGCCGTTCCCGCCCATAGCACGACGCTCAGGATCGCGACGACCATGATGACGTCCACAGGGGTCACATGTACCGGACCGTGCGGCTTCAATAGCGGCGCCGCAATAAGGGCGAGCGCGACGAGCAACGCCGGCGATCCCGCCGTCCCCGTCCGCTGATCGGTCTCGAGCGTCGCAAGGCTCGGTCGAGTCACGTGGCCCTGCCGGAGCGACTAGGTCGAAGGGAACGCGGCTGCTGTGACGGCGCGGCGACCTTGGACGGCCGCCTGCGCATCGGCCGCACGCGCAGGAACCAGCGGTGGACGCCGAGTCGCTCTATGGCGATGACGCCCAGCGTCGGCCACCCGGTCACCATCATGAGCTCACGAACCGGCTCGAGATCCGCATCCTTCAGCACCGTCGGCGCAGCGATCACCAGGCCGACCGAACCGTTGGCCGAGAACGGCATCAACCCGTCTGCAGCCAACGCTCGGATGCGCGGCGCGCGCGTCGAGCCGTACGACTCGGCGCTCTCCGACACTGACTGGGCGAGCGGTCGCACGTCGATCGACGGGTCGACGGTCGTGATCTCGACGGTCCTGACGTGCAGACGCCTGGCACCGAAGCCCACCTGCCAGCTCAGCCACGCCATCTCCTGCTCGTCGATCCGAGGCCAGTGACGCACGACGGTGAGCAGTGGCGCGCGGAGCTCAGCCGCGATCGCGTCACCACCGATGATCGTGGGGCTGATCGCCTCGAGCAGCGCCGTGAACAGGATGCCGAGCACCAGGCCGACCAGCGCGCCGAGCGCCACGTCCTGGACGCCGGACGAAACTACCGTCGTCGATATGTCCGCCGTGTTCACGAGGTACGGCAGGGGAGCGTGGGCCAACCCGGACCGCCTCATGACTTCGATCACCTGATACGACAGACCCCTGGCGATCGCGACGGCTGCGACCGGGTCCGGGTCGCTGACCGCCAGCTCCACGACGCCCGACGAGCCGATCGGGGTGATGGACACGCGGCTCGCCACGGATCCGGGATCGCGATCGATGTTCACGCCCGCCAGGACCTCCTCGATCCGGGCCTCGCTCGTGGCGATCCCGGTGACGCTGTCCGCCGCCACGCCCGACTCGACGTCGATCGCGACGACGAGCCTCGACGAGGCGACGTACATGGGTCCGCCGTCGCCGCGCAGGGCGAGCGACATCAACCCCCCGGTCACCACGAACAGGATCAGCAGCTTGTAGTGCCACAGGATCCTGCGGGCGGCTTCCTTGACCTCCATAGGCACACGTCCTTCGGCTTCGAGCGACAGAACCAAGGTACGCGCGCGGCGTGGCCCCGGCATGCGTCTGCCTACGTAGAACGTCTACGTCATTAAGGGCGGCACACGAAATGGGTAGGCGTGTGCCCAGGCAACGTAGATGCCCTCTCACGCAAACGACGTAGACTGCGCCACGCCGCTAGTCGATGCCGGTGGACGTAGGCATCGGTACGGTGCGACCCATAGACGAGAACGTGAACCGAACCGAGGATCTATCGCACGATCACGCGCGGCGG
>DASTIG010000077.1:0-3984 GCA_035717785.1 Candidatus Limnocylindrales bacterium
ATGCGCATCGCGTCCCTTCTTCCGTCGGCTACCGAGATCGTCTGCGCAATCGGGCTCGAGGAAGAGCTCGTCGCCGTCACACATGAGTGCGACTGGCCGCCGAGTGTCGTCGGCAAGCCCGTCGTGACGCGCAGCGTCCACGACCTCAGCGCCATCGGCTCGCGCGATATCCACGCCCGCGTCACCGCCTCGATGCACGGCGGATCCTCGCTGTACGAGCTCGATGAGGAGGCGCTCGCGGCCGTCGAACCCGACCTGATCCTGACCCAGGAGCTGTGCCACGTGTGCGCGGTCAGCTATCGCGAGGTCAACGAGGTCGCCCGCCGGATCGACGCCGACATCACGGTCGTGTCGCTCGAGCCGACATCGATCGAGGGGATCCTGCACACGATCACGACCGTCGGGGCGATGGCGGAGGTCGAGGACGCGGCGATCGACCTCGTCGAAGGGTTGCGTGCGCGCCTAGGCGCGGTCGAACAGCGGGTCGCGACGCGACGCGAGGAAGGCCGGCAGTCGCCGCGCGTGGTCGGACTCGAGTGGCTCGATCCGCCGTTCGCGGTCGGTCACTGGGTGCCCGAGCAGATCCGCCGAGCGGGCGGCTGGGACTTGCTCGGCTCCGACGGCGACAAGGCACATCAGACGACATGGGACGCCGTCGCCGAGGTCGACCCCGAGATGCTGTTCCTCATGCCGTGCGGGTTCCACCTCGCCGAGACCATCGACGAGTGGACCGGGACGCCGGTCCCGCCCTGGATCGCGGAGCTGACGGCGGCTCGGCGCGGCGCCGTCTTCGCGCTCGATGGCTCGGCGTACTTCTCGCGACCGGGTCCGCGCGTCATCGACGGCATCGAGATGCTGGCCGAGATCATGGATCCCGCTGCGTTCGTCAACATCGCGCCGCCCGGCGGCTGGTCGCCTGTCGAGGTGCAATAGGTGCCTTTCAGGGCGACCTTCTCGTGCCTGTGGTGCGGCACCGACCATGAGACGCGCTCGACCGACGACCTCGAGGGCTGGGCGCAACTGTGCCCCGCGTGCGTCGGCAAGGCCGGCGACAACCAGTTCCTCCGGTTCCGGCTGCGCCAGGCGCTTAGCGAGCGCTCGGCGGCGGCGCGGACCGACGCACCCACGCCCGGTGCCGTGGCTGCCGTCGCGGAGGCGACGGTGGCAGCGTCAGGGTTACCGTCTGCGGCATCGGTGGCACCTGCCGCCACCAACCTCGACCAGGCCATGGTGGACTACTACGAGGCGCGCGCCCCGGAATACGACGACTGGTACCTCCGTCGGGGCCGGTACGCACGGGGTGCGATCCACGACGCGGCCTGGAACACCGAGCTGGATGCGGCGGGTCGCTGGCTCGATGCCCTGCCGTGGACCGGCGAGATCGTCGACCTTGCTGCCGGGACGGGGTGGTGGTCCCCGCTCCTGGCATCGCGCGGCAAGCTGTCGCTGTACGACGCATCCCCGACCGCGCTCGATCGCGCTCGCGAGCGGCTGCTCGCGCACGGTCTACGCGCGCACCTCCATGTCCGCGACGCGTGGGCAGAGCCGGACCGGCCGATCGACGGCCTGTTCATGGGCTTCTGGCTTAGCCACGTCCGGCCCGAGCGGCTCACTGACTTCCTCGCGCTGGCCCGGCGCTGGCTCAAGCCGGGCGCGCAGATCGCGTTCATCGATTCGCTCCCGGACCCGGCGTCGGGCGCGGCCGATCATCCCGAACCGGCCCATGGGCGCGCCGTGCGTCGCCTCGTCGACGGTCGCGAGTTCACGATCGTCAAGGTCTTCCACGCACAGGATCAGCTCGTCGACGCGCTCGCGACGGCCGGCTTCGACGGGATCGAGATCACGACGACCGGCCGATTCTTCCTGCTCGGATCGGCGCGGGCTGTCTGACGGGCCGGACGCCCGGTCGCTTCGAACCCCGTCGCTATACTCCGGCCGATGTCCCCCCTCGCGAACGTCACGATCGCGACTGTCGGCTCTGGCGTGATGGCCGAGGCGATGATCGCCGGCCTGCTGCGCGATGGCCTGGTCACTCCGGACAAGGTGGTCGCCAGCCACCCGCGCCCCGAGCGGCGCGAGGCGCTGGAGCGCGAGTACGGCATCCGGACCGTCACCGCGAACGCGGACGCCGTGCGTGAGGCGGACGTGATCCTGCTCGGCATCAAGCCCCAGATGCTCGAGAAGGTCGGCCACGACATCCGGCCGCACCTCCGCCGCGGCCAGCTCGTGCTGAGCGTGCTGGCGGGGGCCACGACCGCGGCCCTCACCGGCATCCTCGGCCACGACCAGGTGGTCCGTAGCATGCCGAACACGCCGGCTCGCCTCGGCAAGGGCGTGACGGTCTGGTATGCCACTCCCGAGACCACCGACGAGCAGCGGGCCCAGGCCGCCACCCTCCTCGGTGCGCTCGGCCTCCAGCTCGAGGTCGACGATGAGAAGATGGTGGCGATGGCGACCGCCGTGAGCGGCACCGGCCCGACATACGTGTTCCTGGTGATGGAGGCGCTCATCGACGCGGCCGTCCATCTCGGCTTCCCCCGCCACATCGCGCACGACCTCGTCATCGAGACGCTCGAGGGCTCGACCCTGTTCGCCCGCCAGTCCGGGATGCACCCGGCCGAGCTCCGGAACATGGTGACGTCACCGGGCGGGACATCGGCCGCCGCGCTCCACGAGCTGGAGAGCGGCCGGCTGCGGACCGTGCTGTCCGAGGCGGTCTGGGCGGCGTTCCGACGGACGGTCGAGCTCGGCGACCAGCTCGAAGCCCAGCTCGAAGCATCCGACGGCAAGGGCCGGCCGACGCCTTGACGGCCCCAAGCCCGGCAGCCGAGACGGCGATCCCCGTCGTCGACCTCAGACGGGCACCGCTTGGCGATGTCCGCGCCCTCGATCTCCGGTCACGATCCCGGGACGTGTGGGCCGACGAAGCAGCGATCTGGGACCGCCTCGTCAGTTCGTGGGCCGGCCTCGACGAGGCTGCCTGGCACCTGCCGGGTGCCGCGCCATCGGACGGGGGTGGGCCGGATTGGTCGCTGGCCGAGCACGTCGGCCACATCGCCGACTGGCAGGAGCTCGCCATCGACTACGTCGGGACTGCGATCCAGACCGGACTTTGGCCATCGGACGATGACTACGACGGCGGCGACTTCGACCGCTACAACGAACGCCGTCGCGCACCCTGGACGACGATGCCGGCCGCGACGATCGTCGGGCGCCTCGGGGCGGCACGCCCCCGCCTGCTCGAGGCCGCTGCGCGTCTCCCGCTCGACACGCTCCGCGGCGATGACGCCTGGGGCTGGGTGTACTTCACGCTCCACGGCCATTACCTGGACCACCTCACCGTCATCGAGCCGTGGGCCGACCGGCTGCGTGATCGGCAGACCGATGGCGATCCGTTCATCGCCGATCCGCGTGCCGCGGACTACGCCGGCTTCGTGGCGGACGCGACGGCACTCGACGAGATCTTCGACGCGCTGGTCCGGCGCGTTCCGCTCGAGCGCTGGGACGAGGGCGAGGTCACGCCCGGCTGGACGTTGCGGGACCACGTCGGCCACCTCGCCGATTGGATGGACGAAGGCGCCCGGGCGATCGCCGTGCACCGGGACACGGGCATCTGGCTGTCCGATCCGGAGGAGGGGATCGATGCCTGGAACGAGCGCCACGTCGACGCGGGCCGGACCGAGTCGCCCGCCGTCACGCTCGCTCGCTATGACGCGGACCGGGCGCGTCTGCTCGACGCCGTCGCGTCGATGACCGTCGAGGAGCTGCGCTCGCCGGACGGCTGGAGCTGGGCCTACGACTGCCAGCACGGCCATCTGCGCAAACACCTCGCGATGGTCGGACGGTGGTGCGTCGCGACCGGCTGGCCCGGAGCCTGATGGCCGGGGAAGAGGGCGCGCCGGCAACAGCCGGATCGGGACTGACGATCGAGGCGATCGTCGCGGTCGACTCGCCCCGGGAGTTCCGGATCCACCCGCGCGACCG
>DASTIG010000078.1:0-13297 GCA_035717785.1 Candidatus Limnocylindrales bacterium
CGGGGATTCGGAACGCCGCGTTGTACGCATCGAGCTCGGGGCCGGCGCCGTAGGTGTTTGCGAACACCCGGTTGCGGACGACGCCCATCACGAAGTAGACGAAGCTCAGGACCGACAGGATCAGGGCGCCGCGCGGGAAGATCCGGTCGATCAGCGTGCGCCCAAGGGCGATGGGGGATCGCGACACCGGTGGCCTCCCTCGTGCGCGGCAGTCGCCGCGCCCCTGGGCCAGTGTGACGTCCCGGCGGCACCCGGCGCGACGCGGCCTCAGACCGGTACGCTTGCGCCCCGAAGGTATCGATGGCCGCGTAGCGGCAGGAGGAGGCATCGTGTCGCGGTTCGAGTGGGTCGCCGCCAGCGCACGGCTGCTGCAACAGACGGGCGACGAATTCGAGGAGACGCGGCCGTTCGAAGGCACGCGGATCGGGACCGGGATCCATCTCGAGCCGAAGACCGCGGCCCTGCTCCTGACCCTGCAGCGCGGCGGTGCGGACGTCGTCTCGACGGGCAACCTGAACTCGACCCAGCAGGAGACGGTCGACTACCTGCGCGAGCGCGGCATCGATGTCATCGGCGGACCGACGGCCGACCCCGCCGAGCACGATCGCTACCTACGTGACGTGATTGCCACGAAGCCCGACCTGCTCCTCGACAACGGCGGCGACCTGTTCACGCGTTATCTCGAGGATCCGTTTCCGAGCCTGCGCGGCGGCACCGAGGAGACGACGTCAGGGCGCGATCGACTCCTCCCGTTGCGCGACCAGATCGCCTTGCCGCTGCTGGTCATCAACGACAGCCCGATCAAGCAGTTCGGTGAGAACACGCACGCGGTCGGTGCCGGAACGGTCGAGTCGTTCATCCGGATCACGAACCGCATCACGAACGGGCGGCGGGTGGCTGTCTTTGGATACGGCTCGGTCGGCCGGGGAGTGGCGGCCTATTTCCGGAGCTTCAACAGCGTCGTGTCAGTCGTCGAGCCACAGCCGGTGCTGCGACTGAGGGCGCTGCTCGACGGATTCAACGTCCCGGACCGCGACGACGCCCTGACCTGGGCCGACGTGATCGTCACGGTCACCGGCGCCCCGCACGTGATCACGCATACCGACCTTCCGCGACTGCGCGACGGCGTCGTCCTGATCAGCGCCGGGCATCTCCCCTGGGAGCTGGACGTGCCGTCGCTCGTCGAGGACCCGTCGGTCGAGTCGATCGACGACGTCACCGAGGGGATCACCACGCTGCGGCTCCGCGACGGTCGTGCACTCCACGTGCTGACCCGAGGCCACATGGTCAACCTGGCCGGACCTCGACCGCTCGGCAACTCGATCGAATCGATGGACCTCGGGTTCACGCTGCAGGCGCGCTGTCTCGAGGCCGTCGCCCTCGGGGCCGTGCCCAAGACCGCGTGCGTCGTGCCGGTGCCTTCGGAGATCGATGCCCTGGTCGCGTCCGCGTACGTCGAGCTCGCCAGGGCCTGATCAGCCGTCGGCGGCGTCGCGCTTCTGCGTCTCAGCCAGCTTCTTGCGGTTCTCCATGTTCGGCCGCAGCGCGTCCGACATCCCGGCCATCGGCGGGCTGACCCGCTTCTTCCGTCTGGGCTTTTCGGCCCGGGTCTCCTCCCGCTCCGCCATCCTGGCCGCGATCGTGACCTCGTAGCCCTGGTCGTTGGGCAGGTAGTACCGCCGGTCGACGAGTTCGTCGGGCAGGTACTGCTGGGCGACGTCGTCGCCCTCGAAGTCGTGGGGGAACACGTAGCCGACGCCGATCCCGTGTGTCTTCATGCGCCTGTCGCCGGCCGACCGCAGGTGGTTCGGGACGGGAAGCGAGCCGAGCCGGAGGACGTCGGCCAGCGCTGCGGAATACGCGCGGCCCACCGAGTCGCTCTTGGGCGATAGGGCGATGAAGGCGGTCGCCTGCGCGAGGGCGTACTGCGCCTCCGGCAGCCCGACGTGGTCGAGCGCCTGCGCCGCCGCCACGGCGACCTGGAGAGCCCGCGGATCGGCGTTGCCCACGTCTTCCGACGCGCTGATGATCAGGCGGCGCACGATGAACCGCGGATCCTCGCCGGCCGCCACCATCGACGCGAGCCAGTACAGCGCGGCGTCCGGATCGTTGCCGCGCAGGCTCTTGATGAACGCCGACACCGTGTCGTAATGCCCATCGCCGGCCCGGTCGTAGGCGAGTACCCGCTGCTGGGCGGCCGCTTCGACGTCCTCGAGGCGTGGTGCCACCTTGCCGGCCTTATCGCGGACGCCCTCGGCCTCGGCGAGCGCGACCGCGCCCTCGAGGATGTTGAGGGCCGCGCGCGCGTCTCCGCCGGCCAGCCCCACGAGGTGGTCGAACGCCTCGTTCGCGAGCGCGACCCCGCCATCCGGCCCGAGCACGCCTGCCAGCCCGCGCTCCTCGTCCTCGAGCGCACGCCGGACGACGGTCGCGACATCGTCGTCAGTGAGCGGCTCCAGGCGCCACACCCGCATGCGCGACAGCAGCGCCGAATTGACCTCGAAGTACGGGTTCTCGGTTGTCGTTCCAGTCAGGGTGATGGTCCCGTCCTCGACGTAGGGGAGGAGGGCATCCTGCTGGGCCTTGTTGAAGCGGTGGATCTCGTCAATGAAGAGCACCGTCCGCTGCCCGTTCATCGCGAGCCGGTCCTGTGCCTGTGCGACCGCGCCGCGTACTTCAGCGACGCCGGAGGAGACGGCGGATATGGCGATCATCTCTGCGCCGATCGCATCGGCGAGCAGACGGGCCAGGGTGGTCTTGCCGGTGCCGGGTGGCCCCCACAGGACGATCGAAGCGAGATGCCCCCGTGACACCGCCCGGCGCAGGGGTCCGCGTTCGCCGACGAGGTGCTCCTGCCCCACGAACTCGTCCAGACTGCGCGGTCGCATGCGAGCAGCGAGTGGCTGGGCTCCGGGTGGCGGCTGGAACAGCGGCTCGGGTCGCGCGCCGACGGGGCGTCGCGTACTTGGCATGTGCCGATGGTAGCGCGGCAGACCGGCTGGGCCGGTCCGTGTCAGCCGGTCAGAACGGGGTGAGGTTCGTGACCTGGGTGACGGCCCACAGTCCGATGAGCAGCGCGATCAGCGAGCCGCCGATCGTCACGAGCCGACGGACGTCGCGGCTCACGTATGCGTATTCCTCCTCGGCTCGGACGGCGATCGATCCGGGACGCACGCGCGCGACATTCTCCTCTTGGCGCCGACCTCGCTCGCGCCCACGGCTCGCCATCGACTCCGCTTCGCGCTCGGCCGCGACGATCTGCGCCTCGAGCTCGGCTGCGCGAGCCTCCTCAGCCGGGGTCAGCGATGTCGATGGTGCCGGTGTCACAGGTTGGCTATCGACCCGCCCTCGCGGCGCGGCGGCGCGCTGTCGGCGCGGTCGCTGGCCGGGTCGAGTGGAGCTTCCCCGTACGCGCTTGGCCATTGGTTCGGACGGCCTCCAGGTCGTGGATGGGGTCGGGCTGGCTCGCGAAGTCTGACGGGCGGCCTGCCAGCGGGAGAGGATAGCACCGCGGCGTCGGGCGGCCATCCGCTGGTACGTGCCGGGCAAGAGGCGGCTGCTAGACTCGCGCCGACCACCGCCGGAGGAACGTCTCATCGACCTGAACGCGACCATCGCCGCGAATCTTGGACCGATCGTGGCCGCCCTGACCGTGGTCGTCCTGATCCTGCTGCTGCTGGTCGCGTGGCTCGGCCGGCGCGTCGTCCGGCTCGACGCGCGCGTGCGCGGCCTGACCCGCGGCGAGGACGGCGATCTCGGTGACGTGCTCGGCGCACACCTAGAGCGGGTGTACGAGCTCGGCCGGGAGGTCGACCGGCTGGTCGCCAGGACCGGTCGTCTCGAGGAGAGCTCGCCTCGCGCGTTCCAGCGCGTCGGGCTCGTCCGGTTCAATCCGTTCGAGGACACCGGCGGGAATCAGAGCTTCGCCCTGGCGCTCCTCGATGCGGATGGCAACGGCTGGGTGCTGTCGAGTCTTCACGCTCGAACCGGCACGCGTATCTATGCCAAGGCCATCCGCGGGGGTCGATCGGATGGCGCGCTGTCCGAGGAGGAGACCACCGCGATCAAGCAGGCGACGGCCTGACAGCCTAGGTGTCACGACGGTCGACGATGGTGTGCACAGGGCCCCCATCGTCGACCAGCCCGCGCCCCGGTCGGGCGCCCGCACCGTGACCCGTCCCACCGTCCGCGCGCGACGGCGTGGGCCCGTCCCGCTCGAGCAGATCCCGGCCTGGGGCGACCTCGTGCCTGTCATGGATCCCGCACTCGTCGAGAGCCGCGCGCCGGACGGGATGGATGCCCTGCTCGGCGGCCTAGATCCGGACCAGCTTCGCGCGGTGACGCACGGGGAGGGGCCACTGCTCGTCGTCGCGGGGGCGGGCACCGGCAAGACGCAGGTGATCACCCGCCGGATCGCGTGGCTGATCGCGACGAAACGCGCGAAGCCGTCCGAGATCCTCGCCCTGACCTTCACGGACAAGGCCGCGTATGAGATGGCAGTACGGGTCGACCAGCTCGTCCCGTACGGCTACACGGACAGCACGATCGCGACGTTCCATGCCTTCGGCGACCGGTTGATCCGCGAGCACGCTCTGGAGCTCGGCCTGCCTCCGGACGTCCGCGTGCTGTCGCGCGCCGAGGCGGTCATCTTCCTGCGCGAGCACCTCTTCGCGTTCGACCTCGACGCCTATCGGCCGCTCGGCGATCCGACCCGCTTCCTGTCCGCGCTCGTCACGCTGTTCAGTCGCTGCAAGGACGAGGACATCACGCCGGCGACGTACGTGGCCCACGCCGAGCGCCTGACCACCGAGGCGACCGCCCTCGCCGCAGCGGCCGCCGACGGGGGCGCTGAGGCCGTCGGTGCGGCGGCGCGCGCCGAGGAAGGCCGCCAACAGCTGGAGCTCGCCCGCGCGTACGCGCGCTATCAGGAACTGCTTGGGGAGAACGGGTTCATCGACTTCGGCGATCAGGTCGCGCTGGCCCTCCGGCTCGTGCGCGGCTCCCCGGCCGCCCGGCAGGCGATCGCTGAGCGCTTCCGATATCTGCTGGTGGACGAGTTCCAGGACACGAACCGCGCGCAGGCGGAGCTCGTCGCGTTGCTCGCCGAGCCGCGCCGGAACGTGACTGTCGTGGGCGACGACGACCAGGCGATCTACGCCTTCCGTGGCGCCGCGATCGACAACATCCTCGATTTCGAGGCGCGCTACCCAGGCGCCCGGACCGTTGTCCTGCGCCGCAACTACCGCTCGCTTCGCCCCATCCTCGACGCGTCGTACCGGCTCGTGCGCTTCAACGACCCCGACCGGCTCGAGGCGCGGACGGGTCTCGTCAAGCGCCTCCGGGCACAGCGACGTGATCCGGCGCCGCCGCCGGTGCGTCTCGAGGCGTTCGCCACGGGATCGGAGGAAGCGGACTGGATCTCGGCCGACATCGCGCGCAGGATCGCGGGCGGTGCCGACCCGCGGGACCACGCGGTGCTCGTCCGTGCGAACGGCCACGCGGACGCCATCCTGCGCGCCCTGAACGTCGCCGGCGTGCCGTGGCGGTTCTCCGGTTCGTCGGGGCTGTACGCTCGACCCGAGGTGCGCCTCCTGATGGCGTTCCTGCGGGTCATCGCGGACCCCGATTCTAGCGTAGACCTCTATGCACTCGCCTCGTCCGAGGTGTACGGGCTCGGTGGCGACGACCTGACCTCGATCGTCAACACGGCCCGGCGGCGCAACCGGCCGGTCATGGCGATCATGGACGAGCTCGAGCGGCAGCCCGGCATCCTCCGACTGGCCCCGACGACGCGGTCGGCCCTCCATCGCCTGGTCGGCGACGTGGACCGGTTCGCGGCGATGGCGCACGAGCGACCGGCCGGCGAGGTGCTCTACGCCTTCCTGCGCGACAGTGGCCTCCTGGCGCGCCTGGCCGCGACGGCCTCCGCGGCCGCTGACGAGGGGCTCGGCAACATCGCCCGCTTCTTCGATCTGATCCGCGCGCAATCCGTGCTCCTGGCGGACGACCGGGCGGTATTCGTCGCACAGCACCTGCAGACGCTTATCGAGGCCGGCGACGACCCGGCCACGGCCGACCTCGATCCGGATGCCGACGCGGTGGCCGTGCTCACCGTCCACAAGGCCAAGGGCCTCGAGTTCCCCGTCGTGTACCTGCCGGGCCTCGTCGCCGGACGTTTCCCCGGCAACGGTCGGGGCGAACCCCTGGCGCTGCCCGCCGGCCTGGGCCGGGGAGAGCCGATGACGTCGGAACGCGGGCTGGCCGAGGAGCGCCGCCTCTGCTACGTCGCGATGACCCGGGCACGCGACGAGCTGGTGTTGACGCATGCCGCCGACTACGGGGGCGCACGCGCTCGGCGGACCTCGCCGTTCATCCTGGAAGCGCTGGACCTGCCTGCGTCGGCCGGGACGCCTGGCGCCGGGGTCGTGCCGCCGTCGGCGGGGGAGCGCCTGGCCGGCTTCGCGGGGGTCGATGCGCCGATCGTGCCGGAACGCCGAGCGGGCCACGAGCCGCTGATGCTGAGCTTCGGGCAGGTGGACGCCTATCTGACCTGCCCGCTCCGGTACAAGTACGCACACGTGCTGCGGGTCCCGATCGCGCCGCACCATGCCCTCGTTTATGGAGCGGCCCTGCATAAGGCCGTCCAGCTATTCCACCACCGACATGCACGCGGTCACGTCATGACGGAGGCCGAGCTGGACGAGGCGCTCGCCTCGGCCTGGACGAACGAGGGGTTCGTCAGTCGGGAGCACGAGGAGGCGCGGTTCGAGGCAGGACGGTCGGCCCTGCGACGGTTCCGCGAGGAGCAGCTACTGCCTGACGCGATCGTGCCGACATACGTCGAGCGCGAGTTCGCGTTCGACCTTGACGGCGACCGAATCCGCGGCCGCTGGGACCGCGTCGACATCCAGCCGGCGGCCGCCGCCGAGACCCCGGCCGCCGCCGCGGCCCCGGACCACCCGTCCGCGGACGTCGTGACGCCGACCCTCGGGATCATGGGCCGGGAACGCGTGACGATCACCGACTACAAGTCGTCGGACGTGCGCGATCCGGCGAAGGCGCGTCAACGGGCACGCGAATCCCTGCAGCTCCAGATCTACGCGATGGGCTATGAGGCGATGACCGGTCGGTTGCCCGACCAGGTCGCCCTGCATTTCCTGGACTCGGGCCTGGTCGGTCGGGTCGATGTGGATCCCAGAAGGATCGCGAAGGCCCGCGGGCAGATCGCGACCGCGGCGGCAGGCATCCGCGCCGGCCAGTTCGATGCCACGCCGGACCCGATGGCCTGCTCGTGGTGCCCGTTCCGCGACATCTGCCCGTCGAGCGCCGCCACGGCCCAATGACGTGCGCCCGCGCCCTAGACTCGCTGCGCATGGAAGCGCGCGATCGGCTCCTCAGCCTGGCGACCTTCGCGGCCGCCGTGGTCGTCTGGGTGCTGGTCGCGTTGATCGTCACGACCCGGGATCCCGTTGCCGAGCCGCTCGCCGGGTTCATCGGCGCGGCGCTCATCGGCCTCGCCGTGGGGCTGACCGCGACGCCGATCGCCTGGTTGCTGGTATTCGCTCGCCACCGCCGGATCGCCTATCGCGGGGATTGGATCCGTGCCGCCCGGCGGGGCGGCTGGGTCGGACTCATCGTCGCGATCTTCATCGTGCTGCGGCTGCAGGGCGCGCTCGAGCTCCCGATCGCGCTGTTCATCCTGGCCCTCGCGGCGGTCGCGGAGGCGACGCTCTCGGCGGAACGCTAGAGCACGCTCTGGCCCGCGGCTCTACCATCCGCCGCGGACCCGCCCAGTAGGTCCGATCCATGCCAGCACCGGAGGATCCGTGCCGGAACGTACCGCCGTCCGCCCCGCCGAACCGTTCACCGATGTCAAGGGACGCGTGGCCGCCGCCGTCGAAGGCGCCCGCGACGAGATCATCGACCTGTCACATCGGATCCATGCGAATCCGGAGCCCGCGTTCGAGGAGCACCAGGCCGCAACCTGGGTCGCCGAGGCACTGCGCGCCCACGGTTTCACGGTCGAACATCCGGCGGGCAGCCTCGCCACGGCGATCCGTGCCGTGCGCCGCGGCGGCCGCGTTGGTGACGGCCCCCGGATCGGGATCCTCGCCGAGTACGACGCGCTCCCCGGTCTCGGCCATGGCTGCGGCCACAACACGATGGCGGCCTCGGGCGTCGGGGCGGCCATCGCGCTGGCGGCCATCGCCGACGAGCTCCCGGGTGAGATCGTGTTCCTCGGCACGCCCGCGGAGGAGCGGGGGAGTGGCAAGCAGATCATGATCGACGACGGGCTGTTCGACGGTGTCGACGCCGCGCTGCTCTACCACCCGTGCGACCGGAGTCACGTCGAGAGCCATCCGCTCGCGTCGGAAGACGTCGACGTCGTTTTCACGGGCCTGCAGGCCCACGCGGCCTCCGACCCGTGGAAGGGCAAGAACGCGCTCGACGCGATGATCCAGCTGTTCTCGTCGGTCGGGTTGTGGCGGCAGCAGCTACGGCCGACGGCACGCGTGCACGGGATCATCCGCGAAGGCGGCACGGCCGCGAACATCATCCCGGACCGCACATCGGCGTGGTTCATGCTCCGGAGCGACGACCAGGACTCCTATGAGGAGATGAAGGTCCAGTTCAGCAAGATGGCGGAGGCGGCTGCCCTCGCGACCGGGACCACCGTCGAGGTGGCCTACTCCGGCGGCGCCACGACCATGCGCAACAACCTGGCGCTGGCCGAGCGCTTCCGGGCCAACATGGCCGCCTACGGCATCGAGGACATGGGCGACGACCCGAACGCGGGCAGCACCGACATGGCCAATGTGAGCTGGGTGTGCCCCGCGATCCACCCCGACCTCGCGATCTGCGACGAGGGTGTCGCCGGCCATTCGACGGCGTTCCGCGATGCGGCCGCGACGCCCCGCGCCGACGAGACGACGCTCCTGGCCGCCACGCTGATCGCGCAGACAGCCGTCGACCTCTACCTCGACCCGGCGCAGGTCGAGCGCGCATGGGCGGAGTTCCGGGCCGGTTGAGCCGCAGCCGGGGTGTACCATCGCCCCGGCGCGCCCCGCTGGACGCCGGATCGCGAACCGGCGGCGCCCCGGATCGAGACGGACTCCCGCACGCGGCCCGGACATCCGACCGCCTCCGTCTCCGGAGGATCACGTGGCTGAGCGCCCCCACGACCCCGACTTCGCCGTCCTGAACGGCTGGGACGCGGAGTACGAGACCTACGCCGATTACGACCTGCCGACCTACGTCGGTGCGGTCAGCTTCATGAAGCTGCCGTGGGTGACCGATGCCGCCGAGCTCCGCGCCCGGAAGCCGGATGTCGCGATCATCGGCGCGCCGTTCGACGATGCGGTGAGCCACCGCTCCGGTGCGCGGTTCGGGCCGCGCGCGATCCGCCAGGCGCAATACACGTCGGGCTCGGTCAACTCGCTCCAGCTTGACGTCGAGCCGTTCGAGGTCCTCGACGTGGTCGATGCTGGCGACGCCAACATCATCCCCGCCTGGATCGAGCGTGCGCACGCGCTGATCTACCGGAAGGTGCGCGAGGTCGCCGAGACCGGGGCGATCCCGATCATCCTCGGCGGTGACCATTCGATCACCTGGCCTTCCGCATCCGCGGTCGCGGAGGTGCGCCGTCCTGGGAGCATCGGCATCGTCCATTTCGACGCCCACGCCGACACGGCGAACGACGACTGGGGCGTCCTCGCCGGCCACGGCACCCCGATGCGCCGGCTGATCGAATCGGGTGCAGTCGATGGCCGCAACTTCGTCCAGGTCGGATTGCGCGGCTACTGGCCGCCCGTCGAGACGTTCGCATGGATGAAGGAGAAGGGCCTGCGCTACCACTTCATGCGCGAGATCGAGGAGCGCGGCCCCGAGGCGGTCGTGGCCCAGGCCATCGACGAGGCGCTCGACGGGCCCGACAGCATCTACCTCAGCCTCGACATCGACGTCATCGACCCGGGCCTGGCGCCGGGAACCGGGACTCCGGAGCCCGGTGGCATGCTGACCCGCGAAGTCCTCCGAGCCGTCCGCCAGATCGTCGGTGCGGTCGAGCTGGCCGGGATGGACGTCGTCGAGGTGTCGCCGCCGTACGACCACGCGGAGACCACGGCCATGGCGGCGAACCGCGCCGCACTCGAGGCGATCAGCGCGCTGGCCGTCCGCAAGGCGGCCGGGGGGACCGTGCGCTGGGAGCCGGCAGCGGGTTGATCGAACAGGCCGATCCCGCCACCGCCAGCGCGCTCGCGCGCCTGTACGACCTCGACGTGCAGGGCGATCCGGGCGACCTCGACCTGTACCGCGCACTCGCCGACCGAGCCGGCGGCCCCGTCCTCGAGCTCGCCATCGGCAGCGGCCGGCTCGCCGTCCCGCTGGCCGTGGCGGGCCACCGCGTGACCGGCGTCGACGTCGACGCGTCGATGTTGCACAGAGCGCGTGAGCGCGCCACGGTCGAGGGCCTCCCGAGCGAGCGGATCGAGCTGGTCGAGGCCGACTTGGTTGATGTCCACCTCCCGGATGCCGGTCGCTACGCCTTCGCATTCATCGCGCTCAACTCGTTGATGCTGCTGCCCACCCGCGCTGCCCAGCTCAAGGCCATCCGGACGCTCGCCGATCACCTCGCGCCGGGCGGGCTCGCAGCGGTCGACGTGTGGCTGCCCGATGGCGACGATCTGGGTCGGTACGACGGTCGCCTCATCCTCGAGTGGATCCGCCCCGATCCCGCGACCGGCAACCTCGTGACGAAGTCCGGCTCCGCCATCCACGACGCGGCAAGCGGCACGATCGCGCTGACGTCGATCTTCGACGAGTCGACGCAGGGCGGGCCGGTGACGCGCTGGATCCGCCAGGACCACCTGCGCCTCGTGTCCGCCGATGAGCTGCGCGCCTTTGCCGAAGAGGCCGGGCTGCGGGTGGAGCTGGTCGCGGGTGGCTACGATCTCGGGCCTATCGGTCCCGGCGCGGAGCGCGCGGTCCTCATCGCTGAACGGTCCTGATCCGGCCGCTCTCCCACTCGGGCCGCGTGCGGGGACCGTGGTATCGTCGAGCCCCATGTCGAGCGGCTCGAGCAGCGACCAGACGCGCCTCCTGATCGTGGAGGACGTGCCCCAGGTCGCCCAATACATCCGCGGTCTCCTGAACGCCCAGCAGTCGGTCAAGCTGCTCGACGTGCTCACCGACGGCGGGCGGGCGGTCGAGCAGATCGGTCAGCTCCGGCCCGACGTCGTGATGGTGGACGCCCTGCTGCAGGGCCGGCTCAAGGGCCCGAAGCTCGTCGAGCAGATCCACGCGGCCGGGCTCAATGTTCCGGTCATCGTGCTCACGGTCCCGCAGAACCCGGTCCAGGTCGATCCGGCGAAGGGCGTCCACGCCGTGCTGTCGATGCCGTTCTCCGGCTTCGAGCTCTTGAACCGCATCTCCGGCGTGCGCAAGGCCCACGCGCTTTCGTCGCCCGTCGGTGTGGCGCGCGTCACATCGGTCTTCGCGCCGAAGGGCGGCGTGGGCAAGACCACCATCGCGTTCAACCTCGCCGTCGCCATGGCTCAGCTCGAGCAGCGCACGGTGCTGATCGACGGCAGCGTGCAGTTCGGCGACCTGCGATCGCTGCTCAAGGTCCCCGCGGACGCACCGTCGATCCTCGACCTGCCGACCGACCGGATCGCTGAGTCGGACCTGACCGACGTTCTGTGGCGCGACCCATCGGGCATCGACATCCTGCTCGCGCCGCCGCGCATCGAGATGGCCGAGATGATCACGACGCGCGACGTCGACAAGGTCCTGTCGCTGCTGCGACGCGTCTACAGCTCGATCGTGATCGACATGTCGAGCGTGATCAATGACATCAACCTTGGCTTTCTCGATGCGAGCGACACGATCATCGAGATCGTCACGTACGACTCGACCACGATCCACAACACGATCGCGATGGCCGATACGTTCCGCTCGATCGGCTATCCGGCGTCGAAGGTGCGCTATCTCGTCAACCGCGCGGACAGCTCAGGAGGCATCGATCCCGAGGATCTCCACCGGGCGCTCGGGCGCATCCCGGAGCACCGCGTCAACTCCGACGGGCAGCTGGTCGTCCGCTCCAACAACGAGGGCGTGCCGTTCATCCTGGCCAACCCCTCGGCGCCTGTCAGCCAGGACATCATGCGCGTGGCATCGGAGCTGCTCGGCGCGGCCCGCGTTCCCGTGGCCGCCGGGCGCCGCTAGGCCGAGGCCGTGACGGATCCGCGTCCCATCGGTGTCTTCGATTCCGGCGTCGGTGGCCTGACGGTCCTGCGCGAGATCATCCGCCGGACGCCGGGCGAATCGACTGTCTATCTCGGGGACAACGACCGTGCGCCGTACGGCATCCGCCCCGACGAGGAGGTGCTGGCCTTCTCCACCGAGTCGCTGGACGCGCTCGTGGAGCGCGACGTAAAGGCGCTCGTCGTGGCGTGCAATACCTCGACGGCCGTCGGTCTGGGCGCGTTCCGGCGTCGATACGACTTGCCCGTGCTCGGGGTGATCCGGCCGGGTGCGGCCGCGACCGCGCTCGCGACGCGCAACCGGCGGGTCGGGGTCATCGCGACGCCGGCAACGATCCGGTCACACGCATATTTCAACGCGATCAAGGACGAGAACCCGGCGGTGGAGGTATACGAGCACGCCACGCCCGCGCTCGTGCCACTCGTCGAGTCGGGGGATCTGAGCGGTCCGCTCGCGGAGGCGACGGTGGCGGATGCCCTGGCGCCCCTCGTCGGCGAGCGCGATGCCAACGGCGAGTCGATCTTCCCACGCCCGCCGGGCGCGGCGATCGACACTCTGCTCCTCGGCTGCACGCATTACCCGCTGATCCGGCCGCTCATTGCCGCCCTCGCTGGCAACCAGGTTGCGATCGTCGACTCCGCGACGGCGACGGCCTCCGCGCTCGCCGAACTTCTCAGTGTCAACGGACTGGAGGCGCACGCGGACGGCGCTCCGGTCGACGGTCAGCCGGCCCATGTCCAGCTGACCACGGGCGACCCGGGGCGGTTCGCGGCCGTCGCGGGCCGCTTGTTCGGCCCCGACTTCGTGTCCGTCGAGGCGATCGAGCTCGGAGCGCTGGCCCGATGACGAAGCGCCGGACCGACTCCACATGGCGCGATGACCGCGCCTGGCAGGCCGGCATCCTGATCGGCTCTGCGCTGGGCGCGGCGGCGACCATCGTCGGGCGCCATATGGAGCGGCGGGCGCGCGAAGGGCTCGTCGACTGGGCGGAAGTCGAGCGGATGGCGATCGGGCGCTTGGACCGGGCGCCGGGCGC
>DASTIG010000079.1:0-19490 GCA_035717785.1 Candidatus Limnocylindrales bacterium
CGAACGCGCGGTACTCGGCCTCACCCTTCAGGGCGAGGTACTTGGTGATCGCCGCGGTGAGCGACGTCTTGCCATGGTCGATGTGGCCGATGGTGCCCACGTTGACGTGCGGCTTGGTGCGCTCGAACTTCTTCTTGGCCATCGTGGTTGTGCTCCCTAGACCTTGGACTTCTGGACGAGTTCCGAGGCCAGGCTGGCTGGCACCTCGGCGTAGTGGCTGAATTCCATCGAGGACGTGGCGCGGCCCTGGGACATGCTCCGCAGGTCCGTGACATACCCGAACATCTGGGCCAGCGGGACGAACGCCTGGACCACCTCGGTGCCCATCCGGGACTCGATGCCCTCGATCTGGCCGCGCCGGCTGTTGAGATCGCCGATGACGTCGCCCATGAACTCCGTCGGCATCGTGACCTCGACCCGCATGATCGGCTCGAGGATGGCCGGATCGGCCTTGCTGAACGCGTCCTGGACCGCCATCGAACCCGCGATCTTGAACGCCATCTCGGACGAGTCGACCTCGTGGTAGGACCCGTCGAACAGCGTCACCTTGACGTCGACGACCGGGTACCCGGCGTAGATCCCGGTCTCGAGCTTCTCGCGGATGCCCTGGTCGACGGACTTGATGAACTCGCGCGGGATCGTCCCGCCGACGATCTTGTCGACGAACTCATAGCCCGCACCCTTCTCGGCCGGCTCGAGCTTGATGACGGCGTGGCCGTACTGGCCCTTGCCGCCGGTCTGGCGGACGAAGCGACCGTTGCCCTCGGCGGCGCGACGGATCGTCTCGCGGTAGGAGACCTGCGGCTTGCCGATGTTGGCGGCCACCTTGAACTCGCGGACCATGCGGTCGACGAGCACGTCGAGGTGGAGCTCGCCCATGCCGGCGATGAGAGTCTCCGACGACTCCGGGTCGGTATGGACCCGGAAGGTCGGGTCCTCCTCGGAAAGCCGCTGGAGCGCGACCGTCAGCTTGTCCTGGTCGGCCTTCGTCTTCGGCTCGATCTTGACCTCGATGACCGGCTCGGGGAACGTGATCGACTCGAGCAGGACGGGGTGCGCCTCATCGGTGAGCGTGTCGCCGGTGAACGTGTCCTTCAGACCGACGGCCGCGGCGATGTCGCCCGCGTAGACCGTGTCGATCTCCTCGCGGTGGTTGGCATGCATCTGGAGGATGCGGCCGATCCGCTCCTTCTTGCCCTTCGTGGTGTTGAGGACATAGGAGCCGGCCTTGAGGGTGCCGGAGTAGACGCGGAAGAACGCGAGCTTGCCGACGAACGGGTCGGCCGCGATCTTGAACGCCAGCGCGCTGAACGGCTCACTGTCGTCGGGAGTGCGCAGGACCTCGGCACCGGACTTCGGATCGAGGCCGATCATGGGCGGCACGTCGAGTGGTGAGGGCAGGTAATCGACGACCGCGTCGAGCATCTTCTGGATGCCCTTGTTGCGCAGCGCCGAACCGGTCAGGACCGGGACGATCCTGGTGGTCAGGGTGCCGAGACGAAGACCGCGCTTGATCTCCGCGATCGTCAGCTCCTCGCCCTCGAGGTACTTGTGGGTGAGCTCGTCGTCCATCTCGGCGACGGCCTCGATCATGACGTGGCGGTGCTGCTCGGCTTCCGCCTGGAGCTCGGCCGGGATGTCGACGACGTCGATCTTGTTGCCGAGGTCGTCGCGGTAGTAGACGGCCTTCATCTCGACCAGGTCGATGACGCCCTGGAACTGGTCCTCGCGGCCGATCGGGATCTGGATCGGCACGGCGTTCGCGCCGAGGCGCTCCTTGATCGACTCGACCCCGCGCCAGAAGTCGGCGCCGGTCCGATCGAGCTTGTTGATGAAGCAGAAGCGAGGCACGCCGTACCGATCGGCCTGTCGCCAGACCGTCTCGGACTGCGGCTCGACACCGGCCACGCCGTCGAAGACGACGACCGCGCCATCGAGCACGCGAAGGCTGCGCTCGACCTCGACCGTGAAGTCCACGTGCCCGGGCGTATCGATGATGTTGATACGATGGTCGCCCCAGAACGCGGTGGTCGCGGCCGCGGTGATGGTGATGCCCCGCTCTTGCTCCTGGGGCATCCAGTCCATCGTCGCGGCGCCCTCGTGGACCTCGCCGATCTTGTAGATCTTCTTCGTGTAGAAGAGGATCCGCTCGGTCACGGTCGTCTTGCCGGCGTCGATGTGCGCGATGATTCCGATGTTCCGCGTCTTCGCGAGCGGAACCTGTCGTGCCACGGTTTTCCCTACGCTCCCGGGTCTACCACTTGAAATGGCTGAAGGCGCGGTTCGCCTCGGCCATCTTGTGCGTGTCTTCTCGTCGCTTGACCGCCGCGCCGAGGCCGTTCATGGCATCGACGAATTCGGAGGCGAGCTTCTCGCTCATGCTCTTGCCGCTGCGCTTGCGAGCCGCCTGGACGAGCCAGCGGACGCCGAGCGAGAGACGGCGATCGCCTCGGATCTCGACCGGGACCTGGTAGGTCGCCCCACCGACGCGGCGCGGCTTGACTTCGATGATGGGGGTGGCGTTGCGCATCGCCGCCTCGAGGATCTCCAGCCCGGGTCGGCCGGCCTGCGCCTCGGCGCGAGCGAGGGCCTGGCGGAGGATCCGCTCGGCGAGGTTCTGCTTGCCGCCCTTCATGAGCTTCACGGAGAACCGGTGAGTGATGCGGTTGGCCGGCACGACCTCGTACTTGGTCTTGCGCGGGATGCTCGTTCGGCGCGGCATGCTACTTGGCCTTCGCGCCGTACTTGCTGCGACCCTGCTTTCGATCGCGCACGCCGGCAGCGTCGAGGGTGCCGCGGATGATGTGGTACTTGACTGACGGCAGGTCCTTCACGCGACCGCCGCGGACGAGCACCACCGAGTGCTCCTGCAGGTTGTGGCCGATCCCCGGGATGTAGGCCGTCACCTCCATCTGGTTCGACAGCCGCACGCGCGCGATCTTGCGCAGCGCGGAGTTCGGCTTCTTCGGCGTCATCGTGCGCACCTGGAGACAGACGCCACGCTTCTGCGGGGCGCCCGGGATCGACACCTGACGGCGTCGCAGGCTGTTCCAGTTCTTGCGCATGGCGGGCGCCTTGACCTTCTTGACCTTAGGCTGGCGACCGTGACGCACGAGCTGGCTGATCGTCGGCACGAAGACGCAACTCCTTACTTCTGGCGATGCAGGGCGGTCGGCACCGACCGCGGGGCGGTCCAGCGTCGCCGGTCACGCCCCGCAGGGCGGTCCGGCCGGGACCGGTGGTGTGAGTGATGGTGGCGGAATGGGCGTCGGCGCAGGCGCCGAAGGCGGACCCCTCCCGAGGCCACGAAGGGGGAGTATATCGGGGGCCCGGAATCAGTGTCAAACGTGCGGCGAGGCGGGCGCTGGAGGTCCAGACCAGCCCGGATAGTGCTTCCCAGTCTGCACACAGGCTCCGAAGGTCGCTTGCGGACCCGATTCGACGCCGATGAGTGCCTCGGACGCACGATCCGCCGCCGAGCGGCGAACTGTCGTGACCTTCGCGGCGTCCGTGCCGACTGGGAAGCACACCAGCCACGTCCCGTCGCTCATGGCGACAATGTCGCGCTCAGCGACGCTGCCGGGATGAACGAGCACGCCGGATCTCCCAGGATGCGGTCTGATGTCGTGTGGGCGATCGACCCCACACGGCTGTTGCCAATGCGCCACCCACGGCGACAATGTCGTGCTCAGAGACGCTCGTAACCCGATCCGACCCGGAACGTGAACGTGACCCCGGGTCACCCCGGGGTCACGGATCAGGCTTCCAGCGGCTCCGCAGTCAGGCGGGAGCGTCTTCCTTCTCGGCCTCGTCAGCCGTGGACGGGTTGGCCGCGTCCGCGGGCTCAGCCTCGGGCTCGGCCGAAGTGGCGTCCCCGACGAGGAAGGGGTTGGCCGCCTCCCCGTCGTCGTCGCCATCGCCGTCTTTGCCCGCGATCTCCGCCGCGAGTGCGAGACCCGCGGTCTCCTCGTCGCGGTCGGCGCCACGCCCGTCCTCGAGGAACGGGTTGTACTCCGCCTCGCCGAGACCCTCGAGGGCCTCGCCGGCGAGGGCTTCCAGGGCGGCCTGGCGCTCGCGCGCCTTGCGGGCCGCGACGTTCGCCGGTGCGCCGGAGCCAGCCGGGATGAGCTTGCCGATGATCACGTTCTCCTTGAGCCCGATCAGGTGGTCCTTGCTGCCGTTGATGGCGGCCTCGGTCAGCACCCGGGTTGTCTCCTGGAAGGACGCGGCGGCGAGGAACGACGACGTGTTGAGCGACGCCTTGGTCACGCCGAGCAGCACCGTCTGGGCCGTGGCGGGCTCGCCACCCTCGGCCAGGACGTGGTTGTTGTGCTCCTCGAACTCGAGCCGGTCGACGAGCTCCGTCGGCAGCAGATCGACGTCGCCCGGCTGATCGATGCGGACCTTGCGGAGCATCTGGCGGACGATGATCTCGATGTGCTTGTCGTTGATCGTGACGCCCTGGCTCTTGTAGACCTTCTGGACCTCCTTCACCAGGTAGCGCTGGACGGCGTCCTTGCCCCGGGTGTCGAGGTACTCCTGCGGGTTGATCGGCCCGTCCGTGATGGCATCGCCGGCACGGATCGGCTGGCCGTTCTCCACGAGGAGCTTGGCGTTGTGCGGGATGAGGTACTCGCGCTCGACCACGTCCTCGGCGCGGACAGCGAGTCCGTCCGATGACTTGACGAGGAACCCGGCGACAGGCGCCGTGACCTCGACGGTCGAGCCGTTCTTGCCCGATCGCGCGACGACCTGGCCCAGGGTGACGGTGTCACCGGGAGCGGCCAGCTGCTCGGCGCCCTTCGGCACCGCGAGCGACGTGTCGTAGACCTCGGTCGAGACGACCTTGACCTTCGTCATGCCGTCGCCACGGATGATCTCGACGATCCCGTCGATGTGGCTGATCTCGGCCTTGCCCTTGGGGATCCGGGCCTCGAACAGCTCCTCGACGCGCGGCAGGCCGGCGGTGATGTCCAGACCGGCGACGCCGCCGGTGTGGAACGTCCGCATGGTCAGCTGCGTGCCGGGCTCGCCGATCGACTGGGCCGCGATGATGCCGACCGCCTCGCCGCTGCCGACCATGTCGCCGGTGGCGAGGTTGCGCCCGTAGCACGCACGGCAGACGCCGTAACGCGCTTCGCAGGTCAAAGGCGAGCGCACGAGCACCTCGTCGATGCCCGCATCGTCGATGCGTGCCGCCACCTCTTCGGAGATCATCTCGTTGCGCTCGACGAGGATCGGAGCGTCCTCGCCCTTCTTGGTCTTGACCGTGGGGTCGGGCAGGGCTGCCGCGGCGAGCCGGCCGGTGAGCCGGCGCTGGAAGGCGCCCTTCTCATCGCTCGACTCGGAGCGGATGATCCAGCTCCCTTCCTCCGTGCCGCAGTCGTCCTCGCGGGTGATGACGTCCTGGGCGACGTCGACCAGGCGCCGGGTGAGGTACCCGGAGTCGGCGGTCCGCAGTGCGGTGTCCGCCAGACCCTTGCGTGCGCCGTGGGTCGAGATGAAGTACTCGAGGACCGTCATCCCCTCGCGGAAGTTGCTCCGCACAGGGACGTCGATGATCCGCCCCGAGGGGTCGGCCATGAGGCCGCGCATCGCGCCGAGCTGGCCGATGTTGCCCTTGTTCCCTCGGGCGCCGGACGCGGTCATCATCGTGACCGGACCCGTCGGGTCGAGGGACTTCATCATCTCGTCCGACATCTTGGCCGTCGTTTCCTGCCACACGCCGACGACCTGCTCGTAGCGCTCGTCCTCGGTGATGAGGCCGCGCTGGAACTGGCGGTCGATCTCCGCGACGTTGTCGTCGGCGGCGACGAGGCGCTCGGCCTTGTCCTTCGGGATCTCGATATCGAACAGGCCGATCGTCATCCCGCCGCGGGTCGCGAACTCGAACCCGACGCTCTTGATGCCGTCGACCAGATGTGCCGTCTCCTCGGGACCGAGGTCGCGGTAGCAGCGGTCGACCAGCTCCTTGAGATCGCTCCGCTTCATGACGGTGTCATGGAAGCGCAGCTGGTTCGGCAGGATCTGATTGAAGATGACGCGCCCGATCGTGGTCCGCCGTCTCTCGGTGCGGAGCGCCTCGGTCTCCGCGTCCCAGGACTGGACCTCGACGTCGATGACCTCGTGGAGCGCGGCGTTGGTCTTCTCGCGGAGCTGATAGGCGAGGATCGCCTCATCCTCCGACCCGAAGGAACGGACCGGCTTCTTCGACTTGGTCGTCGTGGCGTCCATCGTCAGGTAGTAGCAGCCGAGGACCATGTCCTGGGTCGGCGCGACGACCGGGCTGCCGTCGGCCGGCGACAGTAGGTTGGCGGTGGACAGCATCATCGTCCGCGCCTCTTCCTGGGCGGCCGTCGAGAGCGGCACGTGGACCGCCATCTGGTCGCCGTCGAAGTCGGCGTTGAACGCCGTGCAGACGAGCGGGTGGATCTGGATCGCCGACCCCTCGACGAGGACCGGCATGAACGCCTGGATGCCCAGGCGGTGCAGCGTGGGGGCGCGGTTGAGCAGGACCGGGTGGTCCTTGATGACGTCCTCCAGGACGTCCCAGACCTCCGGCCGCACGCGCTCAACGATGCGCTTGGCGCTCTTGATGTTGTGCGCGAAGCCCTTCTCGACGAGCTGGCGCATCACGAACGGCTTGAACAGCTCGAGCGCCATCTTCTTGGGCAGCCCGCACTGGTGGAGCTTGAGCTCCGGACCGACCACGATGACCGATCGACCGGAGTAGTCGACGCGCTTGCCGAGCAGGTTCTGGCGGAACCGGCCCTGCTTGCCCTTGAGCATGTCCGACAGGCTCTTGAGGCGGTGGTTGCCGGTGCCCGCGATCGCCCGGCCGCGGCGGCCGTTGTCGATCAGCGCGTCGCACGCCTCCTGGAGCATCCGCTTCTCGTTGCGGATGATGATCTCGGGGGCGCCGAGCTCGAGCAGTCGCTTGAGCCGGTTGTTGCGGTTGATGACGCGCCGGTACAGGTCGTTCAGGTCGGAGGTCGCGAAGCGGCCGCCGTCGAGCTGGACCATCGGTCGCAGGTCAGGAGGGATGACCGGCAGCACCGACAGAATCATCCAGTCGGGGCGGGTGCCGCTCCGGCGGAACGCCTCGATGAGGCGCAACCGCTTGATCGCCTTCTTGCGCCGCTGGCCTGAGCTGGTCCGGACCTCGACGTGGAGCGAGCGTGCCAGCTCCTCGAGGTCCATCCGGCTGATGATCTCGCGCACCGCCTCGGCGCCCATGCCGGCGCCGAACACGCGACCGCTCTTGGCGGTCGAGCCGTACTTCTCGTCAAGCATCCGGAACTCAGTCTCGCCGATGGTCTGCATCGGCTTGATCGCCTCGAGCTCGTCGCGCCGCTGGCGCAGCTCGTCCTTGAGGCCCTGCGCCTGCTCCTGCAGACCGGCGCGCTCGTGCTGGAGCGTGTCGTCGACACCGCTCGAGAGATCGGCGATCTTCTGTTCGACAGCGCGCGCCTCGTCGGCCTCGCGCTGCTGGAGGTCGGCGTTGACCTGCTCGCTGTACTCGGCGACGACCTTGCGCAGGCGCGCGGTCGCCTCCTTGCCGCCCTTGTCACCCGCGGCCACGATGACCTCGCCTGTCGGCGCGAACGCGATGGCGTCCTCCGCGACACCGGTCTTGAGCTCGGACAGGAGCGCCTCGGTCGCCTGCGCGGCGGCCGCGATCTCCTCGGTCCGTGCGGCACGCTGGCTCTCCAGGTCGGCCTTGGTCCGGGCGAGCTCCTCGTTGAGCTCGTCCTTCTGCTTGTTGACCTTCGAGCGGAGCTCGTCCTCGAGCTCGGCCAGTCGCTCGCCGGCCTTGCCGCCGCGCCCCTCGGCCTCCTCCTCGATCGCCGCGAGCGCACGCTTGCGCGCGTCCTCATCGACGTGGGTGACGATGTACAGCGCGAAGTACAGGATCCGCTCGAGGTTGCGCGGGCTGATGTCGAGCAGGATGCCGAGCCGGCTCGGCGTGCCCTTGAAGTACCAGATGTGGCTGACCGGGCTCGCGAGCTGGATGTGACCCATCCGCTCGCGGCGGACCTTGCTGCGGGTGACCTCGACGCCACACTTGTCGCAGATGATCCCCTTGTAGCGGATCCGCTTGTACTTGCCGCAATAGCACTCCCAGTCCTTCGTCGGACCGAAGATGCGCTCGTCGAAGAGACCGTCCTTTTCCGGCTTGAGCGTCCGGTAGTTGATGGTCTCGGGCTTCGTCACCTCGCCCTTCGACCACTCCCGGATCTGGTCCGGGCTGGCGAGCGAGATACGGATCGCGCTGAAGTTATTGACCTCGAGCATGGTTCTCCTCCACGTCACCGCGTGGCTCGGCGACGTGATGCGGACCGTGAGCGAGCGGGGTCGAGTCGGCCGGGACGCGACCCCGCGGGAACGGTGGGTAGATGCGGGTGACGGTGATGTCGATCAATCCTCGAACCCGGCGAGGTTGATCCCGCCGAGATCGGGGAGCAGGTATCCGGAGGCGTCGTCCTCCGCGAGCGGGATCTCCTCCTCGTTCTGGTCCAGGATCTCCGCGTTCAGCCCGAGGCTGCGGAGCTCCTTGATCAGGACCTTGAACGACTCGGGGACCCGCGGCGGCTGGATCTCCTCCCCCTTGACGATGGCTTCGTAGGTCTGGACCCGTCCGAGGACATCGTCCGACTTCACGGTGAGCAGCTCCTGGAGGATGTTGGCGGCGCCGTAGGCCTCCAGTGCCCAGACCTCCATCTCGCCGAAGCGCTGACCGCCGAACTGCGCCTTGCCACCGAGCGGCTGCTGGGTGATGAGGCTGTACGGGCCGGTCGAGCGCGCGTGGATCTTGTCCTCGACGAGGTGGTGCAGCTTGAGCATGTAGATGTAGCCGACGGTGATGTGCCGATCGAACGTCTCGCCCGTGCGGCCGTCGCGGAGCTCGATCTTGCCGCTCTCGGGTAGGCCGGCGTCGCGCAGCTCGTCCTGGATCTGCGCCTCTGTCGCCCCGTCGAAGACGGCGGTGGCGGCCTTGAGGCCCTTCTTGTGGAGGGCCCACCCGAGGTGCGTCTCGAGGATCTGGCCGATGTTCATCCGGCTCGGCACGCCGAGCGGGTTGAGGATGATGTCGACCGGAGTGCCGTCCGGCAGGAACGGCATGTCCTCGGCGGGCAGGATCTTGGCGATCACGCCCTTGTTGCCGTGGCGGCCGGCCATCTTGTCGCCGACCGAGATCTTGCGCTTCTGGGCGACCGACACGCGGACCAGCCGGTTGACGCCTGGCTGAAGGTCGTCGTTGAGCTCGCGACGGAACTCGCGGACCTCGACGACCTTGCCGCGCTCGCCGTGCGGCAGGCGCAGCGAGCTGTCCTTCACCTCGCGGGCCTTCTCACCGAAGATCGCCCGCAGCAGGCGCTCTTCGGCGGTCAGCTCGGTCTCGCCCTTGGGCGTGATCTTGCCGACGAGGATGTCGCCGGGACGGACCTCGGCGCCGATGTAGACGATGCCCTCCTCGTCGAGGTCCTTGAGGGATTCCTCGCCGACGTTCGGGATGTCCCGGGTGATCTCCTCGGGGCCGAGCTTCGTGTCGCGCGACTCGATCTCGTGCTTCTCGATATGGATGCTGGTGAACAGGTCGTCGCGCACGAGCCGGTCGCTGATGACGATCGCGTCCTCGTAGTTGCCGCCCTCCCAGCTCATGAACGCCACGAGGACGTTCCGGCCGAGCGCCAGCTCGCCCATGTCGGTCGAGCTCGAGTCGGCGATGGCCTGGCCATCGGCCACGCGGTCCCCGACGTTGACGATCGGGCGGTGGTTGATGCACGTCCCCTGGTTGGATCGGACGAACTTCTGGAGGCGGTATTCGTCGAGCTCGCCGGCGTCGGTCTCGACCGCGATGCGCTGCGCGGTCACGCTGGTGACCACACCGCCGCGCGTGGCGACGAGGACCTGTCCGGAGTCACGGGCGGCACGCTCCTCCATGCCGGTGCCGACGATCGGCGATTCCGGCTCGAGGAGCGGCACGGCCTGGCGCTGCATGTTCGAACCCATGAGCGCGCGGTTGGCGTCGTCATGCTCGAGGAACGGGATGAGCGCCGTGGCGACCGAGACGACCTGCTTGGGCGACACGTCCATGTACTCGATCTGCGAGGGGCGCGCCTCGGGGAACGTGTCGCGATAGCGGGACGGGATGCGGTCGGCCGCGAAGTGGCCTTCCTCGTCGAGCGGCGCGTTGGCCTGCGCGACGACGTGCTCCTCCTCCTCGTCGGCGGGGAGGTACTCGATGTCGTCGGTCACGACCGGACGGATCGGGAAGGCGTGCGCCTTCTGCTTCTTGAGCTCGCTGACTGCGGCGCTGGTGAACGACTCGCCGGCCTTGAGCACGACCGAGCCGCTCTTCGAGACGAGGTCCTGGCCCGCCTGATACTGGGTCAGGCCGGTCTCGTCGTAGCCGACGGTCCGCTTGACCTTGCGGTACGGGGTCTCGATGAAGCCGTAGCTGTTGATGCGGCCGTATGTCGCGAGCGACCCGATCAGGCCGATGTTCGGACCTTCCGGTGTCTCGATGGGGCAGATGCGGCCGTAGTGGCTGTGGTGGACGTCGCGCACGTCGAACCCGGCGCGCTCGCGCGACAGGCCGCCCGGGCCGAGCGCCGACAGCCGGCGCTTCGACGTCAGCTCGGCGAGCGGGTTCGTCTGGTCCATGAACTGGCTCAGCTGGCTGCCGCCGAAGAACTCCTTCATCGCCGCCACGACGGGGCGGATGTTGATGAGAGCGTTGGGGGTCGCCTTGTCGATCTCCTGGATCGTCATCCGCTCGCGGACGACGCGCTCCATGCGCAACAGGCCGATCCGGAATGCGTTCTGGATCAGCTCACCGTTGGCGCGGATGCGGCGGTTGCCAAGATGGTCGATGTCGTCCTTCGGATGGAGGCCGCGGTTGCACTCGATGAGGTGGCCGACGATCGAGGCGATGTCTTCCTTCGTGATCGTCCGCTGCTCACGCTCGAGCTCGAGGCCCATGCGCGACGCGACCACATCGAGCTTCTTGTCGAACTTGTAGCGACCGACACGACCAAGGTCGTACCGGCGGAAGTTGAAGAACAGGCTCTCGACCAGCTGACGGGCGTTCTCGCCGGTGGGCGGGTCGCCGGGGCGCAGCTTCTTGTAGACCTCGATGAGCGCCTCGGCCTGGGTGTGGGTCAGGTCCTTGTCGAGCGTGCTCGCGATGAAGGGATGGTCGGCGTCCGTGTCGATCGAGCTGAACAGCGCGGTGATCGCGTCGTTCTCCTCGTAGCCGACGGCGCGCAGCAGCGTCGTCGCCGCGATCTTGCGCTTGCGGTCGACCTTGACCCACAGCTGGTCCTTGTTGTTCGTCTCGAATTCGAGCCAGGCGCCGCGGTTCGGGATGACCTTCGCGCTGAACAGCATGCGGCCGGACGCCAGGTCCTCCGCCTCGCTGTAGTAGACGCCCGGCGAGCGGACGAGCTGGCTCACCACGACCCGTTCAGCGCCGTTGATGACGAACGTGCCCTGGTCGGTCATCCAGGGGTAGTCGCCCATGTACACGCGCTGGCGCTGGATCTCGCCGGTCTCCTTGATGAGGAGCTCGACGTTGACGTACAGCGGCTTGCTGAACGTCAGGTCCTTGGTGCGGCACTCCTCTTCGGAGTACTTGGGCTCACCGAACTCGTAGTCGAGGAACTGCAGTTCCATGACCTTGCCGGTGAAGTCCTTGATCGGGCTGATCTCATCGAACAGCTCGCGCAGGCCCTTCTCGACGAACCAGCTGAACGAATCGAGCTGCAATTCGATGAGATTGGGAATCTCGAATTTCTCGTAGCTGACGCCTTCGATCTTCTTGTCGATACGGGCGTACGAGATGCGACCCGAGGGGGTCACGGCGCGAGTCGACGACTCAGCGTTAGACAGCATGAAGTACCGCTCCTTGACGGAGGAGGAAGGAGAAATGGGGGGCCGCGCTCACAGAAGGGGTATGGTACCGCGATTTTGCATCTTGTCAAACACCCCCGAACGTGCTATTGGGGCTTCCGGGGCCCACCCAGCCGCCGTGGGCTGTCTGAGACGCCTCTAGCTGCTCGGACGCAGGCCGATGGCTTTGACACGGCGCGATGATGGCGAACCCGTAGACTGACCCAGGCGGTGACATTTCGGGAGTCGAGCTAGTCGATGGATATCGGCGCTTCGATCCTACCTGCAAAGCGGGTCCCACGGGTGGACGTCGAGCGTCTCGCGTTGTCCGCTGTCGTCGTGGCCATGCTCGCGGTAGCCGTGGCTTTCGCCGCGTACCGGCTGGCGACTCCGTCAGACGGCACAGCGCTCGATGGATCCGGGAACCCGTACAGCGCCGTCGGCGTGACCGTCGAACCACGTCCCGGCGACGCGGGCTCAACGCCGATCGAACCCGACGATCGCGTGGCCACGATGCTGGGGCGATCGGTCAGTCATTGGGCGGGTCTCCTGTTGGACCCGGGAGTTCCGCGTCCGATCATCCGCGACGGGGAGTCGATCGCTTACACGATCGATCGCGGGGGGAGGCCGTTCGAGCTCATCGTGACTGCCACCCCCTTTGATCCGATCACCGCGCTGGCCGAAGACTGGGGCGTCGTCGTCCTTGCCCTCTCGATGCAGATCGTCGGCGTCTATCTGTTCGCGCGCCGCCCCGCCGAACCGGCTGCCCGCGCCCTGCTCGTCGTGGGGACGGGGATGTTCGCCAGCACCATCCCCTGGGCACTGGGCCTGCAGGTCACGGACCTGGCGACGGCTTCGGGGTTCTGGCTGTATATGGCGGCCGCGGGCGTCGCCTACACGGTGTTCTGGTGCGGCGCGCTCCATTTCGCGCTCGTGTTCCCGCGCCCCCACCCATTCGTCAGGGGTCGCCGCCACCTGATCACGATCGCCTATCTGGTGCCGATCGCAGCCCTGCTCCTCCTGACCCTCGGCGTCGGCCTCACGAGTGGCGGCGCCCTGCCCGCGATGAGTGCGTGGAGGAGCGGCCAGGCCGTGCAGCAGGTCGTCGTGATCGTCACGGCGGTGATCCTGATGGGCTACAGCTACTTCCGGCTCGCCGACCCCGTCAGCCGGTCGCAACTTCGCTGGCTGGCAGGAGCCACCGCACTGGCCGCGATCACCAATCTCCTGTTCTGGTTCGGTCCGGAATTGATGGGCGTCGAGCCGCTCGTTCCGCGTAGCGCCGTGGCGCTCTTCGCGCTGCCATTCCCGATCGCGCTCGGGGTGGCTGTCAGCCGCCACCACTTGTTCGACCTCGACAGCATCGTCAATCGATCGCTGGTCTACGGCGGGTTGACGGCCGGCATCCTCCTTACATATGCGTTGACGGTCACGCTCATCGGCGGCCTCATCCCGGGCGACGCGCCATACGCCGTGGCGCTTCTGGGCGCCGGGGCTGTGGCGGTGGTGGCCTTGCCGCTCCGCGATCGCATGCAGAGGTCTGTCAACCGGTTGATGTACGGCGATCGCGACGACCCGGACCGGGCGCTCCGTCGCCTCGGTCGACGACTCGAGGCCTCGTTGGACCCCCAGACGGTCCTCCCGACGCTCGTCGAGGCCGTGGCCGAGGCCATGCGATCGCCCTACGTGGCGATCGAGCTCGAACGCGATGGTGAGACGCGGGCAGAGGCGGCGCATGGTTCTGCGCCGATCGACGTGGGCGGTCCGCGCGAACCCGTCCGTTTGCCGATCGTCTATCGCGGTCGCTCCGTGGGACGACTCGTGGTCGTTCCGCGCGCCGCGAACGAGCCGTTCAGCCCGGCCGACCTGCGCCTGCTCGCCGACCTGGCTCGACAATCCGGGCCGGCCGTCGAGGCGGTCCGTCTCACCGGCGATCTGCGGCGCTCCCGCGAGGAGCTCGTGGCGACGCGCGAGGAGGAACGTCGACGCCTCCGGCGGGATCTGCACGATGAGCTCGGGCCGGCGTTGGCCGGTTCGCTGATGAAGATGGGTGCCGCGCGCAGCATGATGGCGTCCGAACCGGCTCGCGCCGGCGAGCTCCTCGAGGACCTCGAGGGCGACGCACGCGCCATGATCGATGAGATCCGGCGGATGGCACGCGATCTCCGTCCCCCGGCACTCGACGAGCTGGGCCTGGTCGGCGTGCTCCGGCAACGGGTCGCGACGTTCGATGGCGGGTCCCCGGACCGGCATCTTCGCGTCTCGCTCGAGGCCCCCGACTCGTTGCCGCCACTCCCTGCCGCGGTGGAGGTCGCGGCACTCCGGATCGCGCTCGAGGGATTGACCAATGCCGCCCGTCATAGCCACGCCGCGTGCGCGCAGATCAGGGTCGCCGTGGACGGCGAGACGCTCATCCTGTCGGTGACCGACGACGGGATCGGCATCCCGGCGAACGCTCAGCCCGGTGTCGGCCAGGCATCGATGCGCGAACGAGCCGACGAGCTGGGTGGCAGCCTCAGCCTCGAAGCACCCGATGGCGGCGGCACAAGGGTGCTCGCTCGGCTGCCGCTGGGCATCGCGCGACCATCGTGACGGCTCCGATCCGGCTCGTCGTCGCCGATGACCATCCCATCGTGCGCGATGGACTCCGAGCGCTCGCCGAGGCGTCACCGGGTATCGAGCTCATCGGCGAGGCGACGACCGGCGACGAGGCGATCGAGCTCGCCCGCGCCGTCCGGCCGGATGTCGTCCTGATGGACCTCGCGATGCCGGGTCGCAATGGGATCGAAGCGACCCGCGAGATCGCGTCGAACGGCTGGGCCTCAGCCGTTCTCATCCTGACGATGTTCGCCGACGACGAATCGATCTTCGCGGCGATGCGCGCCGGGGCGCGTGGCTACCTGCTCAAGGACGCGGGCCACGAGGAGATGTTGCGAGCCATCGAAGGGGTCGGGAGAGGCGAGGCGATCTTCGGAGCAGGCGTGGCACAACGGATGGTCGGGTTCTTCGCGCGTGCCCGGGAGCTGGGGGTCCAGCCGTTCCCCGAGTTGACCGATCGCGAACGCGAGGTCCTCGCGGAGATCGCCAGGGGGGCCAGCAATGCCTCGATCGCTCTGCATCTCGGCATCAGCGTCAAGACGGTTCGTAACCACGTCAGCACGATCCTAAGCAAGCTCATGGTCGTCGATCGCGCTCAGGCGATCGTGCGCGCCCGCGAGGCGGGGCTCGGCGTCCCGGTCGACCGGCCGCGCCGGTCCGACGGATGAGCGGGCTCGGCATCGCTCTTCCCGACGATCACGGGACGCTCGTCCCGTGACGACGGGACGCTCGCGCCGGGACGATCTGACGATGGCAGACGCCTTCCGAGCAATCGGACCAGCCCGCTTTGGATTCGTGCTGGCCGCGTGGCTGTTCGTGGTGTCCGTGGTGGTCCAGACGATCCTGGTCGGACTCGACATCTTCGCCGACCTTGGTGGCTCCATCCATCGCGACTTCGCCTACGTCTACGGATGGCTGGCCCCGGTCCTGGTGCTGCTTGCAGGCCTCGCCCGGGCGCCGAAGGACCTGAGGTGGATCTCCCTGGTCCTGCTCCTGCTGTTCGCCGCCCAGACTGTGCTCCCCTCGCTCAAGGATCAGTTCCCGCTTCTCGCCGCGTTCCATACCGTGAACGCCCTAGCCATCTTCGGCCTGGCGTTGCTGCTCGCCCGACGTGCGACCGCCTGGGTGCTGCAGGGGCAGGACGGCGTCGTCGGCGATCCATGAGTCTCCGGCGACTCGCCTTCGCGGTCGCCTGCTGGTTGTTCGTCCTCGCGGTCGTGATCCAGGTCTTCCTGGCGGGCGCGGGCCTGTTCAAGCTGACCGACTTCACCCCCCATGGCTATCTCGGCTGGTACTTGCCGCTCGTGCCTGTCGTCCTCGTCATCCTCGCCGTCGTGGCCCAGGTGGATCGACGGACGCTCCTCCTGTCGATCGCACTGGTCGTGGTGACCGGGATCCAACCGGAACTAGCGGCCGGGCGTCGGGAAAACCCTGTGGTTGCGGCGTTCCATCCCGTCAATGCGCTGCTCGTGTTCTGGCTGGCATGGACCGTCGCCCGACGGGGGACCCAGCTCGTCCACGTCGCGGACCGCCCTCCGGTGGCCGCGACCGACTGACATGTTTCCCGGGTCCGTCGGGACTCGAACCTCTCCGCACCGGGACAGGATCCGCGGTACGACTCACCGGACAGCCCCGCCGCCCGGCGGCGGTCTTCTTCGAGGAGCGGAGGTCGTGCGATGGTCTGGATCCGTCGAGCCCACCTGGTCCTGTCGTGGGGTTTCGTGGCCGGTGTGGTGCTCCAGGTCTTCCTGGCCGGCCGCGGCGTGTTCGAAAGCACGCTGCTGTTCAAAGCTCACAGCGGATGGGGCTACATGCTGGGGATGCTGGCGATCGTTCTCCTCGTGCTTGCGGCCGTCGGGCGGCTGGGCCGCCGCCAGGTGCTCTACGCCCTCGCGCTGTGGGTGATGTTCGCGCTCCAGTCGATCTTCATCGTCCTCCGTTCGGACTTCCCGACGATCGCGGCCCTGCATCCGGTGAACGGGTTCGCGATCCTTCTCGTCTCGATCCTCATGGCCCGCGAAGCATGGCTCGCGCGGGACGTCGCGCAGCCGGTGGAAACTACGACGACCAAGCCGGCGACCAGCACGGCGGCACGCTAGGCGACGACGTGCCGACTGAGCGCTCTCCGTCTTGACTGCCGTGCTTTCCCGGGTGAGCCGGGACGCAGACCCCATGACCTCGGGCTCATCACGGGTGACCCTTGCCTGGCTTCGCCGACAAGGGAGGGACGTGAACCATGACCCGCACGCGGTTTGAGTCAAGCGTTACCGCGATCTCGTGGATCCCATCGGAGGCTATCGAGGGGCTGTCAAAGATCCCATTCGAGCTCGGGATCACCCATTACGACCAGCCGCCGCCGGATCGGATCATGGATCTCGACGAGCTCCGCTCGACCGATCGGTTCCGGGAAGCGAACGAGCTGCGCGCCTACATCGACGTCGAGGATGGCCGGATCGTCGGACGGGGCTACCTGGGTGGGGGCCGCATCGGCGCCACGACGGTGCGCGTCGGCCCGGCAGCGATCCGCTTCCCGGCGGTCCAGCTCCCCGACATCCAGAAGGAGCCCGAGGTCTCGGCAAGCGCGGTCCGGTTCGAGCAGAGCATCGGCGGTCGGATGGGGATCCCGACGCCGCGGCCCGTGCCACGCAAGCCATACGCCCAGTTCTGGCCGTCGATCGCATGGACGACGCTGTCGTTAACGATCAATGCCGACGGGACGTCATCCCACGCGCTCGTCGGGGCGAGCCCGTTCCCACGGCACTGGATCTACGGCGAGGACGGCAAGCTCGTCGAGAAGTCCGGGGTGGTGGACTTCACGCGTTGGTTCAACGACTCGTTCGGTGATCACACGCCTTGGGGGGCTTATGACTCGGAGGCGGTCGTGACCAGCGTCGAGTCCGTCCTCGAGCGCCGGCTGTCGGGCCTGATCATGCACGGCGGCGACAAGCCTGCGATCCGCAAGATCGCGGTCGGCGAGACGTTGATGACCCAGGGCGAGGCTGGAACACAGGTCTATCTCATCCTCGATGGCATGTTCGTCGTCGAGGTCGACGGCCGCGGTGTGGCGGAGATCGGGCCGGGTGCGGTGGTCGGGGAACGAGCGGCGTCGGCTGGCGGGGTGCGGACGGCGACGCTCCGTGCGACGACTCGCGGCAGGGTCGCGGAGGCATCACAGGACGTCCTCGACGCCCTCGACCTGGATCCGCTCGTAGCGTTGCACAAGCGGGAAGAAGCCGTGGTGTGACCACGGCGCTGCTCGCCATCTGGGGGACCGTCACGGCCATCTCCTGAGGCGGCGCGGCGCGAGGGGGCCGGAAAACCGGCCGCGCCCGCCGCCTGTCTGCCCCAAGTCCGCGCTCCGCGCTCACGAGGCAGGGCCGGCGGATCGCACGGTCCCAGGGAGGGATCCGAGACATGAGAAGCAAGACATTCGCGATGACCGTGTACGCGATCTCCTACTGGGTGCTGGTGATCGCCGTGCTGGACGTGATCGTGGTCGCCTTCCTGCCGGCCCTGAGCACGGCTCCAAATGACGTGCTACCGGTCCTGGTGCTCGTCGGGGCGTTCGCGATCGTGTTCGCACTCTGCGCGGCGGTCACCACATTCCTGCCGTCCGCGGCACGACGGCGTTGGCTGTGGCCAGTGCTGGCGATCCCGGCAGTCGTCTTCGTCCTCCTGAACGCGCCCTACCTCATCTATCCGCTCACGCATCCGGCGGATACGCTGTTTCCGGCGTCCATCGTCATGGTGGTCGCGACCCTTGTGCTCGTCGTCACGGGCGCGATCGCATATCGCGCGGCGGGCGATCCATCAAGAGCCGGTGGTCCTCGGGCACGCCTGGCAGCAACGATCGTCGGCGGCATCACGATCGGAGCGGTCGCGACCGGCCTCCTCGCGGGGGCCGCCGGGGCCGGGGCAAGCCAGCTTGCCGCCTCGCCCACGACCTCGGCCACTCTCGTGGCCGAGGAGACGAAGTTCCTGCCGACCACGTACTCGATGTCCTCATCCGACGTGCTGGGCCTCTTTGTCGAGAACCGCGATTCGATCACCCACTCGTTTGACATCGACGCGCTGGACATCCATGTGCAGCTTCCTGCCAACGCGACCGTCGCCGTCGCGATCACGCCGGGGGAAATCGGACAGCTGGAGTTCTATTGCGCGATCGGCGGCCACAAAGAGGCCGGGATGGACGGAACGATCGACGTCAGTTAGGCGCGACCAACGCGTCGACTCGCCGGATCAGCCGGGACGGCAACCCGCTGGTCGTCGGCAGCCGACATCGGCAGATCCGCGAGGACGTTCAGCGGAGGGGCGTAGTAGTACGCGCCGCTGACGGGGCGCGAGAAATCGGTCAAGCGGTCGCGCAACCCATCGTCACCCGTCCCGAACATACGCCCAAGCATGGTGTCGAAGCGAGAGCGATCCCCGGAGAAAGCGACGAAGTAGAGGCCATGTTCGGCGACCGTGCCGTAGGGCACGCTTCGGCGGTAGATCGGCAGTTCGACCCCGGCGGCATCCTCGATCTCAACGCGCGCGATGTGGGCGGTCGGAGGCTTGGCACCATCGGCCAATTCGAGGCTGTCGGCTTTCGTCCGACCGAAGATCCCTTCCTGTTCTTCCGTTGGCAGCGCCTCGAAGGCATCGAGGTCGTGTACCCAGCGCATGGCCAACACATGGCTTCCGCCAGCGCCCGGCTGTCCGTCTGGGACCAGCGCCGCAAGTGGCGCGTCCAGAAGACTCGGGTTGGCCGTGCCGTCGAGGAAGCCCGTCAGGTCCCGACTGTCGCGATGGACGAAGGCGACCTGCTCGTTGGCGAGCCGAGCGACGGTGTCGATCGCCTCGGCCGCCGCTCTTGTGTGCTCGAAGACGACGTCCTGCGAGCTGCCGTTGATCCAGAGCCACAAGTCGTGTTGGGTGGCCGGTGCGTGGTGGCCACCGATCCGGCCGATCGGCTGGAACGGTCCGAGGCCCACGGGCACGTCCGCTGGAGCGAGAAC